>JAVBKE010000122.1:0-23546 GCA_031554185.1 Caryophanales bacterium
TTCGGAGTCTAATACGTTGCAGTTTGGTGATGCCGCAAGAATTTCCTTCACGCATCCAATATGATCAATGTCTTGATGTGTCAAAATGATTTTCGTTATTTGTGAAAGTGTAAAGCCTACTTCACGAATCGCATCCTGAAGCGGTTCAATTTGTAGTGGGAAATTAGTATCGATAAGCACGACCTCGTTGTCATCCCATAATAAGACTGGGTGAACCATTCCGTGCGGGGCCATAAGTTCAAGTACCTCGGCATAATACAGTTTTTTGGACATTACTTGATCATCATTGTTTGTAAATGGATAGTAACCCTCTGCAATTCTCATTGTTTTCTCCTCTAGTTTTATTTATCATTAAGAAAATAAAAGCCCTTCATCTGATGTGCAAAAGAATTAGGGAAGTCAAACATAAGCACAATATACGCCTAAATTTTGGGGCAGTCAAAGATATCCACCATCATTTTGACACTGATGGTGGGTATAAATTATGAAAGATGGTTCGCGAAATTTAAAATAGGCACAAAGCCTAGGTGCATTCATAAACTGGCAATACATATCAGTTAAAGGTGGGCGAAACGATGACCTCGAACATAGATTACACCGCCTCAAATGTTCAATTTGCTGCTGACGTCAATAAGAGTCCTTTTTTTCAAAAAGACTCCCGTAATTTCATTAATATCATGGGTGCTGATCAGCTAAACACGCTAGAGGGGACGTCTTTGCTCGACATTTTCCTCGGTAATGGTAATATTGTTGAACCCCATTATCATCAAAATGCATCTGAGTTAGTCTACTGTATTGCTGGTACAGCAGCGATTTCGATACTCAATCCCTATACAAAGCGTTTGTTGAATTATGCCGTAGTACCTGGACAAGTGGTTAATATTCCACGTGGCTGGTGGCACTATGAAATTGCCACCACAAACAACACACATTTATTAGCAATCTTCAATTCTCCAAAACCAGATGTGATCTTAGGATCGGATATTCTCAAATTTACGCCTGCAAATGTGATGGCCTATACCTACGGTGCAAATGAAACCGAGTGGAAGCAGGCACTGCAAATGTGAAGCCATCTACCTATATCGGACCGTGAATGTCAGCATCTTTCAGCCTTCAGGGAGGTTTGGACCTCTGGATCCGAATTTCTGAGGAAAAGTTAGCTAGTGTGTTTGAACGATGCTACCAGGTGATTCGTCCTGGCCCCAGAGTAACAGTTGGCACATGGCTTGACTATCAATTGTAGAACAAATTGTTTAGTGTTACAAAGGGATCACTGTAATTAGTCATGTGGGTATTGAAACAATCATTACACTTCGGTTGTGATTAAATTGAAGGCACTGTCAAAGCGGTATCGGATAGATTTGGCGGTGCTTTTTCTGAAAAAAATCGAAATAATTGCCATCATCTTAGTTTGTTTTAGGGGTACTGGCTAATGATGGTATTTCAACGATCCACCGACCATTGGCGTCAATTAAGGCCGGGGCAACCTCACCACTTGGTAGTTCGACCATAATTGTTCCGCCAGGCTCACCAGTTCCAGTAATGATATTATCGTGAGGCCCGACAGGATTGATTGTTGGTGGATCAGGTGGTGTTATGTCCTTAAGCTGATCAGTTTCACCATCAATAGGCGCTACTGAACCACTGACATTGACATACAGCGTAATCGGTAAACTATATAAGCCAGCTGAGTCTTTCGCTCTAAAAGTCAGTTGATGATTGCCAGGTGCGATGTCAGAGAAATCATACTTCTTGCTGAAATGATTTGTTGTACTAGGGGATTGCGATTTTTCGGTGATAAATTGCTTTTCGTCATAATCATCTACTTTGACCCTAACACTGACATTTGAAGAATCAGGATCAAGCCAGTCTCCTTCAATTAGGAGTGTATCATCTGAAACAATGATTGGTTGATCAATTGTTCCTGTAGGATTAGTTAGCTGCAGTGCTGGTGGAAATTCAGTACCAGCAACTGACACCACATATGAACAGGATACAGATTTCCCTGGTTGTAGGGTTGTTTTAGGAAATAAAAATTCTGCATAGTCATTACCGTTCAAGTTTAATCGCTCGCTATAAGTATATGTCGCGGGATTATTGGCACCAGAAAGGTTTGTGTTCGGATTGATTACTGGTGTAAAAGGGCTGGACTCTTCACCAAAAGCCCCAATATTAACGCTATTGGTTGCATTTTTGTCCTCGCTGACAATTGGCTGCACTTCAAAGCGGAAGCTTGCTTGTGGTGCACTGTAGGATATGCCCGTGTTAAAAGGCATATACCGTACATCTGGCTGTAGCCCATGACCATTTAGTAATGGAGCAGTATCGAGCACTTCCATAAATGTGACATCCACTTTTGATGTATGCTGATTGCTAATTGTTGTGTCTATTTGTGTTCGGTTGTTATCAAGCACCTTGATTGATCTCTTGACTTTGATACTTGCCTGATCATTCGAATAAGTTCTGGTTTGGGAAGTGGGTGAGCTCGAAGTAATCGCCATATTTTTGAACTCGATTGCCGTCTGATCCTCACCAATAGTAATTAAAGAAGTCGTGTTACTAGTTGATGATCCGGTGGCATCCACTGGATAAGTAGGGGAAGGTACAAAAAACTCGTAGTAATCTTCTTTTCCCTGATCAATCGTGTAGTACCTGAGCATCGGATGTCCATCCTCATCCAGAAATGCATTCCAGTTATCCTTTGAAATTTTGCTAGGTTTAGATTTTTTCAAAGAACTAGCTTTTGCAGTTGGCGTTTGATTTGTTTCTCCAAAAGCAGAAACATCTGCTACAATAAATGGCGCAAGTATTAGTATAGTAGCTACTAGGCCAATACCTGCTCTTTGGAACATGTTTCTTGGGTGTTTCCACATTAGCTGCTCATCCCCTTCGTACTGAACTTAAAAAAGACTCTAAATATTACTATTTTGTTCACTGAACCGTTGATTAATTATTAACTATTAATGTTATAATTTAATAGATTAATAGTTAAAATGTGTTAGCAGAACTGAGGACTGCTCGCTAAAATATGCTTGCTTAATTTACAGATTATAGTTCATAAATGTAAAAAAATAAACAATTAACTGTATCCTAATTGATTTTTGTCATTTTCATTAGTTTATTATTTCGATGATTTTATGTCAACATGTTCATTAATCCGTGCAGGAGCTTATCTATAATGACGATGTTACTACTACCTATGATTTGTATACAAGGTATGCCTCTACATAACTGGTTTAATTATCGTTTTGCGATCTGAAAATAGCTTGTTGGTGTAGTCTGTAAAGACATTTATTTATAACCACTGAAGTAGGCTTAAAAACAGATCGATCTTTATTTTTAGTCTCTTCAAAGGCTTCAAAGGCAGTTCAATTTCTCCTCTTATTCCAGCAAGTTATAAAAAAATAAAAAATTTAAAAAAAGTGGCAACCTTTTGTTCACGAGCGGTATCTTAGAACAGAGAACCACTTCTTAGAAAGGAGGGATCAAGTGAAACCTAAGCGTAGCACTATTTCCCTAGAACAGGAAGTGCTTGATGATCTAATAAACCGAGTGAAAGAAGGAGATGATGAAGCATTTCGTGAGCTATATGATGCTCTTTCTCCAGCGATTTATCAGTATTCAATTAAACTGTTGGGCAATGATGAAGATGCGAAGGATGTTCTGCAGGATTCATTTGTGCAGGCTTTTAAGAAGATTGGTGATCTTCAAGAAAATGAAAAAGTTTTAAGCTGGATGTATGCAATTAGTTACCGGAAGTGCTTGCATATTTGGCGGAAGAGAAGACGTAGTGATAGGGCAACGGAGAGACTACAGAGGGAATGTGATATTGGAGAAGTTTTAATTGTTCCTGATCCAGCCAGTGGCGTTGAAGTAAGGGAAGTTCATTTGCTAATTCAAAACGAGATCGCTGAGCTAACCGAATCTCAAAGGAGTGCTGTCGTACTCTTTTATCTACAAGGATTCAGTATTAAAGAGATTGCAACTATTCAAAATTCCTCTGTTAGCGGGGTTAAGAGTTTACTATTTAAGGCGCGAAAACGGATGCTGAATAAAATGAAGCAGTCCGGGCATTTATCAAGTAAAGATATCATTTCCACAATTATATTTGCACAGCTTCTTAGTCAAGAAAAGTCCGTACTTGCTGCAGATGAGAGTGAATTGATTTTTGAGGGGATTATACGAGGTTCTACATCACGTGTAGCAACAATGAATTTGGTCTCTGTGAAGACTAGGGTACTCAAACTATTTTCAAAAACGACATTTATCTCACTATTAAGTGGACTGATTGCAAGCGTAACATTGCTTTTTTTTATTGTTAGCTATCAAGTGCATCGTCGAGAAGAAACGGAGATTATCAGTGGGGATACTGAGGGGGAGGAGTTAAAGGCTTATGTAGTAGATCAAGCAGGAAATCAAAGTGAGAAAACTGTGGGAAACATCAATCTTAATATACCAGCGCCAATGATTAATAATATCGATGCTGGTGATACAACAATCTCTGGAAAAGGAGAGCCTGGAAGATTTTTAGAAATTGTCCTTCCTAGGCATAATGCTGTTACTAGTGTGGTTAATCTGGATGGTGAATGGGTGGCCGATTTGCCAGCACCACTAAGAGAAGGTGATATTGTTGTGGTAAGGGCGGTAGAAACCTCGGGGACTTATGGCTTTCCTACAACAGTAATGGTAGATTCGTTTGAAAATGTTCCCGCAGAGAGTGAGCAGAAGTGAATTTTTCAACTTGGCATGACTCACCTTATTTTTATAGAAAGAGAAAGTTTCAGTTTGTAGAAAGCCCCTATCAAAATAGGTTCTAAACTAGTAGATTGATTGAATTGGTAGCGTGTAAGAGAATAAATTACAGACAAAATAAAAAAATTCTGCCAGTAGAATGGCAAAGGTATTAAAAAAGATTCTAAGTAAGGAAAGGAATGAGAGCGAAAATGATAAAGAAAAGTCATAAGAGATCAGTGAACCAATTTCTAAAAATTATCATGATTGTTGTACTTGTATTTCCAAGTTTGGGTATATACAGTGCTGATAAGGTAATTGATGAAGCTGAAGCAGCTGGCGGGAATACAATTGGGGATTTAGGAGATTTTTTCGCTGCACCAACAGGCGATTCTAGTATTGACCCAAATAATCCAAATCAGGTCATTATCGTGCCAGATGAAAGAGGGCAACAAGGTTCCATTTGGTCAAAAGAAAAGATTAGCTTTAAGCAGTCATTTACCATGAAAACCATGATGAATCTCGGTGGAAGTGTTGAAGCGGCAGATGGTATAACCCTGTCTTTCCAAAATGTTTCATCCAGTTATGCTGGCGATGGTGGATCATATATGGGTGTATATAACTTTGATTCAAGGGTTTCGGACATGCTTGTTATAGAGTTTGATATTTATGCAAATATTCCAGGTTCTGCTTACCCTGTACCAGGATTCGAAATAAAACCAGATGGTTCCAACTATCAAGGTCCACACTTTTCGATTGAATACCTAGATGATCAGACCTATCCAAGTACTATTGCAAACGCAAAAGCTGGTGCTGATTTAACAACAGAATCTATTACTGGAGGAAAAAAGGCAGTGGATCTGACCTGGGATGCCTCTACTAATTTGATGACAGTCAGCGTAGAGGATTCGGGAACGATTAGTGCAACGATTTCAGATACTGAAATAGAGGCACTTTTCGGACCAAGTCAGGAAGCATATATAGGATATACCGGATCAACTGGCGCCCAGTCTGGTTTTTTCACAACTGAATTCGAGAGTTTTTCCTATGATAATTATCTAATAGAAGATACGCAGAAGATTTACCATGCAGATGGCGTTACTGAGGTTACGAGCGCAAATCCAGCTCATAAAGGGGAAACGTTGCATGTGAAAGAAACAATAAAAAACTCGGCTGCATTATCAGATAATTACACAGTTAAATATAGCGTTGATACAGCCAGCAATTTTGATAAAGATGCCATTAAGAACTTCAAAGTAAATGGTGACTCGGCAACGTATGTGGATGACTATCCGATATCACTAACTGGAACGAATACAGCCACAGTGGAATTTGATATCGTTGCTCAGCAGTTAACTGGAACTTTTACAGATCCTACTAGTACGCATAAAGTGAGCTATACCAGTAAGATTCTCTCACCAATTGGGTTACCAGAAATTTTTAGTTCACCAACTGTCCCAACAGCAAATGATGCACCAACTTGGGGTTCTGGAAACAACATCGTGATTCAAAAAGGAAGTACAGCACCTAACTATGTCACGGCTTCTGGCCTTACAGCATCGGACCAGGAAGATGGTGCTGTTACATCTAATATAACAGTCGATAGTAGTGCGGTGAATACGAATGTTCTAGGTGTTTACCCAGTTGTTTTCTCTGTAACGGATTTGGACAACAAGCCAGCAGCAACGACCATCACAAAATCTGTTGCTGTCACACCAAATGGTGCTACTGACATAGATGCTACCAAACCCTATATCTATGCACCAGACAAAATTGTTACAAAGGGATCGACTGTTGATCTAAGAGAAGGTATGTTTGCTTTTGATATGAAAGATGGTGATTTAACTTCAGCGACTACCTATACAGTGCTTGGGCCAAATAATGAAACAACATTCAATAGTCGTGTGACTGGCACTTGGAAGGTGACTTTCAGTGTCACAGATAGTGATCTCAATAAGACGACAGAGGAAGCAATTGTTGATGTGGTTAATGTCATATCAGGTGATGTGGCCATTAGTGCGAGTCCTTTTACTGTAGATGCAAGTGAAGTGGCTGGTTTAACCGAAGCAAGTGTTATAGCCAAAGCAAACGCTAAGGCATGGCAAGTATCAACTGGAGCTACAGTGCCTGTTACTGCTAACTATTCTGCGATACAAGCAAAACCTGGTGTGTATGATGTTGTATTTACTGCTGGTGGTATTAGTACGACAGTAAAGGCAACAGTAAAAGATAAAGATACCACAGTAGACCCTAATAATGATGTGCTCATATATGGAAAAGGGTTTGCGGTTGAACAAGGGGCTAGCCTTAGTGATGCAGAAATTATTACTAAGTCTGGTGCATATGCAAAGAAATTAAGTGACGGAACGGATGTAACTGTAACCGTACAAAGAGGCAGTCTAGATACAAACACAGTTGGTGTTTATGATGTGACGTTAACAACAGCTTTAGGTGGTAGCCATGTCATTAAGGTGAACGTAGTAAAAACTGGGACGGTTATATCGCCTGACAGTAGTAACACAGTTTATGCAGAGCAGGCAGTCGTAGATCAGGCAACTGCAAGAACGCTTACGTCAGAAGCTTCATTACGAACAATTAATAAAGTAGTAGCTAAAACAAATGGTACTGATACATCAGCCGATGTAGGAATTACAACGGGAGATTGGAATGCTATTAAAGCAGGAACAGAGGGTAGCTACGACGTAACCTACTCATTGGGTACAATTGGAGGTGACGATTTTGCAGCTAAATCTGTTAAAATCACTGTTGTGAAAGACGGTAGCATCGTTTCTCCAGATGGAAAAAATAGTGTTTATGCTGAAAGTGTGGTTGTCAGCCAACTAACAGCGAAAACGCTTACAACTGAGGACACACTGAGAGCAGTTAATAAGGTAGTTGCATCTAGTAATGGTATTTCAGCTCCTGCTATTGTGTCTATTACATCAGGTAATTGGGATGCGATAAAAAATGGAACTGTAGGCAGCTATGATGTCACTTATTCCTTAGGCACAAATGGAAACCCTGATTATGCAACAAAAACAGTTAAGATTACCGTTGTGAAAGATGGCACGATCATTTCCCCAGATGGGAAAAACGGTTTATATGCTGAGAATGTGGCGATGACATTAGCAGCAGCGAATGCATTAGCAGATAAAAATGCACTAATATCTGCAACGAAAGCAGCTGTGACGCTAAGCGATGGAACAACCACTGCACCGATTTTATCCGACGCAGATTACTTGGCAGTCAAAAATGCAACAGGGTCAGGAAAAGTAACGCTACAATTTAGTTACGGTAGTGGGACGGGGCTTGTAACAGATTCCGTAGAAGTAACCATAACAGATGATGGCTCAAAGACTAGTATCTCTGGTATCAATGGCATCGTAACAGTTACGGAGGCAAAGGCATTAGCCAATAAAGAAGCTTTAATAGCAGTTAATGATGTAGAAGTGACAACAGGAGATGGAAGTCATCCTGCGCCTATCGTTACAGCCGCCTCATGGAATGATATTAAAGCAGGGACAATTGGAATCTATGATATAAATTACGCGTTTGGACCGAAAAGTGTCACATTGAAAGTCAGTGTAGTAGCGGATGGAAGCGAAGGTTCTATAGACGGAACGAATAGTATTTATGCACAAGACGTAATTGTAGACAAAGTAGTAGCGGCGACGCTCACCTCAGAAGCTTCACTGAGAGCGATCACAAAAGAATATTCAATTAATAATGGGAATAAGGTAGATGCTCCGTTAACAATTGATGGAACAGATTGGGCCAATTTAAAAGCTGGTGTGGAAGGAAGCTATGATGTTAAATATACGCTTGGAACAGTTGGCCAGAATGACTATGTTTCAAAGACGGCTACGATCGAAGTTAGAGATCGCGTGGTCGTTGTTCCGGCGAACAATGAAACAATTGGTGCAAATGATTTTATCTTAGCAACGGATGATGTAGCAACTGTCACGAACGCAGATTTAATTGCTTTAGCAGAAGCGGAAGCAATTAATACAGCAACAGGCGAGACGGTAGAGATTACCACTGTTGATAAAACAGCCTTGCAAGCGAAACCAGGTGTCTATGATGTCAAATTTGCGACAACAAAAGGGACAAGTGTCACGGTAAAAGCGACTGTAAAAGATCAAGTTGTTGTAGTGCCAGCGAATAATGAAGCAATCAGTGCGAATGACTTTATGCTGGATAAAGATCAAGTAGCGACGATAACAGATACTGAATTAATTCAGCTAGCGAAAGCAGAAGCTGTCAATACTGAAACGGGTGTTCCAGTTGCTATAACAACAGTCGATAAAACAGGACTACAAGCCCAAGTAGGTGTGTATGATGTCATATTCAAAACAGCTAAAGGGACAAGTGTCACCGTAACAGCAACAGTGAAAGACAATGTCGTCGTTGTTCCAGCCAATAAGGAAGCGATTGGTGCAAATGACTTTATGTTGGATAAAGATCAAGTAGCAACTATTACAGATGCTGAGTTGATCGATTTAGCCAATGCAGAAGCAGTGGATACCGAAACCGGTGCAGCGGTGGCTGTTACATCCGTGAATAGAACAGCATTACAGCCAGCACTTGGCGTCTATGATGTTACTTTTGCAACAACAAAGGGAACTAGTGTGACTGTCAAAGCGGCCGTGAAGGACAATATCGTCATTGTTCCAGACAATAAAGAGGCAATTGGCGCGAATGATTTTATGTTGACAAAAGATCAAGTGGCAACTGTAACAGATGCCGAGCTAATTAATTTAGCCAATGCGGAAGCGTTCAATACAGACACTGGCGCTTCGGTGCCAATCATAACAGTCGATAAAACAGATATAGAAGCCAAAGTAGGTGTTTACGATGTGACATTTTCGACAGAAAAAGGGACAAGTGTAACGGTAAAGGCAACAGTGAAAGACCAAGTCGTCATCGTTCCAGGGAATAACGAAGCGATTGGTGCAAACGATTTTATCCTTGCAAAGAGTCAGGTCACAACAGTAACCGATGCTGAGCTAATAGATCTAGCAAATGCCGAGGCAATGAATATCGATACGGGCGCAGCAGTAGCTGTCACAACAGTTGATAAAACGAACTTGAAGCCAGAAAATGGTGTTTACAATGTGACTTTTGCAACAGCAAAAGGGACTAGCATAACGGTAAAGGCAACTGTAAAGGATCAAGTCGTCATCGTTCCAGGAAACAAAGAGATCGTTGGTGCAAATGATTTTATGCTTCAGAAAGATCAAATTGCTAGTATTAGTGATGCCGAGCTCATTTCCCTAGCAAATGCAGAAGCATTTAATACGGACACAGGAGAATTAGTTGCGATCACAACAGTAGATAAGTCAGCATTACAAGCAATCCCCGGCGTCTATAATGTCTCATTTGCAACAGCAAAAGGCACAAGTACCACAGTAAAAGCGACAGTGAAAGACAATGTTATTGTTTCCCCAAATAATAAAGAAGCGATTGGTGCAAATAATTTCATGCTTCAGAAAGATCAAGTAGCTACTGTAACAGATGCTGAGTTGATTGAATTAGCAAATGCTGAGGCGATGGATACAGAAACGGGCGTACCTGTGGCAGTAACTTCTGTAGATAAAACAGATTTGAAAGCAGAAATAGGTATATACAACGTGAAATTTGCGACAACCAAAGGCACAAGCATTACTGTCAAAGCGGCAGTGAAGGATGAAGTTGTCGTGGTTCCGGGGAATAAGGAGATCATTGGTGCAAATGACTTTATGATCTCAAAGGATCAAGTATCAACAGTAACCGATGCCGAACTAATCGATTTAGCGCATGCTGAAGCAGTCGATACAGAAACTGGTGCAATAGTTGCGATTACAACAATTGATAAAACGGCATTAAAAGCAGAGCCAGGTGTCTATAATGTTTCATTTGCAACAACCAAAGGCACAAGTATCACCGTAAAAGCAACAGTGAAAGACAATGTCGTCATTGTCCCTGCAAATGGCGAAGCCATCGGAGCCAATAATTTTATGCTGGCAAAGGATCAAGTATCGACAATTACTGATGCCGAACTAATCGATCTAGCGCACGCTGAGGCAGTTGATACAGTAACAGGTGCAAAAGTAGCCATAACAACAGTAGACAAAACAGATCTAGAAGCTAGGCCAGGTGTCTATGATGTGAAATATGCGACAACCAAAGGCACGACCATTACCGTAAAAGCTGCAGTAAAAGACGATGTTGTCGTCGCCCCTGCGAATCAAGAAGCCATTGGTGCAAACAATTTTGTGATCGGCAAAAGCGAAGTGGCAACAGTAACCGATGCGAAGCTAATCGAGTTAGCAGGAGCCGAAGCGGTCGATACAGAAACAGGCGCTTCAGTAGCTATAACAGCAGTAGATAAATCAAAATTACAAGCACAAGCAGGTGTTTATGATGTTTCATTTGCAACAGCTAAAGGCACAAGTATTACAGTAAAGGCTACTGTAAAAGACGAAGATTCAACAGTGGATCCTAGCAAAGATGTACTCATTTATGGACACGGATTCACGGTGGAACAAGGAACCACTCTAACAGATGCACAAATCCTTACGAATTCTGGCGCTTTTGCCAAGAAGCTAAGTGATGGAACTGATGTCACAGTTTCCGTGGAGAGTAGAGGGATACTAGACACAAATACGGCCGGAAAATATGATGTCAAATTAACATCAGCATTAGGTGGTAGTCACACGATCAGTGTGACAGTCATGAAGACAGGAACAGTCATCTCGCCTGATTACAGTAACACTGTCTATGCAGAGAGTGTCGTAGTAGACCAAACAAAAGCGAAAACACTTCTAACCGAAGACACGCTACGAGCAGCAAATAAAGTAGTGGCAACTACTGATGGTGCTACTTCAATTGCAAATGTGGATATAACAGATGAAAATTGGAATGCGATTAAAGCAGGGACAGCAGGTAGTTATGATATAACCTACTATCTAGGAACAAGTGGAAATCCTAATTATGCAGCCAAAACAGTCAAAATTACGATTGTTAAAGACGGAAATATTATTTCGCCAGACGAGAAAAATAGCTTATATGCAGAGGACGTCACCATGTCACTAGCAGCAGCAAATGCATTAGCAGATAAAAATGCTTTAATCACTGCAACAAGTGCTGTCGTTACCCTTAGTAATGGAACAACAACGGTGCCAAATCTGGCAGATGGGGAATATCTAGCTGTAAAAAATGCAACGATACCAGGAACAAAGACCCTAAATTATAGCTACGGCAGTGGAACAGGGCTTGTAACAGATTCTGTGGCTGTCACAATCACTGATGATGGTTCGCAAACAACCATTACAGGTTCGAATGCGGTATTAACAGAAACTGAGGCAAAGTCATTAGTGAATAAAGAAGCGTTAATTGCAGTCAATAAAGTCGTGGTAACTGTTGGCGATGATACTCATCCGGCACCAATAGTAACTGCTACGGGATGGGAAGCAATCAAAGCAGGAACAATTGGAAGCTATGATGTGACATACGCTTTCGGACCGAAAACTGCGACTTTCAAATTGAACGTAGTAGCAGACGGAAGTGGCGTATCAACAGACGGAACCAATAGTATCTATGCACAAAACGCGATTGTGGACAAAACGACAGCGGCAACGTTAACAACAGAAGCATCAATAAGAGCCGTAACAAAAGAATACTCGACAAACAACGGAATTAAAATTGATGCACCATTAACAATTGATGCAGCTGATTGGACTAACCTGAAAGCTGGAGTGGAAGGTAGCTATGATGTAACTTACACGCTTGGTACAGTAGGTCAAGGTAACTATGTGACCAAAACAGCGAGCATAATCGTGAAAGATCATGTCGTTGTCATTCCAGCAAATAATGAAACAATTGGCGCAAATGATTTCATGTTAGCAACAGACAAAGTGGCGACAATCAGTGATGCAGACTTAATTGCATTAGCAAAAGCTGAAGCGTTGAACACAACAACGGGAGCAAAAGTTGCGATTACCACAGTAGACAAATCAGCATTAAAGGGTGAACCAGGGGTCTACGATGTGACATTTGCAACAGCAAAAGGCACGAGTATCACCGTAAAAGCAACAGTGAAAGATCAAGTAATTGTCTCACCTGAAAATAAAGAAGCAATTGGTGCAAGCGGCTTTATGATTGATAAAGACGATGTAGCAACAGTAAGCGATGCAACATTGATTGATTTAGCCAATGCTGAAGCAGTCAATACAGAAACTGGTAGCGCCGTAGCCATTACTACAGTAGATAAATCGGGGCTGAAAGCTGAACTAGGGATCTATGATGTTACATTTGCAACAGAGGCTGGCACTTCCATCACAGTAAAGGCAACAGTGAAGGACAATGTAATCATTAGCCCGGAGAATGGAGAAGCAATTGGGGCAAACGACTTTACATTAGCAAAAGATCAAGTAGCAACCATCACTGATACAGAGATAATCGACTTGGCTAGCGCCGAAGCAGTCGATATAATGTCGGGATCGTCAGTCGCTATCACAAGTGTCGATAAATCTAAATTGCAATCAGAAACAGGTGTTTACGATGTCACATTTGCTACAACAAAAGGCACAAGTGTGACAGTCAAAGCAACAGTAAGAGACAAAGTGGTGATTGACCCAGAAGAAAAAGAGTTAATTGCTGCGAATGACTTCATGGTAGATAAAGATGAAGTAGCGACCATCACTGATGCCGATTTAATTAAAAAGGCAAAAGCAGTAGCTGTCAATACAGAAACCGGCGCATCAGTGGCCATAACATCAGTTGATAAAACTAAGCTGAAAGCAGCACCTGGCGTCTACGATGTCAAGTTCGCCACAACAAAAGGCACAAGTGTGACGGTCAAAGCGGCCGTGAAGGACAATGTTGTCGTTAGCCCGGAAAATGGTGAGGCGATCGGAGCCAACGACTTTATGTTAGCAAAAGATGAAGTAGCAACAATTAACGATGCTGGCTTAATCAACCGAGCAAAAGCCGAAGCGGTTGACACCACAACTGGTGCGCCTGTGGCGATAACAACAGTAGATAAGTCTGCTTTAAAAGCTGAAACAGGTGTCTATAATGTCAAATTTGCTACTGCAAAGGGTACAAGTGTGACAGTCAAAGCGGTCGTGAAAGACGATGTAATTGTTAGCCCTGACAATAAAGAAACAATCGGGGCAAATGATTTTATGCTGGCGAAAGATGAAGTAGCTACAGTTACTGATTCCTACTTGATTAGCGCAGCAAAAGCCGAAGCCTCCGATACGGAAACCGGTGCATCTGTGGCGGTAACAACTGTAGATAAATCAGAATTAGAAGCTGAAACGGGCGTTTACAATGTCACATTTGCAACAGCCAAAGGCACAAGTGTAACGGTCAAAGCAACAGTAAGAGATAATGTAATCGTTGCGCCAGAAAACAATGAGCTAATCAGTGCAAATAATTTTATGGTCGATCGTGCTAGAGTAGCAAATATCAGTGACGAGGATTTAATTAAACTAGCAAAAGCAGAAGCAGTGGACACGAAAACTGGCTCATCGGTTGAAATCACAACAGTAGATAAAAGTGCATTACAATCAGAATTGGGCGTATATGATGTCACTTTTGCGACAGCAAAAGGCACAAGCATTACAGTTAAAGCCACTGTAAAAGACCAAGTCATCATCAATCCAGAAAATGGCGAAGCCATTGGAGCGAATGATTTTATGCTAGCGAAAGATCAGGTAGCTGCAATAACTGATGCAGATCTAATCGATTTAGCAAAAGTGGAAGCAGTGGATATTAGCACAGGAAAGTCAGTAGCAGTCACAACAGTCGATAAGGCTGCATTACAATCAGAGACTGGCGTTTACGACATCACATTTGCGACAGCAAAAGGAACAAGCGTTACAGTCAAGGCGACAGTCAAAGATAGCCTCGTTGTTGATCCGGAAAATGGTGAGACAATTGGTGCAAATGATTTTATCCTATCAAAGGATGAAGTGGCCGAAGCTAGTGATGCTACATTAATTGGATCAGCAAATGCAGAAGCAATTGAGACAACTACAGGAAAGCCAGTACCCATCACAACAGTAGATAGAGCAGGATTACAAGCTGTGGTAGGTGAGTATGATGTCACTTTTGCAACAGCAAAAGGAACAAACACAACAGTAGGAGCCACTGTCAAAGAAAACGTAGTCATCAGCCCTGAAAACAAAGAAGTAATCGGAGCGAATAACTTTATACTAGCAAAAGATCAAGTGGCAACGGTTACAGATGCCGATTTAATTAAATTAGCAAAAGCCGAAGCTATGAATACAGAGACTGGGGAGATTGTTGCTGTAACAACTGTGGATAAATCTCAGTTGCAAGCAGAGACAGGCGTCTATGCTGTCACATTTGCGACAGCAAAAGGAACAAGCGTAACCGCTAATGCGATAGTGAAAGACAATGTCGTTATCAGTCCAGAAAATGGCGAGGCAATCGGGGCAAACGATTTTATACTGGCAAAAGCTGACGTAGCAACCATCAGCAATGCCGATTTAATTAAATTAGCAAAAGCCGAGGCGGTTAATACAAATACAGGAGAACCAGTGGCCGTCACAAACGTCGATAAATCCGACTTGCAAGCAGAGACGGGCGTTTATGACGTCACTTTTACCACAGCAAAAGGAACGAGTATTACGGTTAAGGCAACAGTGAAAGACAATGTGGTCATCAATCCTAATAACCAAGAGGCAATTGGAGCAAATGATTTTATGCTAGCAAAAGCTGAAGTAGCAACGATCAGTGATGCAGCGCTAATTGAACTAGCAAAAGCCGAAGCTGTCAATACGGCTACAGGAGAACCAGTTACGGTTACAACAGTGGACAAGTCTAACTTGCGAGCAGAAACAGGCGTCTACGATGTCACATTTGCAACAGTAAAAGGAACAAGCATCACAGTTAAAGCGACAGTCAAAGAGAACGTTGTCGTTAACCCGGAAAATGGAGAAGCTATTGGGGCAAACGACTTTATGTTAGCAAAAGATGAAGTAGCAACCATCACTAGTGCAAACTTAATCGAGCTGGCGAAAGCAGAAGCTGTAGACTTGGAAACAGGAAAGCCAATTACAATCACTACAATAGACAAGTCTAATTTGCGAGCAGAGCCGGGCGTCTACGATGTCACATTTGCAACAGCAAAAGGAACAAGCATAACAGTCAAGGCAACCGTAAAAGATCATGTAGTCATTGATCTAGAAAATGGAGAAGCCATTGGAGCAGACGACATTACGCTTGATAAAAATGAAGTAGCAACAATTAGCGATGCTGCATTAATCGAACTTGCTCACGCCGAAGCAGTTAGCACAGTAACAGGGGCATCTGTACCAGTTACAACAGTAGACAAGTCTAATTTACGAGCAAAAGCAGGTGTTTACGATCTGACATTTGCGACAGCAGTAGGAACGAGCGTAACACCCAAAGCTACTATCGAAGATCATGACGACATTACGCCAGTACCATCGAAAGGCGCATTAGCAGCCACAGGAGATAAAACAAACGCAGCCTGTCTGTATTTACTACTGGTGATTTCACTTATGAGCATGGTATTAGTAGGAAGAAGAAAGAAAAGCATGGATAAAATTTAATTGATAAGAAGAGTAAAAGTGGAATCTGATTCCACTTTTACTCTTTAGAAAGGATAGATAGGTAATGAAGAATTTTAGTATTTTATTAATGATCACAGCCCTGTTATTAGTAGGCTGTGGCAATGAAAGCAAAAGCGATACAGAGAGTAGCACGTACACAGTAGCCGAGAAAAACGATTATGTGGAGATCAAAACAACCTACCAACTAGAGCATAAAGAAGACGAAGTCGTCGGGATGGTTGTAACAAATCAGTATGAAGGTTTAAAGGATAACAAAACAAGAGATGAACTGCTCACACAATTTGACAGTAAAAAAGAACTATACAAAGACGAAGAAGGCATCTCAATTACAATTGATGAAAAAGATCAGGCCTTCACAGCAACGACTAATGTTGACTTCGAAGAGCTAGATGAAGAAGACTATGATAAAGCAATTTATAATATAGACTACTACTTGGAAGATGGTCAATTATCACTAAAGAAATTCGATGAGAATTTAAAGGAAATGGGCTATAAAAAAGAGTAGCCCTCGAGAGAGTAGTAAATAAATGACATAAAAACTAGATAATAGAAAGATCGTTGCAGTTCGTAGTTGCCAGCTACGCTTAGGCACACGCAGCCCTATCTGTTTGCTAAATCAAAGATCTAGAACAGAACGGTAATGATTTGGATCGGGTGTTGTTACTTTCCTGATAAAGCCGCGCCTTCGCAAGTGAAAGTCTCCAATAATGTTCTGTCTTTCGATAGGGATGTTTCATCAAAAAATGCCAAAGCTATAGAGGCTTTGGCATTCATGCATGTATCGTATGATTAGTTACAGATTTTGTTACAGATTTTCTGCATGTTTCACTAATTTGTCGAAAGTAGAATTGTAACCCATTTTTACGCCCTCTAGCGCCTCAGCAAATGTCTTCAATTCAACATCTGTAGCATTCACCGGTTCTGCCGTATAGCTCATCTCAGTTTTCCCATCTTTCTCGGTAAAGGTGAGTGTATTAAGGATTTCTGCAGGCCAAGTTGGCATCATTGGATGGGCAGATAAATTACCTTTTTCATCCGTAATCGCGCTGACAAAAATCAATTTCTCTGATGCAGTAATTTCTTTATAGACAAACTGAGCCCATAAAGTAAATCCATCACCAGTCTTCATACAATAACTGAATTTTCCGCCTGGTGTTAGCTCAAATGTAGTGACATCAAGCGTTGAACCCTCTGGTCCCCACCACTTAGCCAAATGTTCAGATTGTGTCCATACCCGAAAGACAAGATCACGTGGTGCATTTATTGTCCGCGTAATTTCTAATTTGTTTGCTGCATTATTCATTTGGTTCCTCCAATGTGTATTTTTTAGAAATGGATAGGATTATTCATCTTCCAGGCGTGCATTTGCTTGAATTGTTTCTAAATGAGCTTCCATCCGGTCAAATCTCGCTTCCCATAACTTGGAGAATGATTGTGCCCAGGCAGCCATTTCTCGAAAAGGTTCCGATCGCAATTGATAAATTCTTCGATTCGCAATGGGCTTGATTTCAACAATTCCGCAATCATTTAATACTTTTAGATGTTTAGATACCTGCGGTTGACGCATGTTGAGCCTTTCAGATATTTCACCGACAGAAAGAGGTCCGCTACGAAGAAGTTCAATTATTTGCTTACGACTAGGTTCAGCTAATGCTCTTAAAATCTTATCCATATATCAATATAACCAGAAAGGAATATTCTTGTCAAGGGATATTACTTCCTAGTTAAGTAAATTGTTAGCATTAAGGACTCGAGAAAAGCGGTTAGCTGTTTTTTGGAAGAACATGCTACTCATTTTTATGAACGAGGGTATAGAGCGTCTTTGCTTTTATTCCAATCTTACTATTTGAATTTGATAATAACTGAATTGCATCTTGATGATGAACTAGCACTGTATGTGAATAGTGATAGAAACTATAGAATAATTCTGCAGGAAAAGGACCACCCTTGTATCTTGTCAAATCCTTGTCTTCATCATACTCCTCTGACCATAAATATTTCTCATCTAGCAGATCACAAAAATGGGGAATTGGTTCAGCATGCGCTAGACCGTCCACCATTCGGAAGTTTTTTCTACTCTGATGAATAAATCTAGCAGATTGGTGATTAAATGCTCATTTGTCTGGCTTATTGTGATGCTTGTAGCGCTACGATCAAAGATCATCAAAAGAAAGATCATTGCAAATGGCGTAGCATGCCATAGTGTGCTTTGATGTTCAGTATTGATATCGATTTCCTCTTCTGCACGATCTATTTCTGCGGATTTACAACTCATAAGTTGATCGGGAAAAAGTGGGAAATTTGTGACCCTACCATATGGAGTCGTAAGACGATGCCATGGGATCGTCTTACGACTTTTACGTGTTTGATAAATTGACTAGTTTTGTTATCCATTGTGTTCTGGCCCTCGCGATTTAGATTTGGTTACAATTATATCATTTTCATTTAGGATAGGTATATTTCCTATCAAAGATAATATATTTATATTAATTCTTCTAGGGTGTGTCTGAAAAAGCGTTCATAAATCTTTTCAGACACATCCTAGCAACTTGATATGGAAGTTAAGTGCTGTTGTTGATGGTTACGAGAAATATTTTCTCATGTTTATATCGGATAGAATTTTTAAATTAAAGTGGGGGTTAGCATGGGAGATTTATTTGGGGGATTAAATGAAGCAAGTGATTTGGAAAAAGTGAATGGTTCTTTGAAACCGAGAATCGTGGCGTTTATACCTGCACACAATGAAGAAAAATCCATTCGTGATTGTTTAGAGGGAATTGGCGAGCAGGTTCTGCCAGAAAACGTAGAACTAGATGTGATTGTCATTGCCGATAATTGTACAGATAGAACAGAGCAAATTGCACTGGAAGCGGGGAAAGAATTTAATTTACAATTAACAGTTTTGACGACTAGAAATAATAAACAACGCAAAGTTGGTGCTTTAAACACAGCTTGGAAAGGCATTTACGGCGACACGCTTGACATATACAATGTTGAACTAACTCCAACTGAGGAAACTTACAAAAAATCGGTCAAGGCAATTCTTGGGATGGATGCGGATAGTCGGCTTGCGCCAAATGCCTTACAATATATGTGGGATGGATTGCTTAGTTCTCGTAACATTGGCGGCGTCATGGCTAAATATACGATGAGAATGCCTAAGAAGCGGAGGCTCATTTCTAGAGACGATGTCAATTATGAGGAAAAATTGGCAAGTGGTATCTACGGAGGTCCGGTTTCCAGGTGGTGGACCCACCAACAGAAGCAGGATATGGCCAGTTGGTTATTGAACCTTCAGTATCGTGGTGGAAGCACTTACGTATTAGGTGGACAGGCGACATTGTTTAGACCGGAAGCCTTGCAAAGCGTTGTCGATGATAACAACCTTGATGGGCCTTGGCAGTTTGAAAGCGATGTTGAAGATATGCTGATAACTTGGCAAATACAGAAGAAGTGGAAAACGTTGATAAGCCCAACTGCTCGCTGCTTTGTTGATGCTATGAAGTCCTATCATACCTTCCGTCAACAACGAAATAAATGGCAATCGGGAACCGTTGAACTACTGACAAATAAGGATATTGGCGTAAAATCGAGACATATCGGGAAAATATGGCGTGCTCAAGCGAAAAGTGCAGTGGATCTAATCACTAGGATTTTGTTCTTCTGTCTTTTGGGCATTGCGCTTGCCACAGATCAATTTAATTGGTCGTGGATTTGGGTTACACCGGTTATAGTCGCCTCAGTATTAAACGTCATACTTGCGTTAAAAACACCAATGCATCGAAGGATCGATATTATTTTGGCTGCTTTATTAATTAGTCCAGAAATCTATCTATGGGTTAACTTAATTACTTTCATCAACGTGTGGTTAGGGAAATTGTCTAGCAATAGGAAGGATGGTTGGGCAACACAGTACAGTGCTGAAAATGGACAAACAAAAAGTAAACTTGCTGGTGGTACAATCATTGCGATACTTCTTGCCGTTATTTTAATCTATTTTTGCATTGATTATAGATCTTTTCTAACTAGTGAATCAGTTCAGTCAGCAATCCATTCGTATTTACTAATGGGATGGAAAGTTTTAACCTATTTAACGATATTCGCAACGCTCTATATGATCTATCAAATTTGGACATTGCGAGGGCGTCATACTGCTTGATGGATCTAATGATCGTGTTGAGAGCGGGATATTTTTTCAGTAAAACCTGAGGTAGTGAGTGAACCCTGCTACCTCAAGTCTTTTCTATACTATTAATGAAGTTGGGAGGATTTCTAGTGCAAAGTTTATACTCGGAAGAGAATCTTTTGGTTACATCGTCTTTCATTGAATGTTAACGGGTGCATTTTGCACCTTAAAGAATTTCTACATATCCGTCTGTCCCATGAACACGAATACGTTGTCCGTCTTTAATGAGCTTGGTAGCGTTTTCCACGCAAACAACCGCAGGTAAACCATATTCGCGTGCAATAACCGCACCATGTGTCATCAGTCCACCAACTTCGGTGACTAGGCCTTTGATCGACACAAACAATGGTGTCCAGCTTGGGTCAGTAAAGGTAGTAACTAATATATCACCATCTTCTAAATCCGCATTTTCCATGTTTAAGATGACACGTGCGCGCCCTTCAATAATTCCAGTAGACACTGGTAGACCTACAATTGCTCCGACAGGAAGATTTTCGCGGTTGTACTTACCTGTAATGATTTCACCATCGGATGTGATGACATTTGGTGGTGTTAGCTTTTCATATAATTTGTATTCCTCTTTTCGCTTGTCGATGAGTTCGATATCTAGCATATTTGTGCGTACAACTTCGCAAAGCTCTTGAAAAGTGAGATAGTATATATCTTCTATTTCATGGATAAGGCCTGCTTGTATAAGTATTTTAGCTTCTCTCAGCAAAGCTTGTTTATAAATAAAATAGCGATTAATCATTCCGTATTTTGGGTATTCTCGATAGCCGATAAAATTTCGAATGAAGCTAACTGCACGTTTTGTTTCTTCGGCTTTTTGTAAACCATTCGGTAATAGTATCAATTGATCTATTAGCGCATGCTCTTTTTTCAACGCTTCCTGTTGCCCACACTCAAATCTCCGTTTGCTCTCATTAGGCTCGAAGTTCTTGATATTACTGAGAATGAGGGGAATGAGTATTGTTGGTTTCTCGCTCCAACGCGTTCTAGTAAGATCAATTTCTCCAGTGCAGCGCATGCCATACTTGTCTAGATAAGCGTAGATAGCATCTTGAGCTTCCTGACCACCATCAAATTTCACTATTTCAGCTAAAAAGTCATCACGATTACTATTTTGTAAAAAACTGATTAGCGCTGGATAAGGGCGAATCACATCTGCGATATCTAATAGTGCTAAACCCATTTCAGAAGTAATATTATTTGGAACAGATTGTGAAAGTGTATCCGCAGCGTTTTTCTCACCTAACCATTCATACATTTTTGTATTGATCCATTCGGAAGCATCCATAGCCGTCATAAAGACGCTCGTGCTCTGCGGGTCAAACAACAATTCCCTCAATTCTTGCAAATCTTCAACGATGAAATCCACCAAAGCTACACCTGATTTTGCTTGAATCGTCTGCTTTAACACTTCTAGCGATGACCTACTACGCTGAATCAAGTTCGGTACGATAGCTGGATCATATTCAATACGTGCTTGAAAGACAAATGAGGCAGTATCCTTACTACTTTTGCTAGATAGCAACTCTTGTTTATCGATTGGTGCTGGCTTGATAAATTCTTTTCGTGTTGCAATGGTTAAGAGTGCCTCTTTTAAGAGGGGAGCGGACTTTCCCAAGTTGTCTATGAACATTTTCCCACCATCTGGTGAAGCCAAATGCCGCGTGACATCGACGAATAATCTGCCGCCTGCTACATGCATTGGTGCTCTTGTTGTCAATAGATAAAAAGACAATCCCAATGGTTTCATAGGATCAGTCATCATTTGCTGGTGACCAACTGATATGTAAACATGATTTTCCGCATCATTTGCTTTTGGAATTGGATACAGCGTAGTGATTGGCCGGCTTTGGACGATATGAAACAAACCATCGAAACACCATTCAATATCCTGAGGACATCCGAAATATTCCTCGATCTTTCTACCAATGCCTGCTAGTTGTAATATCTGCTTGTCTGTTAGCGCTTGGATATCCTGCTGCTCAGGCTGAATCTCTTGCTCAAACGTACCACTATCTTTTGAGGCGTAAATAGCCAGTTTCTTGTTCGATATTTTTTTTTCGATTATCTTGCTGCCGCACACTTTATAGTTATCGGCATTCACAAGACCAGAAACCAAGGCCTCGCCAAGTCCGAAGCTGGTATCAATGGATAATACCTTCCTATTAGAAGAGACGGGGTCAGCAGTAAACAAAATGCCTGCTGACTCTGGGAAAACCATTTTTTGCACAACCACAGCCAATTGAACCTTACGGTGATCAAAACTATTTTGAATACGGTACGATACCGCCCGATCGGTAAAAAGCGACGCCCAACACTTGCTAATGTGCTTTAGTATGGCTTCCTCACCAACGATGTTCAAGTATGTATCCTGCTGCCCAGCAAACGAGGCAGAGGGCAAATCCTCAGCAGTTGCGCTAGAGCGTATTGCGTAAGAAGCTTTCTCCCCGTACTTAGATAGAAGGTTTATAATCTCGTCAATAATCTCTATCGGAATGGCGATTTTCTCAATGACATAACGGATCTTGCTACTAAGTGCACTGATTTTATCTAGATCTGATGCAGTTAAAAGTGATAATTGATCAAGCAATGTGCTAATTGAGGGTGCTTCTCTCATTATTCGTTGAAAAGCATCAGTTGAAACACAAAAGCCTTTTGGTACTTGGATGCCATCAATCTTGCAAAGTTCGCCTAGATTTGCCCCTTTACCGCCAACAGCCATGAGTCTTGTTCTGTCAATATCCTGAAAATCAACTGCGTATAAATTCATCAATTTTCCTCCTTTGAAAATGCCAACGAATGAAATTATAGCATCTTATTGTAACTAATTACACTATGTGAATTGTTGTCTGGCCTCTTTCTTAAATTGTCGTGAGAAGACAAAGTAAATGCAACGGACAAGATGAGTGGAGGTTGCGTTTAGTGTGACAAAACAAAATGTTGCATTTAGTCTTGCAAAAAGAAGAGAAGCAAAAGAAAATAGTACAGTGCCTTGTCGTAGAATCAAGAGG
>JAVBKE010000230.1:0-2576 GCA_031554185.1 Caryophanales bacterium
AGTGTCACGGCGTTGAGAAGGGCAAAACCGTACACGGGGGAGTGTAAGGCTGGCACACGCCGCTCATCGACGGCACGGAGGTAGCCTTTACAGTTTATGATCTTGAACAGGCGGTGGAAAAATCTGTTTTGGGAGGAGGTGTTAAACCACTAAGCGCTGAAATATTACGGCAAGCTGGTGGCTGGGGAGGGGCGATTGTTAGTGCGAAAATTGGTACTGCTGCGGGAACTGCCGTAGGGATAGAAACAGGTCCCGGAGCTATTCTTACTGGTCTTTTGGGCAGGATTATATTTGGTGCTGCTGGATATTTTAGTGCGGACTGGATTGCGGATTACATCGATGAAAATTAATTTATTCAGGTTATTCAGAAAACAAAATAACCTCAAGTTAGCCTCTCCTGAGGATTTATTTAATGTGTTGTCTACTGCGATAGCTTCTTACCCATTATTTATCTCTCTTGAGGAGAGTGATGTCTATGCATACTCAACAAGATTTATGATTAAATCTATAGATTTATCAGTGGTCGAACAAATAATCACACGTTATTTTCATCAGAAACCAAACAAGCAAAAAGAGTGCTTGTTTAATAATGGAAAAACACTGCATTACTTTAAATTTATTGAGTTCAATCAGATTGTTATTGATATTATTACCAATGACACGGATTTTATTGAAAGTTTATGTAAGGAGAAATTTTCTCCCCCCGCACACGATATTGTATTTCCAGATCGAGACTTTGAAACAGTCGGTAGTTTGCAAGGTGATGTAGCGCTCTGGTGGGATATATATTGGTTGCCTTTTTGGAATGCTTTAGACAAAACAGAAAAGGATAATTACATGGAACGAAATAAAATATCAGATCAGTTAAAAGAATTCTTAGCACTTCACAAGTAATTTGTTTGTAGAATAAAAAATCTCAATATCTACTTTTTTATTTTCAGTTAACGCCGGAAAAAATCGAGTATGGGACGAAGAGTCAATATTTTCGCCGGGTGAAGCGGTCGGTGACGACGGCACCTATGGCTATGAATAATTCACTTCAGGATGAATCACAGTTTAGTGGAGCGGTAAAAAATCATAACCCGGACAAAGGTCCAGATAAACTTACTACTGAAACAGTGATAACTATTCCTGCTGATCGAGCAAGGAGGAGGATCGGTGTCGGTGAAGCAGTGCAGCTAACATGTAGTAGCGTTGTTTCTACATGGGCCCTGTCACCAGGTGACAAAGGGAAATTAAAAACAACCGGTACTAATACGGCTGTATTCACCGCGTTTGACAAAGCAGGTGTAGTTACGATTACAGCTACAACAGCCAACGGTAAAAACAGCACCCAGTTTACCATTGTAGAACCATCGGCTTTTGTCATGAAACGGGTGGTGAGAACAGATCTAATCCATCACCACGGGTTCCCTGATTGTGGGTGGCTAGGTAGGCCGTATATTGAACCTGCTGATGTTAATTTTTATGCTGTTTTTATAAGAGAAAGAGATTCTCAGGCGATAGGGACTGGACCTTATAGCGCATTAACAGGCAGATGGCACGGGAGATATAATCTTACCGATCCTGCAAATGGCACTTCTGATTGGTTTCCAACCGCACCCTCAGAATATTCTAATTCACAGGGAAGCACCTTAGCATCTAACGTTAAAGATACTATTTTTGCTGGAATATTAGATAAAGCTGGAACAAGTCCACCGTTTATAAGTTGTATCCTTTCCATGCCTATAATCTGGGAATGGACAATCGATAAGAAGCGGGTTCATCGTTTTCCGCAGACGGAGCAAAAGCATGAAATTTTTAAAGATGGACACTGTACAACGTCTAAAGCGTCGCATCAGGAAACCACGATGTATACAGACCCAAATAGTGGCTTATCTTATATTAGGCGTTAGTGTTTTTTTTTCAATAAGCAGTGCAAATGGAAACGATATGAAAAATGACATTGATATAAACCTGAATCAGGTTAGACAGGATATATTTTATTTTAAAAAAGATCCTACCAGCGACGCAGATAATGCTAATTTAAGAAATGCGTTTGATAGACTTAATGATTTAGAGCTTTCTAAGTCTGCGCTAGCCTATTTTGAATTTAAAAAATATAGAGTAGAGATTTTAAGCTTGCATATTGAAATTGTTGAATTGTTTGAGAGATATTACATAGCAAACTATAAACCAAAACAACCTTATTACATGACTATCATGCCACCTCAAGGGGCGATAGATGAACCGATTTTTGGTTCTGTAAATCCAGATACTATTAAAGACAAAAACATTCGAGAAAAATATATAAAAGATATCGAGGAAAATAAAAAAACCGGAAGAGAAATAGCATTTCAAGGGGAGTTGGCTCGACTCAAATATGAACTTTCAGCTCCAAATATCGAGAGTGGTGAAGTAGCTAGCCTTGAGTTATTTATCAAGAGAAATTACACATTCAATCTCACCAATTTTATTGAAGTAAAAGATATAATTAATAAATCTAAATTAGAAAATAAAACCAAGGAGAAAATTATACATGATATATCGAAGTGGTGATTTTTAGTCGGGAGAAGTTAGAAATACATCGACGACAT
>JAVBKE010000020.1:0-4241 GCA_031554185.1 Caryophanales bacterium
AGGATTGCCAGAACGCAAAGCTCTAGAACACCTTTTTTGAATTGTACATTCATATTGATCTTCCTTTCATCATTCTTCCAAGTAAAGTGCAGGATATTAAAGAGGATATCTCCCTATTCCACACACTACTGTTCAATGTTCAGTACCTGCTTATCTATAATATATCACACGCTATTGTTTTATGCAAGGTACTAATTGAAAAACAATTCCACAATGGATGTGGAATTAGTTTTCATCCTCAAAATACGGATTCAAATGAATCAGCACTTCCTTGACATTTGGGTGCTTCACCATGATTGTTTTTTTTATCTGCCTCGCAAGATCATGCCCTTGTTTGATGGTCTTGTCATGCATAATCGAAATCCGTAAATCGATGTAAATATTCTGACCATGTTCTCTTGCTCTCAGACCATCGATTCTGTGTACTTCAGGGAATGAGCAAATAATCTCAGTAAATGCATCTAGCATTTCCTGCTCAACCATCCGGTCAAGCAAGATGTCAAAAGAGTCAACAAGCATATTACGGGCAATTTTGAATATCAAGTAAGAAACGAAAATCCCAGCAACTAAATCACCATACATGAGAATCATGATATCGAATCTCTCACCAATAATGGAAACCAGGATACCAATTGCCGCCGCTAGACTGGCAACAATGTCGGCTTTATGATCGAGCGCAATCGCTTCAATCGCCTTGCTATTATACTTTTCTGCCGTTGTAATCGATGTTCTATACAAGGCTATTTTGGCAACATAGGATATAAGTGCAGTCCAAAGCGCTATCATTTCGGGTGACTTAACACCATGAAACAAGCCAGTAATGGCTTCAACCACTATATATAAAGAAACCAATAATAAAATTAAACCAACAAGTCCTGAAACAATTACTTCAGCTTTGCCATGGCCATATGGATGTTCATCATCTGCAGGCTGGCTGGCGTAGTTAATCACAACCAAGACAATAATAGAAGCGAAAACATCAGCCGCTGAGTGAACACCGTCTGCAAATAACGCATCCGAGTGGGCCACTAAACCAGCACTGATTTTCCCTACTGTTAAAATAATATTACTAACCAAACTAATCCAAGCAACTTTAATGACAATTGACTCACGACTTCCAACCACCTGAACAAACCTCCTCCACTTCCAGAGCATACGCTAAAACTTCAACCATTTTTATAAGCAATTGTTAGTCCCCAAAATAATTATTTTTCCAAAACCAAATCGCTGTGACCGTTGACATGATTAAGGCAATGACCAGCACAATATAAAATCCAGCTGGATTATTAGCAAATGGCAACCCTTCGACATTCATCCCAAAGAAACTGGATACAATGGTTGGAAAAGAAATGATAATTGTAATCGACGCTAGAAACTTCATCACGATATTCAAGTTGTTTGAGATAACGGAAGCAAAAGCATCTTGCGTGTTGCTTAAAATCGTTGAATACGTTTCAACCATTTCAATCGCCTGCGTGTTATCGATGATTACATCTTCCAATAAATCTCTATCTTCCTCGTACATCTTCAAATAATTCAACCGCATTAATTTTTGTAAAACAATCTTATTTGATTTTAATGATGTCGTAAAATAAACCAATGATTTTTCTAACGCCATCAACGTAAATAATTCTTTATTCCTAAGCTTTGCATGTAACTCGCGCTCTACTTCATTTGTCTTCTTGCTAATCTGTTTCAGATAACGTAAGTAGTAATTTGAAATAGAATAAAGAATCTGTAAAACAAAGCGTGTTTTTTTATATGGAAAAATACCGCGCGCCTTATTGTTAACAACGTCCACTAGAAACGGGCATTCGATAAGCGAAACTGTGACAATGCATTGTTCTGCAATAATGATACCGATTGGCATTGTCTCGTAAATCGGAAATCCAGACTCGTCATGCGTCAGGTAAGGGTAATCGACGATAATGAGGACATTATCATCTTCGCGTTCAACACGAGATCTTTCTTCATCATCCAGGGCATCTGTGAAGAAGTCAATTGGGATGTTGAGCTGCGTGGCGATCGAATGAATTTCCTTATCATTCGGTGCAATCATATCGACCCAACACCCTTTGGTAAACGACTCCACCTCTTGGATTTTGTTCTGTTCGTCCAGATTAAAAAAAGATAACATATTTCCCCCTCCTCCACTTATTAATACCCAAAAAGCCACATGATCTTGGTACAATGCGGCACATCTCGGTCCAAATCTCTATTTAAAGTAACAGCTTACTACAGAGCATGATTAGTTTAAATCAAAAAATTATCTGCTGCTCATTTTATGTGTGAATAAAACATAGAAGTGATGTGATCAAATCAATCACAACACTTCTATTTTATACCGAACGACTACAAATGAAAACAAGTAGATACTTAATAGGTAACTAATGACTATGCATCTGTCAAAACTTGCTTCATTGCGGGCACATCGGCATGTTTGTAATCAACAATTTGCTTTGCACGTAAATTTTCCTCTGCCTGTGTCAGCATCAATTTAATTCGGTTGAGCTGATTCACTTCCGAGGCACCTGCATCATAATCAACCGCAATTACATTCGATTCAGGATAATGGCGCTTTAACTCTTGGATCACACCTTTGCCAGTAATATGATTTGGCAAACAACCAAAAGGTTGCAGGCAGACAATATTCGGGGTATTCGTGTGAATTAATTCAACCATTTCACCCGTTAAGAACCAACCCTCACCTGTTTGATTGCAGAGTGAAACAATTGGTTCTGCAAGCTTCGCGAGCTCTTCAATCGTTTTCGGCTCGTCGAATCGCTCGCTCTTGCGCAAAGCAGATTTTAAACAGTTACGATAATAGCCAATCAATTTAATTCCAATAGCACCAAACAACTCCGCCTTGCGGCTACCACCAAGGTACTTTCTTTTCGTTGAGGTATCGTAGAATCCGTAGAGAAGGAAATCAGTCAAATCAGGCACGACTGCCTCGGCACCTAGATTCTCTAACAAGCTAACAATATCATCATTTGCTGTCGGATTGTATTTGACAAGAATTTCACCGACGACACCAACTCGCGGCTTAGCAATGTCGACTAACTCAAGTGCATCAAATGCTTTCACAACGCCATTGATATTCTTTTTAAAAGTTGCACGATCGCCCGTCGCAACAGACTCTTTACAAATCTTATTCCATTTTTGATACAACCTATCTGCACTACCAGGTACCGCTTCATACGGCCTTGTTCTATATAGAACACGCATGAGTAAATCGCCGTAAGTAATCGCCTGGAAGCTCTTATTCAGCAATGAAGTTGATATCGTAAATCCTGGGTTTTTCTCAATTCCTTGTGAAGAAAGCGAGATTACAGGTATATGTTCAAATCCTGCTCGCTCAAGTCCCTTTCGAATGAAACTAATATAATTGGAGCCACGGCAACCGCCGCCAGTTTGGCTAACAATGATTGACGTATTATTGACATCATACTTCCCTGATTGAAGGGCATTAAGAATTTGCCCAACAACGATAAACGAAGGGAAGCAGGCATCATTATGCACAAACTTCAATCCAGTATCAATTGCCTCACGCTCTAAATCAGGCAGAACCTCTAGCCGATAACCATTGGCTTTGAAAGCTTCCTTGACGACATCAAAATGGATTGGCGAAAGCTGCGGACTGAGAATCGTATGCTCTTTCCTCATCTCTTCTGTAAAAATAACTCTTGGTTTCTGCTTCGTCGGCGCTTCCGACAACACAACATTGTTTTCTTTTCGCTCTCTCACTGCTGAGAATAGTGAACGAATTCGAATCCGGGCTGCACCAAGGTTATTCACTTCATCAATTTTGATACAAGTGTATAGTTTTCCAGTTTTCTCAAGGATTTCACTAACCTCATCAGTTGTAATTGCATCGAGTCCACAGCCGAATGAATTTAATTGGACATAATCCAAATTCTCCGCCGAACGGACAAAACTAGCTGCTTTGTAAAGACGAGAATGATAAGCCCATTGGTCAAGAACCATCAATGGTCTAATCACTTCGCCAAGATGGGCAACGCTATCTTCGGTCAGAACAGCAACCCCAAAACCAGCAATTAGCTCTGGAATACCATGATTGATTTCAGGATCAACATGGTAAGGGCGGCCTGCCAGCACGATTCCACGCAAATTATTTTCTGCTAAATAAGCAAGCGTTTCCTCCCCCTTGTTCCGGATGTCTTGCTTGTATTGTTCATATTCCACAAAAGCGGTCTCAATTGCAGCGATTGTTTCTGCCT
>JAVBKE010000077.1:0-3031 GCA_031554185.1 Caryophanales bacterium
CGGCAGAAAAAAACCGTCATGCCCGGAAGGAGAAGCAAAGGCGAGCAAAAGTCCGGCGACGGGCAGCGCGTCTGCAGCTGCTGCATGACCACTGGCCTGAGTTGTTTGCGGTCACCCGGCCACTGCAGGTGGGCATCAGGAATGCACTGGCTCTGGATGCGCAGCAGCGCGGGCTGGAGGTCAGTGCCAATGATATTGGTCTGGGACTGCGCGAATGGGTCCGCAGGCGGGTGTACCTGAAAGCGCTGGTTTATGGAGACGGGCGTTATGACATCCGGGGCGAACAGGTGGAGCCACTGAGTGAAGAGCACCGCCAGATTGCCAGGGAGACGCTGGCCAGGCTGGACGAGGCATGGCAAAAATGCCAACTTCGCGAACCTTCTGGCTCTTCCGTACAGGCCTGAAGGGGGCCCATCACTGGCAGGAGACAGAAAAGACAGGATTCAGTCTCCTGGCCATAATTTTAGTTGCAGACTCTGAGAGATCCGATATTTTGTTATTGGACAACTTGTCTCAACAAACTCCATACTTTTGCTTCAATCGTGTCCGAATTTATTTTGCCCATGCAGACAACCGATGTTCCGTGAATACAGTTGCTACCTGAAAACAGGTGTTCATGTTCCTTTTTGCACCCGGGATAGTAGCCATGCATCCCGCATGGCTGGGCAATACATTCTGAATTTTCATATATCAGCACCTGTCCCGGGTAAGTAATGCATTCTCCACGAGAACTTCCTGCCAGAACAACCACATTCCTTGCCCCTACAGCCGCAGATCCATGAACCAGAAAGCTGTCCAGGCAGATACCTGCAAAACTGTATTTTGTTATTGCCAGTGACTGGCACAATGAATATCCCGCATGACTCAAATCAATAAAATCAAAACTTCCGGAGAGATTTTCAGTTAATTTGTCCCATTGTTCACTGTCCCAGTTTCTGTTACTTGTTGTTGTTTTTGTCTGGATCCAAATAACGGGTTTCCTGAATTCGGAAAGCTTTCTGATGGCGAATGAATTATCGGCCTCACTAAGAATAATACAGGGCGGAGTGATGGGTAATTTAACACCTAAAGCCTCCTCAGCCATTTCCAGCATATGTACATAGCTGGCCCGATAGGGCTTACTGTTATGCGGCCTTCTGGCCGTATAATGGCGAAGATCTACATCAAAATAATTAACATCATCACTGCTGTGTAATATTATTCCTGAAATATGAGAAACAAGTTCACAGTGTTTTGCAAAAATATGAATTTCATCGAAATATTCACTTTTTAGTAAACCTGAAATGACTGATGTACTGGCAACAGTACATCCTAATGAATCCGGAAGTCTTATGTTAATCATAAGTCAGTCCTTCAGTTCATCTGCAAGATTAATAATGTTCTCTTCAATAAGAGTATCTCTGACCATCGGTTCACTTTTTTGGCTAAACAATACAAACATATAAGGGCGGCTGAATGAACGGGCTTTTATAATGTTCACCAGTAAATCATCTTTGTTTTCAAAACACAGAAAGCATGGGATCATTCCGCGTTCAGAAATAACACGCATATACTTAATTGTATCAATATTTCTCAAAGCTAAATCGACCAGAACGAAACAAAAAATTTCTTTTGAAGATGCCAGACAACTGGCAATATTATTTTTTACATATCCCAGTCCGGACATAACAGACTCAACATGCTTTCTTGTTTTTTCTGTCACAGAATGGGGTGTATTAATTACACGAGACACTGTCATCAATGCAACGCCGGCTTTATTCGCAACATCCTGGATCGTAACCCGGCGTGAATTTTTTCTCATAACTCCTGCCCTAATAAATGAATTTTTGCGCTTCGATCCATTATCCCGGCTGTAAGGGATACGCGTTGCCGCCTGCTCTTATTCATCAGGTGGCTGAGAAATCTGTCGTTATGTTGATTGTTCCATGCATACCTTCAGTCCCGAGGGAGCCTGACGCTGACTGGTTTGCCTGTTCGTTACTTTTTTCGGAGCGAGCCTGAGAACGTCCGTTAACCGGGCGGGTTTGCATAATGAGTGCTGAAGATTTCAGATACTGGGTCAGTTGTGTTTCTGCATCGCTCAGGCTTTCGGTCGGCTCTCTGGCCCGACGTTTGATGGTGTCCCGGACAAAATCCTTCACCTCTTCAATTCGGTTGTCGACTTTCTCCTGCTGCTCTTCAGACAGGCTGTGATAGCTGTCTCTTAAGGCTTGTAGTGGATCACAAAATCAGGACACCGGAATAACCTGCTTCCACTTTTCTTCATGCAGGCAAGGCGATAATCCACCATTGTTCGTATGAGGACGGTAAACGTTGTAATAACCATTTATCCACTGGTTTATATCGCGTACTGCATGACTAAAATCACCATAACTGAAGTGGAATACTAAATCTGGCCACCTGAATATGATCTGCGCCCCAGATCTTGGACAACTTATGCAGCCTGATTTAATCGATATTGTACCGGGCTAAGACCGCCAAGTTTTTCCTTTATTCTCAATTTGTTATAATAATCAATGTAGTTAATGATGTCTTGCTTCAAGTCATCCACATTTTCATATTTATTGAGATAATAACATTCTGATTTCAGTGTTCCAAAAAAGCTCTCTATAGCCGCATTATCAAGGCAATTCCCCCGGCGAGACATACTCTGGACGATGCCACTATCCTTTAACCATCGTTGCCATCGCGACATTTGATACTGCCAGCCTTGATCGCTGTGCAATATTGGATGTTCATCTTTCGCCAACTGTTTCAGCGCATCAGTAAGCATACTTTTCACCATTGAAGGCAAAGGGCGGGCAGCGAGGTTATAAGCAATGATTTCACCATTATAAAGATCCATGATGGGCGACAAATACTGATCCTACCCGCGAATAGTGGACACACGACTAAGTGAGTAAACTCTCAACCAGAGGTGATGTGATGGACGCCCCTTCCCAGCCTAAGTTCTGCCACACTTATGCTGAATGTCTATTCGCAGAGGAACAACATCATGAACTCGATAAAAGTTGTCGGGATCGATTTAGCT
>JAVBKE010000047.1:0-5347 GCA_031554185.1 Caryophanales bacterium
GACCAACGCTGCGTCAGGTTTCCCGTGACGCCCGCGCCGACCTGTAGCGATGTGCCGAAGTTGCCAATCCCGAATGCATTGCTGCCGACGGTGACGTCGCCAGCATCGAAAAACCCGTGGATCAGGTTCAGTTTTGCATACGGGGTGATGACCTGGTTGTTGGCTGTGCGGAACTGGCGCGTCAGACGCGCCCCCACACGGCCGATCAGCTGCTGCGGAGATCCCCAGTGAATGGTGTCTCCGTAGGCATCCGTCGTGTTGTCGAAGCTCAGGCGCTGGTAGACAAGCTGCGCCTGCGGTTCCAGCGTCCAGCGCTGTGCGAAGTGCCACGGACGACCGACCTCGATGCCGACGGCAAAGCTATTGCCGCCGATATCGGCCGACCGGGTGAACACCCGATCCTTCACCCAGCCGTCGAACAGCCCGTAGGACATCACCCCATCGACGTACAGGCCGCTATTCCACTGCCGGGTCATGTACCCTTGCAGCGAATAGCTGTTCACCTGGCCACGGCTGCGCCCCTCTTCGATGCTTGGCGAGTTTGTGGTCATCGACATGTCGCCAAAGGTCAGCGCGAAGCCAACGCGAGTCAGTGCATTCTCGCTACGATGCGAGATGACGTTCGTTCCGATCTGGGCGGCGGCCGTGTTCTGGTCAAAGTCATAGCCATAGTCGTTGAACGAACGGTTCGAGCTGTAGTTGAACTGCCCGCCATAGAGACGGACAAACGTTTCTCCATGATCCGCACGATTCAGTGCATTCGGATTGTCATCGCGCAGCTCGCCCAAGCGGCGATGCAGCATGTCGATGCCCTGATAGGCGGCATTCATCATTGCCGTCGGCAGGTTGATGTATGTCGGCACTGACGGCCCAAGCGCCCCGCGCCCACCAGGTGCCGCCGGAGGCGGAGTATTCGGCCCGACGGGCTGCTGCGGCCCCGGCCCCGCATCACACGTATTGGTGCTGCTACAGTCGGGCGGAGGGGGCGGCGGTGTGCATGTATTGGTCGTGCTGCAATCCGGGTCCACTAGAAACATTGGCTGGATCGCTATCGGTGTTTGCAGCCGATAGTCCCAGTGGTTGCCTGACGTGTTACTAGTCAGGTTCTGGTCTGCGGCTGCATAGCCGTTGGTCGATGTCGGACCATATGCATACAGCCGGTACTGAAATCCACCCGCGACGACCAGGCCGCCTGGATTGGCAAGGCTGAACGTGTTCTCAGCCGCCGTACCGGCGACCTGAATGATCGAGATACCGTCGCTGTTTACCCCGTAGTCGGGGTGAACATTGGTAGCTGCGCCTGGTCCGATGCCCCGCACGATGACGGATGTGCCGCTACCTGTGGCATTGCCGTTGACGATCAGGCGATCAGTGGCCTGATTTGCCAGTGCACCACCTGCATTCAGGTAGCTGTTCAGGTTGATCGTAGCGCCGTTCCCGGTGTAGCCCGGATTAACAGCACCGATACCCGCACCGACTGTGAGCAAGTGGAAATCAGCCTGTACCGGCGTCGTCGCTGTTGGTGCCACGAAATCAATTGTGCTGTCGTTGACCGTCAGGTTGGTGATCGTCGAATCTTTCGACAGATACCAGGTCGAGCCGTTGGTCATGACCAGATTGGACACGCCTGTAGTCTGAGATCCGCCCCACATGGTCGAGGCGTCGGCCGAGATATCCACCTGCTCTGCGCCAGACTGCGAATACCACCAGCCAGAGCCGGATGCCGTAACAGTGCTCCCCATCGTCATCTTGATTGTGCCGGAGCCGTCCTCAGCAAAGAGGGTGCCGACCGTCGGTGTGTTCGACGTGATCGTTGCATTGATAAAATCGGCCTGGTTCGTGCCGCCGATCAGATGCAATGCGGGCAATGCATCCGAATGCAGATTAGCCGTGTTGGCGGTGAAGGTGCCCGTATTCATCGACACAACAGCGCCCGTTGCGGGTGTTGCGCCGGACTGAAGAGCAACGGCCTGGACGTTGATTGGCGCGCCTGACACGCCAGAGACAATCGCCGTGTCGCCGCCTGAGACAGAGACAGCCGAGACGGCAACGCCGCCTGTGGACGAGATCGAGCTGCCAGTAACAGAAGCTCTGCTCTCGGGTCCAGAGACGTTGATGCCGATTGAAGTCTCCCGTGAAATTGACCGAATTTGCGTCATGTTCCCAAGGACAGTGACGGATGCTCCGGAGGTCACATCAATGCCCGTACTGATCTGCCCACCACTAGGAGCAGTCGCGTGCAGACCAAAATTGGTGACGTCCACCGCTATATTTGAAGCGGTGAGTGCAGACCCGGCACCAGAAATGGCGACCCCAGTTGTCGCAAGAGCCATTGTTGCGACAATCTCAGAGCCGCTGACTAGAGCTGTACTGCCGCCAGAAATAACCAACCCAGTAGCTGTTGGAGTGTTGGCGGCATAAGACCCGTTCGCCGCGAGCAGCCCTGAGGTGGCCTCCAGTCGTCCGCCCGAGACAACCTCGGCACCGATTGCCTTGGAATCTCCGTAAATTGACGTGTGGATATCGGTGATATTTACGATGGTTCCGGCGTCTGTCACGCGGATGCCGGTTGCGTTGTCACGCACCACCCCGATTTGGCTCACCGTTCCTGTTTGCGGAACAGGTCCTCCCGAAATTACCACAGTGCTACCCGCGTCGGCCGATAGGCCAATTGCAGTCGGATCGCCATTCGATGAAAGAGCCACGTGGATTCCGTTAGCGGCCAATGTGGCCGCTGAAACAGAAATCCCAATCCGACCCCGACCAAGGATCATGTCGCTCATGACAACCCGTGCACCATCTTGGACCCGCAGCACGATTGAGTCCGGATGGAACTGCGTGCCCATGATTTTACCAGTGTTCAGAACGAACACAGTGTCGGGGTCTGTGATGAGCGCCGTTGTGGCCGGGCCATTCGTTGAGTTGATAATCTCAAGCTGCGTGGCTGTGAGATTTAATCCGCCATCGACGATGAGGCTGCTTCCAGCGTTACCAGTAATGGTGGCCGGTCCCGGTATCGTAGCGGTTCCTGGCCCGCTTACGTGCATTTCGGCATAGGCTGTGGCGCAGCCATATGCAGTCAGTGCACTGAAAAGCATGGCCGTACGAAAAGACGGCCGCTTCAATTTTAGCATTCTTTTAGATCCTCTTTTGTGAGTTTGGTGGCATTAGATGGGAGGGGTTATGGGGCGGGACTGGCAGCCATTGGGTGCCCGTTCCACCGCGGCAGGATGATGTCCTTGGTCACCATCACGTTGAACTGGTAGCCCGGCCGGACTTCCAAGGTCGGTTGGATGTTCAGGCCGCGCTGAGCGATCTGCATCCCGAGCTGCCCCATCTGGGCACCCGTTGCTCCGGCAATAGTCTGACCGGGACTGTAGTTTTGACCGTTGCTGGCCTGCGGCTGCGACAACTGCACACCTGCGGACATCACCGATAGCAACAATGCGCTGCCGAAAATTCGGCCATAGTGATTGTTCACACGGTCATTAAAGCCGGCAAAACCGCTGGCATCGGTGCCGGGCATTCGATCCAAAGAGATCGAGGACGAGTCCGGATAAATAATCCGGGTCCACCCAACCAAGGCCCTTTCCTGCCCCATCGTGACGCCGCTGTCGTATGTGCCGACAAGTCGCGCGCCAGATGGGATCAGAAGTTGTGTTCCGGTCGCTGAATCGTAAACATTCTCCCGGACCTGGGCGATGATCTGACCAGGGAGGTCCGAGTTCAGCCCAGAAATCATGACACCGGGGATGATCGTCCCGGCTTTAATTTCTTGGGGGGCAATGACAGCGTTTCGCCTCTGGCTATTCAGGTATGTGTTGGCTTCTGGTGTTCCAGAAAGAAATGCTAGCTTATCGGCCTGCCGATTTTCGGCTTCCATGCCAGTGCCAGAACCACCAGATCCGAAACCTCCCGCTCCGCTACTGCTGCCCCCTGCTGCTGCGTTTGTCGCAGCGGCAATCAACTGCTGTCGAAGCGCCTGCATGCGATCATCGCCGGTGCTTGCCTCGGCGGCTGTCCGCGTTTGTGTGTCGCGGCCAAAGCCCTGCACGGAGACATTTGCTCCGAGGGCGGCTTCCAATTGCGCCAATCGGCGCTCCTCGATCCGCTGCAAAAGCCTAATGCGGTTCATATACTCCTCCGATGGAGGCGGAGGCGGAGCGGTTGTTGCGGCGGCCGTTGGAATTGTTGAGAGTGAAGGTGCTTGAGGAACCTCCATACTCGACGTTAAGGATGGTGCAACTTCGACGGCCTCTGAAAGGGCCGGGATATATCCCATTCCAGTCGGGTTAATGAGTGCTGTGGCGGCTGTCGGCACTGGTGGATGTAGCTGATCGGAGGCCGCTCTGCGGCTCTGGGCCTGCCGGTCATAGAATGTGTACATGACGCCGCTGATGGCAGCAAAAACAATCAGGCCAACGACAAGGAGCGGCCTGTTATTCAGCCGCCGCACGCCCTTCCCCTTTCCCGGTGAGGGCATTAGATCCGGAGATTCAACGCTGCTCATTTGGATCTCCTTCACGTACCGAGAAGGGTGATCCTGGCGTTAGATTTCCGTCTTGCCCGCGCGCATAGAAACGCGAAGCAACAGTGCCGTGGTATTCCAGCCTGAGCACAACGCCGGTCCCCAATGGAGAGGCCAGATACCGAATTGGTGTCCCCTGCTCGCCCTGGGCAGCATCGGCACCAATGACCACGCCGTAGCCACGTGTGCGCAGCTTTTCGAGTAGGATCGGAGTCAAGGGGTCGTCACCCCTTGGGGGCTGCATCACCAACGTGGTACGCGCAGGCGGCAGTGGTGTAGCCAAATAATCCACAGCATCGGCCGCCAACCGTTCAGAATTGGTGGCAGTTACATCACTATCGACGTACGAGATGGTTGAACCATCAACACATGCACATAGTGTTGCTGCTGCGCAGATCGCCAGCAGCGAGCGAAAGCGAGAAGTGCTCATGACCCGCTCCTGTTGTGACGAATTTCGACCTGTGTCTGACTGCCGCCGACCCCAACGATGAGGGCGGCGCGATCCAAGACTTTATCGACAACATAACTGTCGCCGATGACACGGTAATTTACGAGTTGCTGCGTTGGGCTGGAAAACAGCCCACCATCATTTGCAAGCACAACCAGAGCTGGGGATTCATTCCGCAAACTGTTTGCTGGGAACTGGATGTAAGTTTTCGCGCCATCTGTGTAGACACGCGATGGCCGCCAGCTCGGATTATCGCCTGAAAGGCTGAAATTGAAATCCAGGTTGGCGACGTTCTGCCCGGTTGTGGGTAGGGTATTATTAAACGACTGCCGCGACTGGCCCGCTCGGTGAGCACTCCAAATTCGCTGCAC
>JAVBKE010000087.1:0-33066 GCA_031554185.1 Caryophanales bacterium
CCATGTCAATGCAGTAGATGGGATCAAGCCAGATATGTGGATTCTTCTCACTGAATTCATGCTCCTCGTCACCTGGCTCGTCAATATGCTCTTGATTACTTTTAATGTCAGGGACCTTGATTTGCTCGCCTACAGCTAAGAATTCTACATGTTCACTCTCTAATGATTGTTCCATTTTTGGAACAAAGCCCTCTAACCCGTAGCCGATATAGAAAAACATGTCCGCATCTGCAATTGCAATTGTTTCTTTCTGTGTAGGTTCGTAGCTATGTTCGTCACCACCAGCTGGGTAAATCGAATTAACTTCTACGTATTGACCACCAATTTGTTCTGTGAAATATTCTAGTGGATAAACAGTGGTGTATACTTGCAGTTTACCGTTGTCTTGCACTGATTTAGCGCTGTCTGATGCATTGCATCCAGCTAGTGTGCTTGTAAATAATAATAGGAAAATGATGAGATACTTCAAATTAAAAACCGTCCTTAAATCGTAATCATTACGATTTATAATAACGGTAAAGTCGGGGAATTGCAAGTGGAAACTATTTTTGCTTTATATTTTTTTCAGGTACAGGATCAAATCCACCTTCATGGAATGGGTGGCATTTAAGTATCCGGCGAATGGCTAAATAGCCACCTTTAAAAGCACCAAAGCGCATAATTGCTTCATAGCCATATTCTGAGCAAGTCGGTAGGAAGCGGCACGATGGTGGTCTGTAAGGAGAAATGGCCAGTTGATAAAAACGAATGAGGGCAAGTGCTATTTTTTTCATATAAATTCCTTAGGATGTGCGTTTATTTTTATAAAAAATGGTATAGGCCTGCCAGTGGAGCGGATATGGCATGGTTGCAGACGGTCTATGGATATTATAGCAGATTCGACTGATTAGTTGGTAATTTGGAAATAGGGAATGGATGGAATAGTCTTTGTCAGGCTACTTCGTTTTCTCGTAACAATTTAACCCGGTGAATTCCAAGACCTATAGGGGGCTATTCATACTAGGATTCGTGCTTAGGAATTGTTATAATGAAAGAAAAGAGGATTTTATTACCTCGTGGAGGAGTTTTACAATGGGGATGCCGTTAGAATTAAATACAATGATTGTGACAAAGGCTAGAGAGAAGCGAGTTGCTGAGAATATTTTTACACTGCGTAAGTCAGGCTATCGGCTGTACCCGCTGAATATTCCTTTGCAAGTGCGGAGGGAAGTTAGCGCAGGTGCTTCGGGAATGGCAACAATCCATAAGGTTGAGTGGGAAAACGAAGAGACTATGATTACTTATGAGCTATTTGCGCTAAATACTTCAAATTAATTTTTTTAAAACGGGTATGACCTTAGTTAGTTTTTGGAAATGTCTGCTTTTTCATTTTGAATTGGAGGTTATTACGAATGGGTGGAAGAGAAACGGCGTTGATTACTGGAGCTTCTGGCGGGATTGGCTTGGAACTTGCCCGTATATTTGCAGCAAACGGGTATGATCTTGTCCTCATCGCACGAAATGAGGAGAAGTTGCAAGGGCTGGCGGAATCGTTTAAGACAGATCATCGTTGCGAAGTGTTGGTAATTTCTAAGGATCTTTCACATCAGGAAGCGGTTATTGAGGTGTTTGATCAGATTGAATCGGCAGGGATTGAGATTGATTATCTTGTGAATAATGCAGGATTTGGCTTGTATGGTGAATTTATTCATACCAGTGGCGGTTTTGAATTAAATATGATTGATCTGAATGTCAAAACGCTCACACATTTTACAAAGCACTACTTACCAATGATGGCTCAGCGTGGGCGTGGTGGTGTCCTGAACATTGCCTCAGTAGCATCATTTCAGCCTGGTCCGTTGATGTCAGTTTACTATGCGACTAAGGCTTACGTATTATCTCTCACTGAAGCATTGGCGAATGAACTAAAAGGTAAGCAGGTTAAAATGACAGCACTTTGCCCGGGACCGACGGCAACGGATTTTTCAATCCGTGCTGATCTTGGACAGTCGAAGCTGTTTAAAGGTCATGTCATGACAGCTGAGAAAGTCGCTCAGATTGGATTCCAGGGGTTTATGAATGGGAAAACTATTATTATACCTGGTGTAAAAAATCGGTTACTTGTTGGCTCAGTACGCTTTACACCTCGAAAAATGGTCACAGCAATTGTTCGTAAAATTCAAGGGAAAAGGGTTGAATAAAGAGTCGTTAGGTGTAAAGTTAGCTAAAAGCGCTTTGTTTTTCGGTGGAAATTACACGCCATTATCAATTACCAAAAGAAAGTGAACCACTTTAGCGCTACAATATGCTAATAAGGTTCACTTTCTTTTTTTCGATTGACAAGTAATCAGGTTTGCGGACCACCGAGTTTTGCGATTTTCTCTGAAACAGTTCCAAACTGTTTGAAGTTTTCACGGAATTGGTTCGCAAGATCGATAGCCTGCTTTTGATATGCTTTTTGATCTGACCATGTTTTTTCTGGTTGAAGAATGTCAGATGGAACACCTTCTATGGCTATTGGCACTTCAAGTCCAAAGATTTCATTTTTGACAGTTGGTGTATGCTTTAGATTTCCCTCAACTGCAGCGTTTACCATTGTACGAGTGTATGTCAATTTCATTCGATTACCAACTCCGCAAGGACCGCCAGTCCAGCCAGTATTGACTAGGAACACTTGTGTCTGGTGTTGATCGATCCTTTTGCCTAATAGTTCAGCATACCTTGTGGCATGCAGTGGCATAAATGGTGCACCAAAACAAGTTGAAAAGGTTGCTTGTGGTTCAGTGATTCCGCATTCGGTACCAGCGAGCTTACTGGTGTAGCCACTGATGAAGTGATACATTGCTTGTTCTTTTGTTAGCTTACTAATTGGCGGCAGTACGCCATAGGCATCTGCAGTTAAGAAGACGATCGTGTGCGGATGCCCAGCAACACTTGGCACTGTAATGTTTTCGATATGCTCAAGCGGGTAGGCTACTCGGGTGTTTTCAGTATGTGTGACGTCAAAAAAATCTGGAACTCGTGAGTTTGGATCGAGGACAACATTTTCTAATACAGCGCCAAATTTAATCGCATTCCAAATTTCTGGTTCTTTTTCTTCGGTTAGATTGATGCATTTTGCATAGCAACCGCCTTCAATGTTGAAGATGCCACGATCAGACCAACCATGTTCGTCATCTCCAATAAGGCTACGATGTTTGTCCGCTGAAAGTGTCGTTTTTCCAGTTCCAGAAAGCCCAAAGAAAAGTGCAGAATCACCATCTTCACCTACATTTGCTGAACAGTGCATTGACATAATATTTTGCTCAGGGAGTAAATAATTCATGACGCCAAAAATAGATTTCTTCATTTCACCTGCATATTCGGAACCACCAATGATAATACATCTTCGCTCAAGAGAAACGGCAATGAAAGTGTCTGAATTGGTACCATCTTCTGCCTTGTCTGCTTTGATGCTAGGGCAACTTAGGATTGTAAATGCATTATTGTTATCAAAATTTTCTAATTCGTGTACTGTTGGTCTAATAAATAGTTGGTGTACAAAGAGGTTATGCCAAGCCAGCTCGTTGATTACTCTAATTGGAAGGCGATAATCCAAATCAGCGCCTGCAAAGCCTTCAAAGACAAAGATCTCTTCTTTTTCCTTTAGACCAGCGACGACTTTATTGTACAGTTTGTCAAAGTTTTCAGCGGATAGTGGCTTGTTGACAGAACCCCAATCAATTTTGTCCTTTGTTGATGCTTCTTCTACCATAAATTTATCATTTGGTGATCGACCAGTGTATTTTCCAGTGGTTACATGGATAGCACCTGTGTTGGTCATGACACCTTCTCCGCGAGATAATGATTTTTCAATTAATTGCGGAACAGATAGTTGTCTTTTGACGTTCGTCCCTTTTAGCATTTCATGTACTGCATTAGTCACAATTTTGTTCATGGTCTAAACCCCTTCTTTTTTATTTTAGCTAATATTCATTAGTGTAACACATTTAATAAATAATCCCTACTAATCGTCTTGGAAAAGATATGAAAATTATTGAGGAATGATGAATTGTTATTTGAAAAAAACTAATGTTAATATGGGTGAAATCTGTGGACTATGGTAAAATATCGATAATAGAATTAACATTTAATGCTCATGCAAGGGGTAACCAGGGTCATTTTCATTTACTTTCCATGGGCGAAGTTCAGTGTATCCTCGGTATGGAAACATCCATTTTTTATCTGTGGGCTCTCTCATAGGTGTCAAGTGAAAATATTATCATGTTTCCACCGTAGCCGCGTGCTACTCAATTAGAATGAGTTGACTAAAAAATAGATATAAAAAAGGTGGTAGTTGGGGTGCCAGAATTACCTGAAGTTGAAACGGTCCGTCGTTCACTGGCTGAGACGGTGGTCGGAAAAGTAATTGATCAAGTTGAAGTCCGATGGCCAAAGATCATTAAATATCCTGAGGTTGAAGCGTTTAGTTTTATGATAAAAGAGCAGAAGATTGAGGGAATGGGACGCCGTGGGAAGTTTTTAATTTTTTATCTCAATAACTTTGCATTGGTGTCACATCTACGAATGGAAGGGAAGTATGGTGTTTTTGAGGCTAGTGAGCCTTTTGATAAACATGATCATGTCATTTTTTATTTCACCGATGGTTCGCAGTTACGGTATAAGGATGTGCGAAAGTTTGGTACGATGCATCTTTATCCGCTTGGGCAAGAGCTAGAGACATTACCCCTTGCACATGTTGGTCCTGAACCGTTTTCTGAGGCGTACACAGTGGAATATCTCTACCAAGCTTTAAACAAATCCGCTCGAAAAGTGAAGCCAGCATTGCTCGATCAAACAATTGTCGCAGGGTTAGGTAATATCTATGCAGATGAAACGTTATTTCGCGCTGGTGTGTATCCTGAACGGATTTGTTCGACGTTAACACTTGATGAAGTGGGGAAAATTTATCATGCTTCTAAGCAAACACTTAGCGAAGCAATCGATGCAGGGGGCTCGACTGTTCGTAGCTATGTGAATTCATTGGGACGAATTGGATTATTTCAGCTTCAGCTGAATGTGTATGGTAAGGCAGGGGAACCTTGTCCAGTCTGCGGGATGGCGCTTTTGAAAAGTAAAGTTGGTGGGCGAGGGACGGTTACTTGCCGCCAATGTCAGACATAATTGAAGTTGTCAACTTAGTGCGCTGTGTTAACGGAATTAAGTGATGGTTAAATCATGTACAACCAAGATTTGATTCAGTTGGAAAAAATAAACCATGTATTCGTTTTTTATCATTGTTTTTTTAGTTTTCACAGAAATAGTGATTACTGAAATGAAAAAATAAAAAAAATGTACAAGAATTTATGGTTAGATCAATATATTGTATTGTTGGTTGCACAGTAATGCTGTTATAATCGAGAGTAGTGAATTTTTCTCGCAAGGGAATTTTTTGTATTTCCGGTGGGATGCCGTTTTCTTTGCATTCGTTTTTCTTGCACCAAGAAATGAGTTATTTACACGATAATAAATTAGTTACCTGAATAAATGAGTCGTTCGTTCGAATTTTCTGCTTAGCGTCGAATTTCTGCAAAAAAACCTTTGATTAGTACGATGCGGTTGGTGCGATGACTCATGTTGTAATTGAGATTGGAGATCCTCATGTTAGAGCAAGTATTATTTTTTACAATTATTGTTTCATTTATTATTACCATTGCGTTGTCACCGATTGTCATTCCATTTTTAAGAAGATTGAAATTTGGGCAAAGTATTCGTGAAGAGGGTCCAGAGGGGCATCAAAAGAAGTCTGGGACACCAACTATGGGCGGGATTGTCATTATTTGTGCCGCAGTGATCGCCAGTTTATTAATGGTTGGCAATTTCACATCGCCAGGGTCAGATACGCTTGTGTTGTTATTTGCAACCTTGGGATTTGGTTTGGTTGGTTTTGTTGATGACTTCATTAAGGTAGTTTTGAAAAGGAATCTTGGATTAACATCTAAGCAAAAGCTATTTGGACAGTTACTTGTTTCTCTAGGCGTTTATTGGTTGTTAGTTCATTATGACTATAGCACGGAAATTTCATTTAATGTTTTAGATATACATATTGATTTAGGCTGGTTCTTCATTTTGTTTATTCTTGTTTATTTTGTTGCAGTGACAAATGCAGTGAATTTAACAGATGGATTAGATGGATTATTATCAGGAACTGCTGCGATCGCTTTTGGCGCGTTTGCGATTATAGCATGGAGTGAACAGAACGATGAAGTTGCGCTGTTTTGTATGGCCATTGTTGGTGCATTGCTTGGTTTCCTTGTATTTAATGCCCATCCTGCAAGAATATTTATGGGGGACACGGGATCGATTGCACTTGGTGGTGCGTTAGGTGCTGTAGCAGTCATTTTACAACAGGAAATCTTGCTACTAATTATTGGTGGCGTGTTTGTTATTGAAACATTGTCTGTTATTTTACAGGTGATTTCATTCAAAACAACTGGGAAGCGAATTTTTAAAATGAGTCCGATTCACCATCATTATGAACTGAGTGGTTGGTCTGAGTGGCGTGTTGTGACGACGTTTTGGGTAGTTGGGTTATTATTTGCCGGTCTTGGTGTTTATATTGAGGTGTGGTTATGATCAGGGTTGAGCATTACGCACGGAAGAAAGTACTCGTTCTTGGTTTAGCGAAGAGTGGGGTTAGTGCAGCACTTTTGATGCAGAAGTTGGGTGCTTTTGTAACGGTAAACGATATGAAGCCGCTTGCAGAGAGTGCAGAAGCACAGGCATTACTTGAGGCTGGAATTACAGTGATTTGTGGGCGACACCCCGTTGAACTCCTTGATGAAGGTTTTGAGCTTGTAATCAAGAATCCTGGAATTCCTTATAACAATCCAATGACAGAGAAAGCATTAGCGCTTGGCTTACCTATTATTACTGAGGTAGAATTAGCCTACGAGATTTCCGAGGCACCTTTCATCGCAGTAACTGGTACGAATGGAAAAACGACAACAACAACATTGATTGACAAAATGCTTGAAGCGGGTGGAAAGAATCCATTAATTGCTGGCAATATCGGTACTGTAGCTTGTGAAGTAGCACAAACCGCAACAAGCGACCACACTATTGTTATCGAGATGTCTTCATTTCAATTGATGGGTGTGAAAAAATTTCGTCCGCATGTAGCGGTGTTTACGAATCTATACGATGCTCATTTAGATTATCATGGTGATCGTGCTGGCTATTTAAAAGCAAAGTTGAACATTGCGGCTAGTCAACTGGCAACTGATTATTTTATCTACAATGGCAATCAAGCAGAACTATTGGCGCATGTTGATCAGATTGCTGCAGAAACAGTGTCATTTGCGATTATGAAAAACACCACAAATCATGCAATGGCTTGTGTGCAAGACGGCATGCTTTGCTTTGGCGATGAAGAGATTCTTGCTGTTGATAAGATTCTTTTGCCAGGTGCCCATTCACTTGAGAATATCTTAGCAGCAACAGCTGCAGCGAAATTAGTAGGTGTCAGCAATTCGGCCATTAAACATGTATTAACAACATTCCAGGGTGTTGAACATCGGTTCCAATTTGTTCGTGCGATCGATGGACGGACTTTTTATAACGATTCTAAAGCAACAAATATAGTTGCGGCGTCAAAGGCACTTGAGTCATTTAGTACGCCAACTATTTTACTTGCTGGTGGGCTTGATCGTGGGAATGAGTTTGATGAGCTGAAAGCATCACTGAAACATGTGAAAGCACTGGTTACTTTTGGGCAAACTGCACCAAAATTAGCACGTGTTGCTCGTGAAGTGGGCATTGAAGAGGTGCGAGTAGTAACAGATGTTGAAGCCGCTGTTCCTGCTGCTTATGCATTATCACATGCAGGGGACACGATTTTACTTTCCCCCGCTTGTGCGAGTTGGGATCAATATAAATCTTTTGAGGAACGTGGTGTTGTATTTATGGCAGCAGTACGGAAATTGTAATTTTATAAAGCAATTAGTATGCAAGAGACTAACAAGAAATTTACCATTCTTGTTAGTTTTTTTACTTGTTTTAGAAAGAACAATTTAGGAGAACAATTTTTTTGAATCTGTCCTTTACAAGTCTATCTTGAGAGAGAGGGTTTGTCTGAAAAAGATTTATGAAAGCTTTTTGAAAAATTTTTCGACTAGCTTTATCGAAAAAAAGCTTCAAAATTCCGATATTTGCGATTTTTTCTCTGCGGTACGCCAAAAAATTCTTGACAAAAGTCTCTCATAAATCTTTTTCAGACACACCCTAGAAAAAACGATGACGATTAGGTACAATGGAATGCGTGTGGATAACTGTTGCACAACAATTATCCAAAGATTTAATTGTTCATATTTCCCGTATTTAGTTATTTTTTTATGAAAAAAGCGGATACTAGCAGTATGAGGCGGCATCAAGCTATTAAGTTGTGGTGTACATCAGTTATTGGAGGTATTTGAATGAGATTAACAAAGAATTTGCTGATTATTTTTCTTGCGATGTTCGTAGCAATTGGTGCTACTGGGTGTGGCAATGATCCAGAATCGAAAAATGGTTCAGAAACAAAGGTTTCTGATGAATTGTTTGATTATCAAGTTTCGCTTGATGGAGAGGTGTATACTTTGCCGCTGGAGTATAGCAAGCTTGAAGCGGATGGCTGGAAGACAAAAGAGGATCTTACTCGTACACTTGAACCAACTCAGTATAGTATTGGGATGGTGTTCAGCAAAGGTGACAAGGACATCTCCTTGGAGCTTGTGAATAACAGTGAGGCACCAAAGTCGATGAAGGAATGTCAAGTCGGTGGTATTGATACAAGTCCAGCAGAAAGTAAGAATCTGCCTGAGCTGAGTTTAGCAAAGGGCATTAAGATTGGTTCGACAAAGGAAGAAGTCGCAAAAGCCTACGGTGATCCAACCCAGCAATCGGAAGATCCTAATGCATACACTTACATTGATAAAAACTACGCTATGGTTCAGTTCACTTTCAACAAAGAGGACAGCACAGTGGAGAATATACTCGTTAGAAATCTTGATATTGCCGAGTAATTATTTTGATGATAAACAGCTTATTCATTTCGGGAAATAGTCTGAAGTATTTTGTTGCTTTAGCTATTTTCCGATTTTTTGTTTCTGGACTCATTGCGCCTAAATAGAGATTTCACAGATTTCTTGTTTCCTGTGTATGTCTAATAAACATTTAAATGTAGCGAATTTCTCTCATCATTTCTTTTGAAAAAAATTGCACAAACCTATGCTATGAAATTGTTGCTCCTAGTGCAGAACCCAAACCGGAAAAATGGCAATTTTTGAATGAGAATATGTAGAAAGAACATAAGGAATATCCTCAAATAGACAGTACTGGATTATTGGTGGAATAGGTGAAATCCATCATGATTTTTTAGGAAAAATTTTTTCTGATACAGAATGCGTCTACTATGAGGTTTATACCTAAAACCACAAAAAAAGTCGAAATGCAATACTTAACATACTAAATATAGTATGCTATAGTTTGTATAGCACTAAATACGCACGAATATACGTGCGCTTTTTATTTGATTAGCGGGAGGAAACAAAGTTGAAAGCCACTTTAGAATTAGAAACAAATATGATGGAACAGTTGAATCAAGATATCGAGAAATTTGAAGAGGTTTTTGCGATTACCGAAGAGATGAGAATCACACATGAAGGCGTTTCAAGACTAGTCATGCTTGATCGTTATTCTTTTAAAGATTCTGAGAAGAAAACGATTAAAATTGGTGACCTTGTTATCCTTACTGTTAAATCAGATCCGAAATTCCCAGCAAGAGGATTGGGTAGAATTTGTACGCTTGATAAGTACCGCCGCGAAGCTGATATCCTTGTTGATGAAGAGTTTAGACATGTATTAACGAATGAGTTGGAACAGGAAACAGGAATTGTCAAACGTTCATTTAATGAGTTTGATAAACCACTTGAAGTTTATTATGAGCAAATTGCCAAGAGAAATGCAAAAGGGCTTAGCGGGGTTGAGAAATCTGCAACACTTCGTGATGAGTGGTTTGAGAAATTTTATCATGAGTTAATGAATATGAATTTTGTACCAGCTGGTCGTGTGCTTTATGGTGCTGGGACAAACAGTCAAGTAACATTCTTTAACTGTTATGTGACACCGTTTGTTCAAGACTCACGCGATGGTATTTCAACGCATCGAAAGAAGATTACTGAGATTATGAGCCGTGGAGGCGGAGTTGGTACGAATGGATCAACCTTGCGTCCTAGAAATACCCTAGCAAGAGGCGTTAATGGCCGCTCATCTGGTGCTGTTTCTTGGTTGGATGATATTGCTAAGTTGACACATTTAGTAGAACAAGGTGGGTCGCGCCGCGGTGCACAAATGATTATGATGTCGGATTGGCACCCAGATATTGTGGAGTTTATTATTTCTAAAATGCAGAATCCACGAATTTTACAATTTCTAGTGGAGACTTCTAAGGATGAAAGTATTAAACAGATTGCAAAGGATAAATTGAAATTTATTCCGATGAATGACAATGAACTTGCAATGTATTCTGTGATTTCGTCGAAGAAAAATCAAGTGGATAGCGGTTTTTCAGAAGCAATGATTAACTACGCGGATGAAAAGATCAGAGTAGGTGGGGATTATTCGGTACATAACCCGGATTTCCTTTCAGGAGCAAATATTTCTGTCTGTATTTCAAATGACTTCATGAAGGCAATTGAAGAGGATCGCGATTATGAACTACGCTTCCCTGATGTAGAGTCTTATACACCTAAAGAAATGGCTTTTTATAATGAGAATTGGCATGATGTTGGTGATGTCAATGAGTGGGTTGCGATGGGTTATAAGGTTCGTACGTATCGGCACATACGTGCACGTGAATTGTGGAATTTAATTAATATTTGTGCGACATATTCAGCAGAGCCTGGTATTTTCTTTATAGATAATGCCAATGAAATGACAAATGCAAAGGCCTATGGACAGAAAGTTGTGGCAACGAATCCTTGTGGCGAACAGCCATTAGCACCTTGGTCTGTTTGTAATCTAGCTGCGATTAATCTCGCTTCAATGGTCGATAAAGTGGCAAAACGAGTTGATTTCGAAAAACTCAAAGAAACTGTACGTGTTGGTGTTCGGATGCAGGACAATGTCATTGATGCGACGCCATACTTCTTAGAGGAGAATACGCTTCAAGCAAAAGGTGAGCGCCGGGTTGGACTTGGTGTGATGGGATTGCATGATCTGCTGATTTATTGTGAGGAGCAGTATGGATCGCCTTCAGCAAACAAGCTTGTAGATCGTGTGTTTGAAGCTATTGCAATAACAGCTTATGAAGCATCCATTGAACTTGCCAAAGAGAAGGGGAGCTTCGGCTTTCTTGAGACAAATTCGGAAGCGGAAACGCTGGAATTGCGTCAGCGTTTCATTCAGTCTGGCTATATGAAGAAAATGCCTGAGCATATCCGTAATGGGGTGGTAGCGAATGGTATTCGCAACTCTCATTTGCTAACAGTCGCACCAACAGGCAGTACTGGAACCATGGTCGGTGTATCGACTGGGCTTGAGCCTTACTATTCATTCTCTTACTTCCGTAGTGGAAGATTAGGTAAATTTATCGAGGTAAAAGCGGACATCGTTCAGGAGTATTTAGACAAGCACCTTGAAGCCGATGCTAATCAATTACCAGACTGGTTTATTTCAGCAATGGAGTTACGTCCTGAAGATCATGCAGATGTCCAATGTATTATCCAACGCTGGGTTGATAGTTCGATTAGTAAGACCGTAAATGCGCCAAAAGGCTATACTGTTTCTGAGGTTGAAAAAGTTTATGAACGATTATATAAAGGTGGCGCAAAGGGTGGTACTGTTTATGTAGATGGTAGTCGTGATTCACAAGTGTTGTCACTCACATCTGAAGAGAATGTGCAACAAGCGTTTGAAATACTTGATGAAAAGCCAGTTGTTGTTGTGATGGATACCATTTCTGAATTAACTTCAACGGATGTTGCCTATGGTAGTGAAGTGGGTGAAATTTGTCCGATTTGCCGAGTTGGTACAATTGAAAGCCTTGGTGGCTGTAATTCTTGTACGAGCTGTGGCGCACAATTGAAGTGTGGTTTATAATAAATACACTAAGTGGGGATGCTAACAGCTATTTATCAGCGGTTAGCTCTAGCTAATTGTGCAGGTAAAGGAGCATAGAATCATGAAAAAAAGAATTGCTTTCCTGGTAGCAATGGCTGCTACATTCTTGGTTGTGTTGATTACAATTGACATCCGCATGGGTGTTAATGCTTCAGTGGTCACTCACAATGATGCACAGTGGTATTCCTTGTTTACGAGAAGTACCCTACTCACGGCAGTACTTTCCGCTTTGTTTTGGATCCTATTGATCAGAAAGCCAAGGGACCTCTTTATGGTACTAGCTGTGTTAGCTTCGTTTCTAATGGTGACAAGTTTTGGTGGATTTCTAAAGAGCGCAGAGAACTATGAAAAAATAAATATTGCAACGCCAGCAGACACGGATCAGCTTGTAGCTGTTAACTGGACGGAAGTTGAGCAATTAGTGGCTGGAACTGAGCCCGCAATCATCTATATTGGTCGTCCTAATTGCCCTTACTGCGCTGAATTTGCACCAAAGCTGAATCAACTGGTTAAGGAAACTAGTGAGACTGTCTACTACTATGATGTATATGATGTGAGGACGAATGATCCTGATGCCTATGAGCAGCAAATGAAAGGGCTCGGTGTCAATGGTGTACCAACGGTTTTGGAAGTCTCTAATGGTGATGTAACTGAAAACATTTCTGGTGATGATATTTATGAGGAAACGGAAGAGTTGATTCAATCAAAACAAGAATAGCACCCTCGTTAATTATGAAAAAATAAAACGTGTTAGAACAAAATTGTTCTAATGCGTTTTTCATTTAAATGCAGATGTGATGAAAAGATGTCAGAATCATTTCGCAGCGATTCGTGAACCTGGTTAAAAAATCATACAGATAATATTGATCAGAAAATTAAGCTAGCTTTAACAAACAGGATTCTGTTCATGAAACACCACTAATCTCCTTTGAACAGTTCTTTTTCAAAATCTGCTCATTACAATGGTAATAAGTGAGTAGCGATAGGAGGGGAACCCGCTAATGGAGATCGATGGCGTTTTTTCTGGGGGTGGCATGAAAGGATTTGCCCTAATTGGTGCGATTGAAGCTGCAGAAGAACGAGGTTATGTTTTCAAACGCACCGCAGGTGCCAGTGCAGGAGCGATTGCAGCTTCATTTTTGGCAGCTGGTTATTCTGGTACTGAAATGCATCGTCTACTTATAGAAGCGCCTCGGAAGAATTTTATGGATGCGCGGTTTCGTGGGTTTCCATTTCTAAAATGGCTTGCTCTGTATTGGAGTATGGGGTTATATAAGGGCGATGCACTGGAGAAATGGATTGCTGAGAAATTGGCTTTACGTGGTGTTATCACCTTCAAAGATATTGAACCCGGCACCTTGAAGATCATTGTTTCAGATGTCTCTAATAACCAGTTGATTGTCATTCCGGATGATTTACCGAATTATCATATCGAACCTGATCAATTTTCTGTGGCAAAAGCGGTTCGAATGAGTGCCAGTATTCCTTATATTTTTCGTCCTGTAAAATTAAAGCAGGATCTGATTGTCGATGGTGGCCTGTTGAGTAATTTTCCGATGTGGCTGTTCAGTGGTAAAGATGTAGAAAAGAAGCGTCCTGTCCTAGGTGTAAGATTGACACCGAAAGAAAAAACGATTGAAAAAAGGCAAATCAGAAATTCGTTAGAAATGTTTTCTGCTCTTTTTAATACGATGCTTACAGCACATGATCTCAGGTATATTTCTCGGAAGATTGAAAATGATATTATTTTTGTTTCACTAAAGGAAGGGATATCAGCTGATTTTGATTTATCTAGGAAAGAGTGCGAGGCGCTCATTAGGACTGGCAAGCAGACTGCAGAGATGTTTTTTCAAACTTGGAAGCCTACAATATGAGTTAAAATAGACTGCAAGCAAATCGATATTAAGGGGTTTGCTTGCAGTTGTTTATGAATAATTCATTTCGATGCTTTTCAGTTTGCAGTTGTGATAGTATAATAAGCAGTATCTTATTTATTTAAAGGAGAAAAAACATGTCATTCCTCGCTTTTTTATTGATCGTACTAGTTCTTTTAGTAGGATATATTCTTTACAATTATTTTCGTCAGAAAAAGATTTCAACGCTTCTTTCAGAAGAGGAATTTGTTGCAGGGTATCGCAAGGCACAATTAATTGATTTACGTGAGAACGTTGATTTTAAAAGTGGTCACATCCTTGGCGCTCGAAATATTCCGCTTTCTCAAATGAAGAATTTTATCACTGGCATGAGAAAGGATCAACCGATCTATCTTTATTGCCAAAATCAAGTGCGTAGTCAACGTGCAGCGAGTATTCTTTATAAGGCCGGATTTAGAAATATCTATGTTTTAAGTGGTGGCTACAAAAAGTGGACAGGCAAAATTAAGAAGTAGTGGCTGATGCAAAAAAAGTAGCTAACCACTTATAGTGGTGACTGCTTGCAGTGATTGAATGGCTGATGAAGAATAGGTTGTGGCAGGAATGTTGCCACAACCTATTCTTGGATCTACAAGTCTAAATTCTCTAGTTGCATACAAAATGTTTTGACCTATTAAATAATAGCGCAAAAAAGTCGAGGTAGATGAGATCATTTTTCTAGTAGCCTCGACTTTGTTTTTTATTTCAATTGCTCCACTTCTGTTTCCAAATCTACTTGGTAATGTTCTTTCACCTGTCCTTGGATATAAGCGATTAAATCAAGGACATCTTGTGCGGTTGCCTGATCATTATTAACGATAAAATTACCATGCATTTCTGATACTTTAGCACCACCAAGTGTGTAGCCACGTAACCCTAGATCCTGGATTAGTTTGCCTGCGTATAGTGGTAATGGATTTCGAAAGATGCTCCCAGCACAAGGGAAATCATATGGTTGCGTATCTTTGCGATATTTTTTATTGGCTAGAATTTGCTCGCGGATTTTACTTGGTTCACCTTTTGATAAGGTTAATATACATTCGAGCACAATACCAGGTCTGATTTTTTGTAGCACTGAAGTGCGATAGCTATATTGCATTTCTTCTGTCGTAAGCCATTTGGCTTCTCCATCAAGAAATTGCACATGAACTTTCTGTATGACCTTGGACATATCAGAACCATGGGCACCTGCATTCATATAGGCAGCACCGCCAATTGATCCAGGAATCCCTGCTGCAAATTCAAGCCCAGTTAAGCCGTTTTTTCCAGCAATTGAGGCAAGTGTCACGATTGAATGGCCGGCACCAACATGAATATCGTTTCCTTGGATGCTAACTTGTTCAAGGCCTTTCCCGAGCTTGATAATCACACCCATAAAACCAGCATCTGCGACTAATAAATTAGAGCCTCGGCCAATGACACGATAGGGGTAGCCTGCCACTTTAGCGATTTTTACTGCTGTGATTACACTTTCTGGGCTATTTGGCTCAACAAAAATGCGTGCTGGCCCGCCAATCTTCATAGTTGTATGGGAGGCTAATGGTTCGTTCTCTTTTATTGTACCTATATGTTTTTCTTTCAGTTGATCAATTAGTTTCTGCATCATGATAGCTCCTACTGTTTCACTTTTAACTTCTATTTACCTATCATATATGATTTTCACCAATTGTACAAAGTTACATTTTTGCATGTCGACTGATATTTAAAAGCATACCAACTGCCATCAAAGTCAGTGTGAGGGAAGAGCCACCATAACTGAGGAATGGTAGGGTAATCCCTGTGACAGGAATTAGACCAGTGACGACGGAAACATTAATCATGACTTGAATTGTAATCATTGAAATTACGCCAAGGGCAAGTAAGCTACCGAAAAGGTCAGGACAACCGATCGCAATTTTGATTCCCCGCCAGAGCAAGATGCCGAAGAGGGTGAGGATGATTGTACCACCTATGTAGCCAAGTTCTTCAGAAAGAATGGCAAAGATGAAGTCAGTTTGTGGCTCTGGTAAGTAGAAAAATTTCTGTCTACTCTCACCAAGGCCAAGTCCAAAGAGACCGCCTGGCCCGATGGCATAAAGTGATTGAATAATTTGAAAGCCGCTTCCCAGCGGGTCTTTCCATGGATCAAGATACGATGTGATTCGCTCTAACCGGTAGGGTGCAGAAGCGACCAGTCCAACAAAAGCTGCGAGCCCTACTAGCCCAAGCCCAGCAAAATGACGCAAGCTTGCGCCAGAAATCAGAATGATGACAACAGCGGTACCGAACATCACTGTACCTGTACCTAAATCTGGCTGAAGCATAATCAGTCCGAAAGCGAGTGTGGCAATTCCAAGTGTGGGGACGAGTCCCTTTTTAAAACTAGTGATGTGCCGTCTGTTTTTCTCGATGTATCGCGCAAGGAAAATCATCATTGCCAATTTCATAAATTCAGATGGCTGAATCGAAAAGGCACCAACGCCAATCCAACTTCTCGACCCATTACGAAGCGTACCTATACCAGGGATGAGTACAATAATGAGCAGGAAAAAGCAGATAAGCATAATTGGTTTCGACCATTTTTTCCACACCAAATAATCAACACGAGAGATGGCAAACATGGCAAATACACCAACACCAGCGAATAGTGATTGTCGTTTTAAGAAATAAAATGAATCACCAAATTTGTAATCTGCCCAGATGGCACTGGCACTGTAGACCATGACCAGCCCAATAGAGAGTAGAGTGAGGACAGCGATGATTAACAATACATCTGGTGCGTTTTTTTTAGATTTCATGCGGAGTTGCACCTCTTTTGCATTCATCAGAAAAGACAGGGATAGCTCGTCTCTTTTGGTTTATAAAAGTGTATGCACAGTCTGCGTAAACATGAACAATTGCTTGTTGGGCTCATTATTTCAGTTGCCTTGCTGAAAATATCAATGCGATTGGGCAAATTCTTACTGGCGATCAGAAAGGAGGACAGGTCCGATTTAGAGGCACTATATGGTATGATGAATGATGTATTGAATGATCAGAAATGAAATGACACGTTTGCTAATACTACCAAATTTGATGTATTTAAGTGAGACCTTTTGGAGTAGATGATCATTCTGTAAGAGCACGTCATTCAAATAATTTAATTGATAATATAGGGGCGAGGATAATGAAAATTTTAAGAGAAGTTTGCGTTGGCAGCTATCAGGAGGCAAAGCGGGCAGTTGAATTAGGTGCTGATCGGATCGAATTATGTGATCGCTTAGATGTGGGTGGAACGACACCGACGAAAGAAACGATTACCCTTACATGTAATATTCCCAACTTGGATGTACGCGTGATTATTCGTCCCCGTAGTGGCGATTTCTGCTACTCTGATGCGGAATTTACATTAATGAAAGAAAGTATTGAGACTGTAAAGCAATCCAGTGCATCGGGCGTTGTGCTTGGGATTCTTACAGAAGAGGGCTTGGTGGATATTGCTCGAACGAAGGTGCTCGTCCGACTTGCTCATCCTTTGCCTGTTACATTTCATATGGCATTTGATGAAATAACTGACAAGAAAGCGGCAATTGATCAGTTATGTGAAATTGGTGTTGCGCTAGTGCTCACGAAAGGTGGTAGCGGTGCAGCGCTAGATAATTTACCCGTTTTGAAAGAACTTGTGACCTATGCGGGCGGACGTTTGGTGATTTTGCCAGGTGGGAGCGTGACAGCTGAGAATCTCGCTGTTGTGGCAGAAGCCACAGGCGCTGTTCAAATGCACGGCAGGAAGATTGTTGGTGAACTCTAGTTAATCGTCACGGATGAACATGGATATGAAAAAAGCACACTTACTAGGAAAGTAGTGCTTTTCTTGGTGCGCCTACTGATGCTGTCTAGACAACGATTAGATCCAAGAATGAATTAAACTAGTTGAGGAACAGCAGACATCGGCTAAGTATTTTTTAACAAAGCGAAACGAAAAAAGCTTCACAAATTTTTCGTGACCGAGTTAATTAACGTTTCCCATGAAAAATCGGTCATGATAACTGGTGCAACCATTACCCCGCCTAATCAAGAGTGCATTTATATGCTAAAATAAGCCGTATGAGAATAAAAAATGGGGTATTTGATGAGATTCGATGAGAGAGTACTTTTCTATGGCGACAAACTGAATGATACAGATGATCAAATTGTTGGCTATGTGAAGCAAAATCGTTCCTCTGTGTATGCGTTTACATTGCAGAAAATCGCAGATGACCTATTTACGGTGCCGAATACGATTATGCGCTTTTGTCGTAAAATGGGTTATGAAAGTTTTACAGCATTTAAGAATGAAATGAAACATGAACAATTTGGGCAAGTTAGCAATGGCAATCAGCAGAATCAGGTGGTTTTATATAATTTTGAATTAATCGACTCTCAGCGTGAAGATCGAGTGATTAAGAAACTACTTCACAGCAGAAAGATTGTCTTCTTTGCTGTGGGACAAACTGCGAATATTTGTGAGATTTATGCACGGAATTTTCAGCGAATTGATCAGAAAAGCACTTTTTACGTCGATCGTCATGAAGTCATGTATGAAATCGAGCATACGAAAAATACAACTTTTTTCTTTGTTAGCTTAACGGGTGAGACGGAGCAGATCATTGAAATGGCTCAAATGGTCAAGGCAGCAGGGCATACTTTGATTAGCTTGACACATCTTTCCCAAAATAGGCTTGAGCAACTTTCTGACTTTCCCCTCTATTGCTACTCTCCACGGAAAACGTTTGATGGGTACAATATTACCGATAAAACGCCTTTATTAATCATCTTGGAATCCTTATTTGTGCGCTTTCAAAAGTTTGTGTGAAAAATGATCCCCCCACTTATAGATTCTTTACTTCTAGCCCAGACTAATGATAAATTATATAAATAGATTTTCCGAAATGATTGGAGTGGTACAGTTGGCGACGATTCGTGAGGTTGCAAAGGAAGCGGGTGTTTCAATTGGCACAGTTTCTAGGTATTTAAATGGCTATCAACTAAAAAAAAGCAATATGATCAATATTAAACGAGCGATTGAGAAGTTAGGGTACGTAGAGAATATTATTGCTAAGGGGCTAAAAAATAATCGAAGTTTATCAATTGGTGTTGTGATCAACTCACTGACCGATGTTTTTGCAACGTCTATTGTATCCTATTTGGAGACTTACCTTGAAAAAAACAACTATAGTTTGCTGCTTTGTGATTATCAAAATGATTACGAACGATTAGAGCGGAAACTGGAATTCTTAAAATCTCGATCAGTGGATGGTATGGTTGTTTTTCATGTTGAAAAAAAGTTAGATGTTCTGCAAAAAATGAAGGAAAGTGGTATTGCGATTGTTGCTGTCGATTCGCCAATCAAGAATTTTAAGACGGATACTGTGTTGGTTGATAATTATCAAGCGTCCTACAATGTCGTCGATCGCTTATTTGAAATGGGGCATGAGAAAATTGGTATTGTTGCAGGGAGTACACATCGTTTTATCGGAAATGAGCGTTTAAATGGCTACATCGATAGTATGAAAAGAAAAAATATCTATCAAGAGGGCCTAGTGGTCATGGGTGATTATACAAAAGAGTCCGGTTATGAGAAGACAAAAGAGCTACTCTGTAATCAGGAAATTACAGCACTTTATTCAACGAATTATTATATGACGCTAGGTGCAGTCCAGGCTTTGTATGAGGGCAAATATTCTATTCCTCGAGATATATCGGTTGTTGGTTTTGACCATTTCGAATTAAGTGATATTATTCAGCCTAAATTAACTGCGGTTGAACAACCAATTCAAAAGATGGGCGATATGATTGGTAAGCTAATTCTTGAGCGAATTGATTCAGCGATTGATAACCAATATACCACCGCAGAATTAGATACGACTTTATTGTGGCGAGACTCTGTGAGAGATATCAAAAAAGATATTGCAAAATAAGCAGTTTCAACTTATACTTAGGGTGTAAAATTAAAACGGTTCAAAAATAAGGAGGGCAATTATGAAAATTTTACTCGCATGTGGTGGCGGTATGAGTTCTTCTATTTTAGCAGAAAATCTTGTCGCCGAAGCAAAGAAGAATGGAAATAGTGACTTTACGATGGAAGCAACTGGTACAGAAGAGGTTGCATTGAAAATGCAACAAGAAGATTGGGATGCATTGCTGTTAGCACCGCAAGTTAGTTTTAGAAAAGCACATCTACAAAAAGAAGCAGATGCAAAAAATATTCCACTGATTCCGATTGAGGGTATTTTGTACACACCGATGGGGATTCCGGATTTGTATCAATTAATTTTAAAAAAGGTAAAAAAATAAAAGAGAAATCTTTTGTTTTTTGAAACAAAATTAAACCGGTTCAAAAAGGAAAGGAGTTTAAAATGAATACACAGTCAAAGAGGTTTGATTTTACTAAAGTGGTGGAGATAATGGGGAACATTGCCAATAATCGATACCTGACAGCGATTCGAAATGGTATGAGTGTTATTATTCCAGTGACGATTATTGGCTCAATTTTTATCATTCTATTGAATTTACCAATTGATGCATGGAAAGAGTTTATCGCACCATATGCTGATAGTTTAGCGATTCCAATGCATTTTACAATGAATTTTATGTCCGTTTATGTTTGTATCGGGATTGCCTCCAGTTTATGTGATGAATATAAGATTGATAAAGTGTCGACAAGTGTCCTTGCTGTTCTTGCTTTCATGATTGCAGCGATTACACCGGCAACGATTGACCCAGAAGTGGCAGCTAAGGCCGGCATTGATGTCAGTGGTACAGTTTTGCCAATGGGCAATTTTGGAGCTGCCGGTTTATTCACAGCGATTGTTGTCTCGATTTTCACTGTTGAAGTTGTTCGTTTTTGTATGCGGAAGAATCTAGTGATCAAGATGCCTCGCGGTGTGCCGACATCTGTTATTAATTCATTTGCTGCCCTGATTCCGGGTGCAATTGTCATTGTTACTGCTTGGTTTATTAAAGTCGTCCTTGGATTTGATATCAATACAGCCTTGCAATGGGTGTTCTCACCAATTAGTCATTTTGCTGGAGACGATGTTATGTCTGTGGTTGTGCCAATTCTACTGATTACGATCGTGTGGATTTTTGGTATTCATGGCATGATTATTGCAACACCTATTTTATATCCATTCTGGTATGATAATTTAAATGCGAACATCAATGCAGCTGCAGCTGGGGAAGCGATTCCGCATTTTATGACTGAACAGTTCTTTCAATGGTTCGTTTGGATTGGTGGGGCAGGGGCAACTCTGTCACTGGTGATATTAATGGCATTTTTCGGGAAGTCGCAATTTAGTAAAAAAATGGGTAAGTTCACATTAGTTCCGGGTATTTTTAATATTAATGAGCCGTTAATCTTTGGTGTTCCAATCGTTATGAATCCGTTTTTTGCAATTCCATTTATTTTAGCACCGTTAGCGATGGGACTCATCACCTACTTGGCCATGGGTGTCTTTCATTTAGTGGACTATCCGATTGCAATCGCACCGTGGACATTGCCTGCACCGCTCGGTGCTATGATGGCTACAGGGTTTGATTGGAAGGCAGGGGTACTAGCGATCTTCAACATATTTGTAGCAGGATTAATTTACTTGCCGTTCTTCAGAGCTTTTGATAAAAATATGTTGAAAAAAGAGCTAGACGCGGCAAAAGAAGATGAACAGGATGAATTACAAAAAATCGTATAATAGTGGATGCTCATATCGCTCGCTAAGCGAGGATGCTGTGTCCAGAAAGTAGGGAATCATGTTAGGAATTTCAATCTATCCATATAAAGAAAATGAAAGTGAAACACTAGCTTATATAGAATTAGCTGCTCAATATGGCTATGGCAGGGTATTTACAAATTTGCTGATGATTGAATCTGGTCAAGAGGAAATTGTCTTAGCTAGCATGAAAAAAGCCATCACTCATGCCCGGAAATTTGGGATGGAGGTGATCTTAGATTTAAATCCAGCTGTATTTAATCAACTGGGTATTGGGTATAAGGATTTGACATTTTTTAAAGAGATGGGTGCTACTGGCATTCGTTTAGACACTGCGTTTGATGGAATGGTAGAGTCATTGATTACCTTTGATGAAACCGATTTAGATTTAGAAGTTAATATTAGCAATGACACGTATTATTTGGAAAATGTGCTGTCTTATAAGCCGAATAAAAAGCGAATCATTGGTTGTCATAATTTTTATCCGCAGCGGTTTACGGGGCTAGATTATGATTACTTTATAAAGTGTTCTAATAAATTTAAAGAAATGGGGCTCAGAACTGCTGCATTTGTTCATTCCCACGCAGCAAATCATGGACCGCATATTTATACAGACGGACTTTGTACATTGGAAATGCATCGTGACATGCCAATCGATATTCAAGCGAAGCACTTCATCGCAATTGGGTTAATTGATGATGTGATTATTGCCAATGCTTATGCCAGTGAAGAAGAGCTAAAGGCATTAAGTGAGCTGCGTTCAGAACAAATTGAATTGGATGTAGCGTTTACTGAAGGAACAACTGCGCTCGAAAAAGAAATCATTCTGGGCAACCAACATTTCAATCGGGGTGATATCAATAGCTACAGTATTCGTTCAACATTTGTTAAATTAGACTATGCTGCAAAGGATATCCCGGCAAACAATACGAAAGAAAAAGTGGTGTTTGGCGATATTACAATTGGCAATAATTCATTTGGTCAATACAAGGCTGAAGTCAATATTGTCAAACAAGCAATGCCCAATAATAAACAGGAGAAGAACGTCGTCGCAAAGATTGTTCCGAGCAATTCATTTCTGATTCCTTATATTGAGCCTTGGTCTAAATTTCGATTCAGAGAGGTAGGCAAAAATGAGTAAATTGCCTTACCGTCAGGTGCATTTAGATTTCCATACACCAAAATTATCTTTTGAGCTTGGAAAGCATTTTGATAAACATCAGTTTCAACAGACTTTACAGCAAGCACATGTCAATTCGGTTACACTGACGGGAAGATGTCACCATGGACATATTTATTATGATACTAAGTTGCCGGCCAAACATCCACAGATGAATGGTGACTTCTTGATGAGGCAAGTAGATGCCTGTCATGAAATTGGGGTGAGAGCACCGATTTATTTGACAGTTGGTTGGGATGCTTATGCTGCTGATAGACATCCTGAATGGTTAGAGCGAAAGATTGATGGATGTTTATATGGGTTTGAAGATTTTGGGCAACTATCACCAGGATGGAAAACATTGTGCTTTAATTCACCGTACTTAGACTATATCAAGGCGCAGATTATTGATACAATGCAACATTTCGGGAAGAAGCTAGATGGTTTATTCTTTGATATCGTTTGGCAAGACCCATGCTATTGCAATGATTGCAATCAGAAAATGATTGAAAAAGGCTATGATGTTTTTAGCGAGGATGATCATGAGCGATTTGCTAAAGAAACGGAACAGTTTTTAAAAGATCAGATATACCTAACGGTTCAGTCAATGGCTCCTAGCTGCCCAATATTCTTTAACGAGGGGAATATCCTACCATCGATTCGCCCGAATTTACATGAATACGGTCATTTAGAGATTGAATCGCTACCGAGTGGGGAATGGGGGTATCAGCATTTTCCAACCGTTGTCTGTTATGCAAAAAATCTAGGTAAAGAATACCTAGGGATGACGGGGAAATTTCATAAAGTTTGGTCTGATTTTGGTAGTTATAAAAACCAAGTAGCTTTAGAATATGAAACTTTTTTGGCAATAGCACATGGAGCAAAATGCTCAATTGGTGATCAAATGTACCCTGATGGGACTTTGCAATCTGCCACATATGATTTGATCGGTTCCGTTTACAAGCAAGTTGAAAGCGTTGAGCATTTGAACGATGAAACAAAAGCAGTCACTGAAATCGCTATTTTACATCCAGGGGTTAGCAGTGAATGTAAGGAGAAAGTTGATTTATCATTGGCGGGCGCTGTCAATATGCTTAGCGAAGCACATTATCAGTTTGATGTGATTGATCATTTGATGGATTGGCATCGTTATCGAGTCATTATTTTGCCGGATAAAATTTCATATAGTCTAGCGATACAAGAAAAAGTGTCAGATTATCTTGGGCAGGGTGGTAAAATCCTCGCATCCTATCAAAGCGGTTTAGATGACATGAACCAGTTCCCATCATCATGGGGTATAGACTATAGAGGTGTTAATGACTTTGTTCCCACCTACGGCCGATACGAGGAACCACTCAGTGGTCGTTTACCGAGTGGTGAGATTGTATTGCACGGAGAAAGCTTAAATGTGACGGTGAGTAGTGCGAACGTGCTCGGACAAGAAATTTGTCCGATGTACCAGAGGGATTTCCAGCATTATTATGCTCATTTCCAAGCACCGGCAGGCGAAGCAAGTGGCTATCCTGTTGTGACAAAAAGTGATTCAGTAATTTATTTTACCCACGCTATTTTCGAAATGTATAAGTTCCATGGGGTAAGGCAGTACAAATTGTTGGTCCTCGCAGCATTGGCTGATTTAATGGATGAACAGCGTGTGGTTGAAACCAATTTACCAACAACAGCCGATGTCATTCTGAATCACAAACAGGCATCTAAGCAGCTAGTGATCAATTTATTGCATTATATTCCGCAGCGAAAAGCCGTTTCTCTAGATACAATTGAAGATAAAATCATTTTGAGAGATATAGAAGTTGTGTTAAATATGGCAGAAATCGCAGCCCTGATTGGAACTGAGATTGTTGAAATAGAATCAGCAGTAGATCTGGAAAACAAAAGACTCATTTATCGGATGGATGATCATCGAAAGATTACAATTGAAGTACCTGAAATTGATGGCTATCAAATTGTGATCGTAACTTATAAATCAGAAAGTGGTGCCTTATGGAAGGATTAGAATTAATATCTTTCAATATCATTAGTCAAGTTGGTTCAGCAAAGTCTTTAGTGATGGAAAGTATGGGCAAGGCGCGTGAAGGCAAGTTTGATGAGGCAAAGCAATTAATTGAACAAGCGAATGAATACCTGATTAAAGGAGAGAAAGAACATTTTCAAGTCATCACGCAGGAAGCAAAGGAACAAAAAATCAAATTAGATATCCTCTTCATGCATGCGGAAGATCAATTAATGTCAACTGTGACATTAAGAGATATCGCTAATGAAATGATGGAAATGAATAAAATGATTTACGTTTTAAAGGCACAAGTTGAGCAATAGTGTTTGTCAGGAACCCTGAATGACAATTTTAGCACCACAATAAAGAGAGAAGCGAACAGTGCTTTTCTCTTTTTTGGTGTATGTAAGATTTCAGAAAGAGTGTGTAAAAATACACACTTTTTTAATCACATTGATTTAATTTGTGTAAAAAAAAGAAAATAGCAAGCTCGCTGCGTCCCGTATGCTAGACTGATTTTGAAAGCTTTCAAACTAATTTATATCTATTAATTAAGTGTGAGGTGTCGGGATGGACCTAAGGAAAGCAACATCATCAAATTTGATTGATTTGAATTCAGAGATTCGTACGAAAGAAGAAGCCATTCGTTTTATGGCGAAAAAATTATTTGAGCATGGCAAAATTCGCTCTGTGACTGATTTTCTCGAGGATGTTTACGAAAGAGAAGCGATGTCACCTACAGGGTTTCAGGACGGGTTAGCCGTTCCACATGGTAAGTCAGATACTGTAATTGAAGCATCATTTGCTGTTCTAAGGTTACAAGAACCGCTTGAGCAGTATGAAAGTATTGATTCGAACAATCAAGTGAAATTATTATTTTTATTAGCGATTCCTACCGATGAAGCTGGTTCAACACATTTAGCGATTCTTTCTCAGTTGATGACTAAATTATCTGATGAAAACTATCTGGCACAGTTGATGACTGTAAAAGAACCAGAGGCATTTTATCATATGCTAGAGGCAAAAGAAGAAAAGCCTAAAGCTAGTTTAGAATCTGCCGATCTGATCTTGGCAATTACGGCTTGCCCAGCGGGGATTGCTCACACGTACATGGCGGCAGAAGCACTGGTTAAAGCGGGTGAGAAGCTGGGCGTTCGGGTCCTTGTTGAAAAACAAGGTTCTAACGGTATTGAGGGACGCCATGGCAAAGCGCAAATTCAAAAAGCAAAAGCAGTCATTTTTGCAAATGATGTCGCGATTAAAGAAGCAGATCGCTTTGATGGGTTGCCGAAAATTAACACGTCTGTGGCTGCGCCATTGAAAGATGCGGAATCGATTATTTTGAAAGCGCTAGGTAAAGCTTCTAACTACAAACCATCTGAAGCGACTTCTTTTCAGCCAGAAGAGGAAGCAGACGAAAAAGAATCGGTCGGGAAAGTCGTTAAGGATTCCGTACTCACGGGAATTTCGTACATTATTCCTATCATTATTGCAGGTGGTATGATTTCTGCTATTGCCACAATGATCATTCAAATTTTCGATTTGCAAACACTTGCCGCAGATCCTACTAGCTGGATCGCAATGCTGAAATCTCTAGGTGGCGGCATGTTAGGAATATTGATGGTTCCAGTATTAGCAGCTTTCATGTCCTACTCAATTGCCGATAAACCAGGTTTAGCACCAGGTTTTGCAGGTGGGCTTGCTGCTAATATGATTAACAGTGGATTTTTAGGCGGTATGCTTGCTGGCCTGCTTGCTGGTTTCTTAATGAAGTATATGAAAGAGAATATTAAAGCGAAAGGGGCATTTTCTGGATTTGTGAGCTTCTGGCTATATCCAGTCGTCGGCTCATTCATTGTAGGTTTTCTGATGCTCTTTGTAGTTGGCAGGCCTATTACTTTCATCAATACTTCATTGATTGACTGGTTAGATTCACTGCAAGGTTCTAGTGCAATCTTACTTGGGGCAGTTATTGGGATCATGGTTTCTTTTGACCTTGGTGGTCCTGTCAATAAAGCCGCTTATGCATTTTGTATTGGGGCAATGGCGAGTGGAAACTATTTACCTTATGCGACTTTTGCCTCTGTTAAAATGGTATCTGCATTCTCGCTATCAGCTGCCTGCCTTTTAGCAAAAGATATTTTTACCGATCAGGAACGTGAGATCGGCACACAAACCTGGATTCTCGGTTTGGCGGGTATCACAGAAGGTGCGATCCCAGTTGCCATGAACGACCCAATTAGAGTGCTCGGTTCATTTATCTTGGGATCAATGGTGACGGGTGGAATTGTTGCTTATGCTGGTATTGGTTTAACTGTGCCCGGAGCGGGGATTTTCTCTATGGGATTCCTAGTAGGCATAAATGGCGGACTAGCAAATGCTATGATCTGGTTTGGTGCTGCACTGCTGGGTGCTGCTATTTCAACATTCTTCTTGATCGTAACGCGTAAACAAAAACTAGCAAAACAAGTGAGACATGCGTAAGCATGTTGGTTCATTTATAAGCTAAGGAAATGGAGAAGACGATGAAAAAGGTTCATATTGTTCCACATATGCATTGGGATCGAGAATGGTATTTTTCTGCGGAAGAATCCAGAATACTGCTTGTTAATAATATGAGCGAAATTATGGAGATGTTAGAGAACAATCCTGACTATCCGTACTATGTTTTAGATGGGCAGACAGCGATATTAGAGGATTATCTATCGGTATGTCTCGAAGAAAAACCAAGGCTGGCAAAGCTTGTGGCGGAGGGACGACTTGTGATTGGTCCGTGGTATACACAGACTGATGAACTAGTCGTTGGCGCGGAATCCATTGTAAGAAACCTCCTTTATGGGTTAAAAGATGTGCGTGCGTTTGGTGAACCAATGAAAATTGGCTACCTTCCTGATTCATTCGGACAAAGTGCACAGATGCCACAAATTCTTAATGGCTTTGATATCCATCATGCGATATTTTGGCGTGGTGTGTCAGAACGTCATGGTACCAATCAAACAGAATTCTATTGGAAAAGTGATGATGAGTCTAAGGTTCTTGTACAACTGATGCCGCTCGGCTATGCGATTGGAAAGTACTTACCTGTGGATGGAAAAGCTTTAAAAGCACGGATGGATAAGTACTTTCAAGTCCTTGATAAAGGTGCAACAACTGCTCATCAATTAATACCTAATGGCCATGATCAAATGCCGATCCAGCAGAATATTTTTGAAGTGATCGATCAATTACATCAGCTTTATCCAAACCGAGAATTCTTCCTTAGTCGCTATGAGAATCTCTTTAGAGAACTGGATAAAAAGACAGATTTGGATACGCTTCAAAGTGAATTCATTGATGGCAAGTATGCGCGTGTTCATCGCAGTATTTTCTCAACACGGATGGACATTAAAGCGGCAAATGCGCGGATTGAAAGTAAGCTGACGAACATTCTTGAACCACTGGCAACGATAGCGCACGAGTTAGGATTTACCTATCATCATGGTTTGATTGAGGCGATTTGGAAAACAATCATGAAAAATCATGCTCATGATAGTATTGGATGTTGTTGTTCTGATCTCGTCCATCGTGAAATCATGGAGCGGTTTGTGAACGCTGAGGAACGCACAGATCAATTGATCGATTTTTATAAAAGAAAGATTGTTGATGCTATTTGTGCTGACGATGATGTGGATCGGTTGACTTTGTTTAATCTTGTGCCTTATGAGCGCGAGGAAGTGGTGACGACGACGGTTATTTCAAAGTTAGCAGCATTTGAGCTGATTGATGGCCAAAATCGGTGTGTGCCGTTTGAGATTTTGCATCAAGAGGTGATTGATCCTGGGTTAATCGATCGGCAGATTGTTCATTATGGAAATTATGAGCCGTTTATTGCCTATCAGATTCAGTTTACGCACGAATTACCAGCGATGGGGTACGACACGCTTTATATTCAGGAAGCGGATAGGGTGCCTATGCAGGATGCGGTGGAAGTGGCGGCGATTGAGACTGATTTTTACGAGATCAAAGCGAATTCGAATGGTACGGTGACAATTGTCGATAAGGCGTCGAATACGACTTATGAGAATGTTTTCAATTTGGAAGATGTTGCAGATGATGGTGATGAGTATGATTTCTCGCCACTACCTGATGGCAAGGTGATTTATTCGAAGGATCATGTACGGGATGCTACCGCTTGGTGCACACAGCATGCTCATATGGGGTCAATGCAGATCCACTATCAATTAGCAGTACCAACAGATTTGGAAGCTAGAAAAAATGGTGTTTGTGATGGTGCGATTGAAATAGCCATCGAGATGAGGGTGGCAAAGAAAGACCGGACGATTGGGTTAAAGGTAACTTTGGATAATGGGGCGAAGGATCACAGAACGCGGTTGCTAGTGCCGACAGGTATTTCCGCGGCTTTCTCGATTGCAGATAATCAATTTGGTGTGGTCGAGCGCCCGGTATATGATCAAGCGATGGCTGTTTGGGAGAGTGAGGATTGGGATGAGCGTCCTGACGGGATTTATCCATTCCTTAGCCATGTTAGCTTGACAAGTGATACGCAAACTGTTTCTGTGCTTAGTAATAGCACGAGAGAGTATGAAATTATTGGTGTAAATGATGATACAATTGCGATTACTTTGTTGCGGTCGGTCGGTGTGCTTGGGAAAGAAAACTTATCCCGGCGACCGGGTCGACCTTCGGGAATTAAATTACCGACACCAGATTCACAAATGCTTGGAAAGATTATGCTGGATTTGGCACTTGTCTTTAGTAACGTAGCTTTTGCAGATGCACATGTTGGACGGTTGGCAAAGGCATTTTTGACACCAGTACTGACTTATAATAAGATTCCGTACAATGCCATGAAACTGAACGACTCTATGATTGTAACACCTCAGCATTTTAGTTTAATGAGCTACGATCAAGTTGACGTGGTGCTCAGCGCGCTAAAGGTTGCGGAAGACGGGGCAGGCTTGATTGTTAGGCTGTTTAATCCTTCGCTTGAAAAGCGCAGGCTTGCGGTGAATTGGCGTTTAGTTGGTACGGAAGTGAAAATGAAGCGGGCTAATTTAAATGAGCAATTGCTAGGTGAGTTTGATGGCGAGATTGTACCGAATCAGGCTGTTACACTCAAGATTTTGAAGTGATTATGATTAGAAATGAAGATAGGATGAACCGCTACGAATTCGTGGCGGTTTATTTTTTTAAGTCTATTGAGAGCGGTGTTTTCTAAGGAAAGGACGGTATGCACAAAAGATATTACTTGCTATAATTTAATGTAAGCCAAGAAAAATACTGCTATGCAGTATCATTCTTAATTGTTGAAAAAATAGCAGAATAAATATTAAAGTGAGAAGTGAAGGTTTTTTTGGGGTAGAAAATTATTCGATGGCAGATGAAAAACAGTTAGACTCGTTGATGGTGTCTGATTATCTATCGTATTAATCGCTTTACTGTAGTCTAAAATTATGAAGGCTCTTTCAAATTGGTATTCGGATGTTCGAGCACCTGTTTTAATTGACTTTCAACAGTAATTAACCAAAAACCACAATGTTATATGATATAATGGTTTTTCCGTTTGATATTGTTTCTAGTGATTCACGGAGTCTAATGTGTCGTAAAGCAAAAAAACATTACATAGGAGTATGGTATGAAAGACAAGAATTTATTTGATTGGTTTTTCCGATTTATCAAAGGGATGTTTATTGGAACAGGGGCAATTCTACCAGGTGTAAGTGGTGGCGCTTTAGCAGCAGTGTTTGGCATTTATGAGCGGATGATTTCATTTATTGCCAATATTACAAAGGATTTTAAAAAGAATTTCTTTTATTTTCTGCCTGTAGGAATCGGCGGTGTGATGGGGGTTTTTCTCCTATCTTTTGCTCTCAGCTATTTTTTTGAAAAAGCAGAAACACAAATTATTTGGTTTTTTATAGGTTGTATCATTGGTATTTTACCAGCATTATTCAAGCAAGCAACGAAAAAAGGCAAGACTTCAAAGCATACAATGATCTTGATTATCACAGCAGTCCTCGCAACAACGTTTCTAATGATTGTCGAGCGATCGTTGATTGGTCAATCAATCCCATTAAATTTCTTTACTTGGATAATGGCTGGTGCGATTTTCGGTTTAGGTTTGATTGTACCGGGTCTCAGTCCCTCTAACTTCCTTGTTTTTCTGGGCATGTATCAACCGATGACAGATGGAATTAAGAATCTTGATTGGTCGGTGATTATTCCAATGGCTATCGGCGGCATTGCGATTATTGTTCTATTGTCAAAACTGGTGAACTATATATTCAAAGTGGCCTATGCTGGTTTGTATCACTTCATCATTGGTGTTGTATTCGCATCAACGATTATGATTATTCCAACAGATTATAATTACCTTAGTAGTGGCGGTTTTGTTTGCCTCGTAGCTTGTATTATTGGGATTGTATTAGGCTTATGGATGAATAAGCTTGAGGAAACGTATAAACCTGAATAGTTTGATTTTCAAAACGAGATCGGTGTAGAATAGCTGATCTCGTTTTTGTCTTCACTTAAATAAAAGTGGCTATGAACGAATTAAAATGTATCTGGAAAATACAAGTGTATCACGAGAAAAAATATTTAGATTTTCGATTGTCTCGAAGATATTGATAATTGATAATGAGTAGGATTGCCAACCAAAAAACCTGCCATTTCTGACAGGTCGTACATTGATTTAGTTTCGAGATATTTCAATAAATCTAATTTGATGATCGTCCATTTCCAAAATTTTGAATTGGTAATTTTCGAATTCTATAATGTCACCAGCGGTTGCTTCGTAGTTTTCTGTTAGGATCCAGCCACCGATTGTATCGATGTCATCCTCAAGAATTTCTGTTCCCAAGAGATCGTTGATTTCTGTGATCAGTACCTTGGCATCAACAACGTAAGTGTTGTCATTAAGTTGTTCAATCTCATTTGTTTCATCAACATCAAATTCATCACGAATTTCTCCAACAATTTCCTCGATGATATCCTCAACTGTCACAAGGCCTGAAGTACCGCCATACTCATCCATTAAAATGGCCATTTGAATATGGTCTTTTTGCATTTTGAGTAGTAGGTTGTGGATTGGAATAGAATCAATTACACGGATGATTGGTCTGATAAATTTGTTGAGATCACTGATTTTTTTGTTAGAAACAATGTCAGTTAATACTTCTTTCACATTGATCATACCGATAATATGGTCTTTGTCTCCATCAACAATTGGATAACGTGTGAAATTTTCTTCTCTTAAAGTGAGTAGGCAATCATCGACAGAGGCGTTTTTCGCTAATGCGATGATCTCTGTCCGTGGAACCATAATCTCTTTTGCAATTCGATTGTCAAACTCAAATATATTGTTTACATACTTGAACTCGGATTGATTTATTTCGCCACTTTTGTAGCTCTCTGAAACAATCATTCTCAGCTCTTCTTCCGAAGGCGCATCTGAATCAGATGTTGATTTAAGACCAAATAATCGTACAATCAAAGTTGCAAGCTTATTCAATGCCCAAGTGAAAGGGTAAAGAATTTGGTTCAGAATGATCAGCGGTCTTGCGAATGCAAAAGCGATCGATTCTGCTTTCTGAATTGCAATGTTTTTCGGAGCGAGCTCACCAATTACCACTGTTAACAGTGTGACGAGGATAAAAGAAAAAGCAACAGTTGCAGTGTGTTCAACATTTTCTGGAAGTGATACGAGCTCAAAGAGCGGCGCTAACACAACCTCAAAGCTGGACTCTCCGACCCAACCAAGTGCTAATGCACTCATGGTAATTCCGAGTTGTGCAGTAGATAAATACACTTCAATATTTGATGTGATCTTCTTAACTGTTATCGCTTTCTTATTTCCTTCTTCAATTAACTGATCGATCCTGGTGCTCCTTAATCTGATAAAAGCAAACTCGGCAGCAACGAAAAATGCTGTAAGTCCGATCAGAAAAAAACTAAAAACAATTTTTCCTATGTCCAATGAAAGTCCTTGTTCCGCTATCGCTAGCGGCAAGGAATCACCTCCTGTTTTTGGGTATAACCCCCTGTGTAGAGCTATAACACAAGTTCATTATGTATATAGATCATTACACTTATCTTCAATTATATTATATTTTCCAGATTATTTGTTAAAAATAAATAAAATTTTTTCTAAATTATGCGTTG
>JAVBKE010000033.1:0-5503 GCA_031554185.1 Caryophanales bacterium
CTGACCCGATTTGGTGGCGGGTGGGCGATCTGGGTAGACGCCGCTCGCACACCATCACCTGGATACCCAGCACCAGAAGAATCATCTTTTTCCGATCCGATCTCGGCCCTCATCGATGCAGAGCGACGCGAGATGTTTGAAAGGCAGGATGCACACTTCGAGACCGAATACACTCTGGTGTTGCAATATCTGCCTGATCTCCGTCGGAACTCTAAAGTCGCGGAGTTTGTTTACGATGATGATGCACGCGACGACACGGCACCGGCCGAACGGATAGTGGCTGAATTTAAAAAGCGCATCAAAGATTTTGAGGTCGGACTTGGTGATTTACTGCACATGCGCCGCATGAGCACGATCACAGTCGGCGAAGGGGAGGGGGCCTATCAAAGTGACGAGCTGGTCAACTATCTTCACTTCGCGCTGACTACGGAACAGGTTTTCCTGCGGATTCCCGACTGCCCAATGTATCTCGATGCGTGGTTAGGATATCAGGAATTATGGCCCGGAGACACCCCAAAGCTGGGGTCAAAATTTATCTCGTGTGTCGCCATCGACGGATTTCCCGGAGCCTCCTTTCCGGGAATTCTTGATATGCTTGATGGACTTCCAATTTCTTACAGATGGAGCAGTCGCTTCATCTTCTTGGAACAACGCGAGGCTGTTGCGCTGCTGAACCGATATCGTCTCAAGTGGCAGCAAAAAGTGCGTGGGTTCATTTCACAGGTATTCAAGACGCAAAAGGGCACGGTGAATACTGATGCTCTAAAAATGGCTCAAGAAGCTGAGACTGCGATGAATGACGCAAAATCAGATCTTGTTGCATACGGGTATTACACTCCTGTGATCGTGCTACATCACGAGGACAGAAAGTCTCTGGAGGACAGCGCCAGATTTGTAAAACGCGAGTTGGAACGGAAGGGTTTTTCGGCCCGCATCGAAACCGTCAATACGCTGGAAGCGTGGTTAGGTAGTATCCCAGGACAAACTTACCCGAACATTCGGCGGCCACTGGTTCATACTCTAAATTTGGCAGACCTTTTACCTCTGGCGAGCATATGGCCGGGTTTACGTGAAAATCCGTGTAATTTTTATCGAGCGCATTCGCCTGCGCTGATGCACACCATTACAACTGGTGCAACGCCATTCCGACTTAATCTACATGTCGGCGATGTAGGGCACACGCTGGTGTTTGGACCAACCGGTGCTGGCAAATCAACGCTGTTGGCAATGCTACACGCGCAATTTCGACGATACCGAAGCCGTAATCGGCATAATGGTCAATCGGTTCCGGCGACAATTACAGCCTTTGATAAAGGGCGCTCTCTTTATGCGCTCTGCAAAGCAACGCGCGGGCTGCATTATGATATTGGCAATGAAGCGGCTGATACTCCGGCCCTCACACCACTTGTGGAAATTGATAGCGATGTTGATGCCCTCTGGGCGAAGGACTGGCTGGCCGTTTGCTACGAGCTGCAAACCGGTACCCAACCCACGCCAGGTCAAAGAGCCGAAATCCATCGGGCACTGGACATGCTCCGTCATGCACCGCGTGAATGCAGGTCGCTCACGGACTACCTCGCCACAGTGCAAGATGCTCAACTAAAAGAAGCCCTAGCGCATTACACAATGCTTGGAGCAATGGGTACAATGCTCGATGGCAAAACCGACTCTTTAGCCGATAATCCTTACACAGTTTTTGAAATTGACGATCTCATGAAAATGGGGAATGCAAACGCAATCCCGGTTCTCCTGTATCTGTTCCGCCGCTTTGAACGATCTCTGAAGGGCCAGCCCGCCATGCTCTCACTGGATGAGGCATGGGTGATGCTTGGACACCCGGTTTTCCGCGAAAAAATCAGGGAGTGGCTGAAGGAACTCCGTAAAAAAAACTGCCTTGTCATTATGGCAACCCAGAGCATATCTGACGCGGTGTCATCTGGTCTGCTGGATGTTCTGCTGGAGCAGTGTCCGACTAAAATTTTGCTGCCCAACAAGGAAGCAAACCTAACTGGCACAAAAGACACGCCTGGCCCAGCTGACCTCTATGCGCTGTTTGGCTTGAACAGCCGCGAGATCAGCATACTCAAGAGCGGCCAATACAAGCGCCAGTACTATTACAAATCGCCGCTCGGCCGACGCCTGTTTGAGCTTGGGCTTGGCCCTCTGGGGCTGGCCTTTGTTGCTGTCTCGGATAAGGAGGACTTAGCAGAGGTTAGCCGGTTGATCGCCGACCACGGCGATGACTGGCCTCTTGAATGGCTTCACCAAAAGGGAGTTGATTATGAGCGTTTTCTTTCAAAGTAACCTGCGCCTGGCTGTTCTTGGCCTTTCTATAGCCGTTGGAGGGGGGGGCCTCATTGGACTATCCAGCCGTCCCGCCACAGCTCTAACAGTCACCTGCGTAAATTGTTCAACAATTTTCAATCAGCTGATGGAATATGTTGAAGCGGTCGATACTCAGTTGAACACTGCCCGGCAGCTGCAAACGCAAATCCAGCAATACGCGAATATGGTCCAGCAGGGTCTGACCCTGCCGGATCGCGTGTTCAACAGCATCACAGGCAAGTTGCAGGAAGTAGCCGGTGTCTACAACAGCGCGCAATCGATTGGTCGGCAGGTAAGCAACCTGGACGAGCGGTTTCACCAGCAGTTCCAAGGCTATCAGAGCTATCTGAACTCAACTGGGACATCTGCATCTGTGATGCCGGGCCGCTATCGTGAATGGGCAGAGCAGGGGCTAGACAATGCCAGAACCGCTCTGGCAGCGGCCGGGATACATATCAACACCATGTCAGAAGAAGATGCTGTTCTGGACCAGTTGGTCCAGCGGTCATCTTCCGCTTCTGGCCGAATGCAGGCAATTCAGGCTGGGAATGAAATCGCCGCTCAAAACGTCCAGCAGCTTCAGCGCCTTCGGGATCTTCTGGCCACACAGGTCACCTTACAGAGCAATTATATTGCTCAGGAAGTCGAACGCACGGCTGCTGAAAATGCGTTTAACGAACGGTTCCGTTCGGGCCAAATTCAAGGCACTGGCCGAGATAGGGATTACTGAGCATGAGCGGCATTCCCACATGGGTTTTTCTGGTTCTTTTCACGACCATTGTTGTTGGGGCACTGACCATCAGGACCGTTCTTGTGCCACATGTCCAGCAACAGAACATCAGCACACCTGATGACGACCGGTTCCGTTCTGGTCGGGTGCGTGGCACAGCGGCCGGTAGGGAGTACTGATCTTGACCCGTCGCACGGCTCTCTTTCTTCTCATCACTCTGGCATTTGCGTCCGTTTCATCGGACGCATTTGCTCAGTCAGCAAACCCATCAGGATCATTGACAGGTTTGCTGGACCTCATCCGCAACAGCGCGGCCTCTTGGGACGGAAAACTAAAAGTCTTTGCAAAGTCGTTGTTCTGGTCGCTGGCTGTTATCCAGCTTGTCTGGACCTTTTTCCCATTGGTCATGAAACAAGCAGACCTGGGCGAAATTGTCGGCGAATTTATTCGTTACATCATGACCATCGGTTTTTTCTATGCGATCTTGCTCTTCTCGTCTGAATGGGCCGAAGCCATCGTAAACAGTTTTCGACAGGCGGGTGCCCAGGCAGCAGGGCTAGGCGGCGTAGGCATCCGTCCCGGTGACATTTTTGATGTCGCTGTCGAACTCGCCAAAACCATTGGTGATGTCGAAACGTGGAACCCGTTGACCGCGTTCATGCTTTCGTTATCCGCCGCGATAGTGCTGCTTTGCTTCACGTTCATCGCCGCATTCATGGGACTCACAATCATTGAATCCTACATCGTGATTAATGCTTCGGTGTTTTTCATGGGCTTTGGTGGATCTCAGTGGACCCGTGAATATGCGATGTCGATAATCCGCTATACTGTAGCCGTCGGCGCAAAACTTTTCGTGCTAACGCTAATTGTTGGGCTAATTATCGATTCAGCGAAAACGTGGCAAGCCGCCTACAACGGTGACGATGCCAGCATGTGGACAATGGTCGGTTTGGCTTTGACCTGCGCCTATCTCTCGAAAACAATACCAGAACTGGTCTCTGCAATGATCTCAGGCACCTCGTCTGGAGGTGGCGGAGCCATCGGCAGTCTAGCAGCCACTGCCGCAGCACTTGCTGTGGGTGGTGCAGCAGCAGCGGCTGGGGCAATGGGCGGCGGGAGTGGTGGGGGAGGCGGCGGGCTGGCCGACCTGATTAACTCATCATTCTCTGGGGCAGGAGGGCGTCCAGAAGGTGCCTCCGCTGGTCCCCAATCGGAAGGGTCGTCAGGCGGCACCGGTAATATGGCTGGCTCATCTTCACCTTCTTCTTCAAGTGGCTCAGGAGGTGGCTCTAGTACCAGAGCGGGCGGCTCCAAGTTTGCCTCAGGCGCTGTGCGAACGGCCGGAGCACTTTCTGCCATGGCTGTGCCTGGGATGGAGGGAGCGGCGGGTCTCAGTCTAGACCCACCTCCACCCGATAATGGTGATGATGAAGAAGGTCAGTTTGAATCATCTCAGACAGAAATCCCGCCGGAGATGATGGATGACGATACCAATATCATCAGACCCGCTTCCGATACTGATACACCAAATGACCAGCCGCCCCGTTCCTAAACTTAAATAGCACGGGTTGATTTTGGCGTTTTACTGTGCTCGGTTTGATAGTCTATAGACTATCAAACCGAGCCACTTATGGACCCTGAGAATGAAACATGAAAAAGACAAAACCAGTTAGTTCCGAACCCCAATCAACAGATTCTCCTTACATGACCGCTCGCCGGGAATGGAACGAACGGTACGGCGATTTCATCGCTGCCGCCTATCATTGGCGGCTGGCCGCATTCGCTTCTTTCGCCATATCGCTACTTCTTGGCGGCGGTTTGATCTGGATTTCCGGACAACACAAAGTTGTTCCGTATGCTGTGCAGTTTGATGGCAATGGCGAAATCGTGCGGGTTGCGCGCGCCGACATTGCCAGCCAACCAGCCCAACGTCAGATCATCGCCGCGCTCCGAAACTGGGTAATCGGTGCTCGTACTGTCTATGTCGATACTCGCGCCCAGAAAGCGATTATCGATCAGACCTATGCCACGACATACCCGTCCAGTGCGGCATTCCAGGCGCTGGCAACCCACCATCGAGAACACAACCCTTACGAACGGGCACAGAGCGAGACTGTCGAGATCGCAGTCAACGCCATCGTCCCAATCAGTGCAGAAACTTGGCAGGTCGAGTGGACTGAGACCACGCGGCAGAGGTCTGGCCGCGTAGTCGAAACTAAGCAGTGGCAGGGAACCATAACCATTGTTCTCACCCCACCCACAAACGAGGCGCAGATCCTCGTCAATCCGCTCGGAATTTATGTCCGTCAATTCGCGTGGACTCCGCGAATTTAAACGTCAGGTGTTTAATATGAAAAACAAAACTTTGTCTGCGCTTCTGGCCGCCAGCCTCTCAATTCCCGCTGTGGCCCAGACCAATGTTCCGGCGCTCTCTCGGAGCACTCCTAC
>JAVBKE010000151.1:0-16561 GCA_031554185.1 Caryophanales bacterium
CTCTCGTGTCTGATAATGATATTATTTTGATTGTCTCGAATAGCGGCGAGTCTGAGGAGCTATTGAAAATTCAAGGTGAGCTGAAAAAAAAGAATTGTAAGCAGATTCTAGTGACCAATGGCATCAATAGCACACTGGCAAAATATGCAACGGTTGAACTGAGTATTGGTTGCCTCGAAGATCATCCGATTTTATTCAAAGAGGTCCCCACGAAAGCTCGCTACGCCTTAATCCGTCTACTTGAAATTATCTATCTAGAAATACTGAACAGTGACTATGATGAAAAAATGAATCGGATCAAATGTGCGAGCCATTATTTAAAGGGCTGGCCTCATAGTTAAAATTTTTTATTTAAAAACGAGAACAAATTCTTAAATTTAAATAGTTTATTGAAAATTTGTTTTCGTAGGGTTATAATCCTGATTAAGAAAACGTTTTCTTTAGTTTCATCTTCAAATGGGACCGGTTGCATTCCTAAGAGAATTGCTCCTAGCCCAACAGCTGGCGCAAGTTCATGGCTTATTCCAACTGAAATCAGTATCTAATAACCATCATAGATGAGGGGGAGTTTCACTATGGAAATCAAAAGTTTTGTCGCAATAACAGGATGTGCAGCAGGTATCGCACATACCTATATGGCGCAAGGGGCATTAGAGAAAGCAGCAGCAGAATTAGGCATCACAGCTAAGGTCGAAACGCAGGGAACGATCGGAACAGAAAATGAGTTGACACGCGCAGAAATTGAAAAGGCAGACGTTGTGATCATTGCAGCAGATATCATAATTGATAAGAGCCGTTTTGCCGGAAAAAAGATTGTTGAAGTGGATACGAATGTCGCATTAAAAGATGCAAAGAATTTAATTCTAACCGCTTTGGACAAAGCTGTGCTCTACAGTGGAAAAGGGACTAAAGTGGGCGGAAAGATGGAAATCGGTACCTCTTCCAATAAAGTTGTGCAATATTTAATGTCAGGTTTAACCGATATGATTCCGGTTACCATTGCCGCAGGTTTATTGCTGGCAATTGCAAATGCTTTTGCATTTCATCCAGATCCAAATAATGCTGATTTAGTTGTCTGGGGATTTGATGACTCAGCATCAGGCGAATTCTTTTCAAAGCTATTTGATCTAGGTAAAATCGGTTTCACTCTGATGATTCCAATCTTCGCAGCTGGTGTTGCCCGTGCAATCGGTGACAAACCAGCAGTTGCCCCAGCTTTTATCGCAGGGTACATTATCAATGATCCTACGTTTCTGGGAACAGAAACAGGTGCCGGATTCCTCGGCGCGATTATCGTCGGTTTTGGTGTTGGTTACTTTGTCCGGTTGCTGAAGAAAGTACCGTGGCCGAATTTAGCTAAGCCAGTTGTTCCCATTTTAATCATTCCACTAATCACAACATTTATTTCGTTTATTGTCATCTACTATTTGATTGGACAACCAATTGCCTTTGGAATGAATGCGCTTTACACGTTTATCAATGATGTAACGGTTACTTATGCAGCAGCCCCAATCATCTATGGTGCAATTCTAGGCGGTATGATGGGCGTTGACCTCGGTGGACCAATCAATAAAACAGCCTTACTTGTATCATCAGCAATTTTCGTCGATACAATGGCGCAATTTGGACCTGAGGGTGTGAACGCTATTCCTCAAGCTGCTACTGGTGCAGCCATTGCAGTCGCGCCACTTGGTGCAGCATTTGCTACGTGGATGTATAAAAAGCGATTTACAACAGAAGAACGTGCGCTAGGCTCATCAGCCTTTGTGATGGGAATGGTTGGTGTTACCGAAGGTGCCATTCCATTTGCGGCAGCACATCCATCGCTTATCATTGCTAATACGGCATCATCTGCACTATCAGGTGCATTAGTGGCTTCCATTGGCATTCAGTTTTACGGCGGCATTGGTTCTCCACTAGGTGCTTTTGTCGGCTACACCACAGGCCCTGCATTCTCTTGGTTATGGTGGATTTTAATCATCCTATTTGCAGCATTTGTTAATGCTTTGATGTACGGATATTTCTTAAGAAAGCGAGTGATTGTCAGTGAGTAATATCTTTTGTGAACAAAATGTCTTTATCGTTAACGAACAGCTTGAGGAGAAGAATCAATTATTTAAACTAATTGCGAAACAGGCGAGTGAACTCGGATATGTACATTCAGAACAAGCCTGTTACAACGGACTATTAGCTCGTGAAGCACAGCAAACAACAGGCTTTGAGGACGGCTTCGCTATCCCTCATTGCAAAGATGATACAGTGAAAGAGCCGAAATTATTAGTGTTTAAAACACGGCCAATTCCATGGGACAGCCTAGATGGACAACCAACTACTTTCGCATTTGTCTTACTTGTACCAGAAAAAGCGGCGAATGAGCACTTACGCTACTTAGCGAAGATTGCCAAGTCATTAATTGATGATGGCTATCGTGCACAGTTGAAAGCGGCAGATACCCAATCAATCTACGCAAAAGTGAAAGAAAAATTGGAGGTTTAACTTTTATGAGCAAGGTACACATTGTCAATCATACACATTGGGATCGAGAGTGGTATTTTACCACTGCCGATGCTTTGGTACTAAGCGAAAACTGCTTTACAGAAGTTCTAGACGAGCTAGCCAAAAACCCTGAGGCAAAATTTTGCCTTGATGGTCAGTCATCGATTATTGATGATTACGTAAGACTACGCCCTGAACGCGTTACACAGATTAAACAATTCGTCTCAGAAAAGCGGCTTGCCATTGGGCCTTGGTACACACAAACAGATGCTTTTTTTGTCAATGCAGAATCGATGATCCGCAACTTAATTGTTGGAATTCGTGATAGTAAACAGTATGGCGAGCATATGAGGATTGGTTACCTACCAGACACATTTGGTTTTAACGCACAAATTCCGACGATTTTACAAAACTGCGGAATTGACAATATCGTGTTTTGGCGTGGCATCAATTTTAACAAGCATGTTTCTAGCCCATATTTTAAATGGAAGGGGCTTGGTGATCAGGAGATTATTGCTGTCAATCTCGTTGATGGATACGGCGGCGCTGCCCACTTGAAGGACACAGACCACTATCTTGAAAGTCGACTTGTTCCTGCAACTAAGAAAGTGAACGAGTTAAGTAAGAGCGCTGAAATTATCATCCCATCTGGCGGTGATCAGACAGATGTCATTTATGATATTTCGAAAAAATTAGCTTCGATTAACAAGAGAACAGATGATGAGTATGTCATCAGCAGTTATGAGCAATTTATCGACTACATGCGAGGGCAAAATAACCTTGAAAGCTATCAGGGTGAGTTCAGAGAACCTTGTAACGCCCGGGTCCATAAGTCGATCGGTTCTGTACGCTATGATATCAAGCGAACGAATTTCCTGATTGAGCAAAAACTACTTCAACGCGTGGAACCACTGATCGCGATTGCTAAAGCTAACGGTGTTGATGTCAGCGAAAAACTGCTTCACCATGCTTGGAAGAAGATTCTTGAAGGTCATGCACATGATAGTATGGGCGGCTGCGTCTCAGATGATGTCGCAAGAGATGTCCTCCACCGAATGAAAGAAGCGATGGAAATGGCTGATGGCATCGAAAATGTAATTGTAAAACGATTATCAGAAAAAATGGCGCTGAAGGAAAATGAAGTGATCGTTTTTAATACGCTTCCAACACCTTTTGTAGGTTATAAGATGGTTGAATTCATGTCTTCTTCGAAGAATATTGTTCTGACAGGCTATGACGATGCAGTCATACTGGATGCGATTGATTACGAAGGAAAAGAAAATCTACTACTTGAGACACCAGAAGGTCCAGTTTATATCAATGAAGATCCTTATTATAAGTTGAAAGTACTTGTGCAAATTGATTTACCTAGCATGGGCTATCGGGTGCTTCAAATTGAGCCAGCAGGTCTTGCATTGGCTGAATTGAAGCCATCTGTAGACACGCAGATCTCCAATGAATTTTACACGATTTCGCTTCATGGGGAGAGCCTTGAACTCAAGACAAGTAGCGGGAAAAAGTTTACCGATTTTCTTGCGTTCGAAGATTGCGGCAATGACGGAGATACCTATGACTTTTCTCCATTACGTGGAGATGTAGCGAAACATCTCTCGCTCGCTGTCATGAACGTCTCTAAAACGGCACAAGTTGAGAAAATGACGCTGAGAGGTGAATTCCAATTACCGCTTCGATTAGAAGATCGTTTAAACAGCGATGGTCAGAAAAATTCATTGCCGATTGAGCTGACACTTCAATTACTAAAAGGCACTGATCTCGTACACTGTACCTGTGTCATTGATAATCAAATTTATAGTCACCGTCTACGTATCAAATTCAACCCAGATATTCTTGCAAAAGAAACGATTGCTTCATTGCCTTTTGGTTATATCCGCAGACCTGTTCTCGGCAAGGAGCCTGAAGGATGGCAACAGTCCTATGTGGAAAGCCCGATTGATATCGAACCTTTTGATGCTTCGATTTCCGTCGAAAGTGAAGCCTATCACCTATCTGTTTTTGGCAAGGGATTGAAAGAATATCAATTTATTGATCGTAGTTTATATGTGACTTTGTTTGCGACGACAAGTCAGCTCGGCAAGCCGAATCTGGTTTATCGACCAGGGCGTGCTTCTGGGGACACCACCAAGAAGGGACACATCATGATTGCTACACCAATGGCTGAACTGATTGGGGAGCAATCATTTGAATTTGCTTTCCGCGTGGCAGATGGCAAGTTCGACGAGTTTACTACTAGTAAGTGCTGGGAAGTGTATACGAATGAATCGATTAGCTACCAAGCGCAGACATTGAATAAGTTTATTCGTCGCTTAGATAATAAAGTGCAGCCTAGAGAAAATGTGGGCACAGCGCCTGCGCTATTCTCGCTCTTAGAGGTGAGTGAAGACCAACTATTTAGTAGTTTGGTTCCTTCCCTTTATGACGAAAACGCCTTTGTATTGCGGTTGAAAAATCCTACAATGACACCGATTCGCTTAGAGACATTTAATTTTGATCAATTTACGCGTGTAGCAAAGGTCAATTATATTGAAGAGATTTGTGAAGATACAAACCTAATTGCGCCAGCTTATGATACGCTAACAATTAAGTTATGGCTATAATTCCACCACTATTAGAGGAGTGAGTGTAAATGAATTATCTTGCATTTGATATTGGCGGCTCGAACACAAAGTTTGCATTCATTTCCGATCAGGGTGAGATTTCTGGTAAAAAGCAAGTATCAACGCCTGATTCATACGATGACTTGATTGCATTTATTATCAATACTTTCCAGTCGTCAGGCGTGGATACACCATTTATTGGCCTTAGTTGTCCCGGAATTTACGATCCTCTAGACAATCAAATTACAGGCTCTTCGGCACTTGATTATTTGATTGATCGAGACATCGTTGGCGACTTAGAGTGTCGTTTTCCAAATGTATCGGTGTGGATTGAGAATGATGGAAATTGCGCATTGTTAGGTGAGGTTTGGCAGGGCCATGCACACGGGGTTCAGGATGCTGCGATAATTGTTGTCGGTAGTGCAATTGGTGGAGGCGCAATGGTAAATGGTCAACTACTTCGTGGTTCTGCCTTACATGCTGGAGAATTCGGCTACATGATGATTGATAACGATATTAAAACACCATCGTATCACTCGTTGGGTGGCACAGGTGGCATGAATGGCTTAATCCAGTTTATCAACCAAGCAGGCTATCAAGTGACAAATGGAATTGATCTCTTTGAGCAACTTGAAGTGGATGATGACCTTTATCATCTCGTTGAATCCCAGCTACTGTTTACTGCGATAGGGATTATCAATATTCAGTACATGTTAGACCCTGCTATCGTGATCATTGGTGGCGCTATTAGCCAAAATGCCCGTTATATTGATATGCTACACCAAGCATTGGATAAAGTATTGTCCGCTAGACCTTTGTACAAGGTCATCCCTCGGGTTACGGCAGCTAAAAATAATAATGATGCCAATCTGCTTGGAATTGTTTATAAAAGATTGTATTTTGGTCAGGTTGAGAGTTAGTAGATAGAACATATGATGAAACCTTGGGAAACAGTTTAAATTGATCCCAGGGTTTTGCTCATTATAATAGAGTATCAGCTATATACTTTGCTCACGTTTTCTTCCTGTGTGATGATATGCCTAACATCTAAAAAAATATGACTCATAATCGGTTGATACCAATAATGAGCCATATTTCTTATTACTGACTACTTATTATCTACTGCGCTTTACGACTTCTTTTTCTTACCCCAGCAATTACAGACAGTGAAGCGATGACCATTAGACTATATAGTCCAATATTTGCATCATCTCCAGTCGCTGCAATTGGGGTTTTAGTAGAACCAGTGATCACAGGTTTACCCGTGACTGGCGTTACAATTGTTGGGTCAACGGGACCAACTGGACCAACGGGTTTAGCAACATTCGTAAGGGCAAAGACCAGTTTCGCTGATGCATCCCCAGCATCGGTAAAGGTGACATGAAAATCTCCTTCAATTCCATTTGCTGTTACATCGACTGAGGCTTGTCCTAAACTGTCTGTTGTTACTGTTTGTGTCGACACCCCACCAGATGCACCGGATGTTGGAACTGTCACATTAAAAGTTTTATTCGCTAGTGGTACTTCTGTTGGGTCTGCAGATGTTTGCGTATAGGCGCGAATCACAAGCGGCTCCGCAAATGCTGTATCCACAGTTGCGCTTTGGTTATTCCCACTAACAATCTCAAGGATTTCTGTTACTTTAGCAACATTCGTCAGCGTAAAAGTTAATTTCTGCGCTGTATCATCTGCATTTGTAAAGACTACTGGGTAACTACCATCCTTTTCATTTGCTGTCACCTGAACTGAAGCATGGCCTGTTGCATCAGTCGTGACTGTTTTTGTTGACAACTCTCCTGATGCCCCCGATTTCGGAACTGTTACATTAAATGTCTCATTTGCTAGTGGTACTTTCGTTGGATCGACTGAAGTTTGCGTATAAGCACGAATCACCAATGGCTCACTAAACGCTGTTTCAATTGTTGCACTTTGATTATCACCACTGACAATCTCATACTTCTCTGTTACCACGACTTCAGGCGTATTCGTCAGCGAGAACGACAAAGTTTGTGTTGCATCATCTGCATCAGTAAAGATGACTTGATAACTACCTTCAATTGAATTTGCAGTCACATTAACTGAAGCTTGACCCGTGCCATCGGTTGTCACCATTTGAGCTGAAGGCGTACCAGATGCGCCAGAAGCAGGTGGAGTTACATTAAATGACTTATTCTCTAATGGAACTTCAAGTGGTTGAATCGCTGATTGGTAAAAAGAGCGGACCACTAATGGCGCTGCAAATCCCTTTTCAACTTCTGCGCTTTGGTTGTCACCACTAACAACTTCATTTTTCATTGTTCCCTGCTCCTCAAAAGAACCAATATCAGAGAACGTTGTACCTCTAGTTGTCCCAAGACTATCCGTAACAGGCACCCAAGTGTTATCTGCAACAGCTAGTTTATCATCCGCTTGACCCTTCGGTTTAATAGGTACATAACCTAATTTCAATGTTTCAGAACCCGAGGTAAGACCAACAGGCACTTTCGTATCATAATTCAAAAGTGTTTTTTGTGAAAATACTTCATTCTCTACACCAAGATAACCTATTGTTTCAGTATAAGCTACCCACGGAAGCGGCTCCGCTGGTATCTCATCAACTACTGATCCATAGAAATTTGTCATGCTAGAATTCCCCAATTGATTGCCATCTTCCACAGTGGCGTTATCCACAAATGTTGAATTAATAAAATCAAATGTACCAGAACCAGATGTAGCAAAGACACCATTTTTGATTATTCCTTTATTATTATAAAAAGTTGAGTTCGTCACAATACCGGAACTAAGGCATTGGTACATTGCCCCCGCACCAGCTGCTGTATTAGAATTAAAAGTTGAGTTCGTATACACACCATCTGCGTGAGCGTAGGTTGCTCCGCCAAGTCCGCTGGCAGAGTTGCTAGTGAAAACACATTCATCAATATTTGAATTTTCATAACTAAATGTTGCTCCACCGTTTCCATTTAGCGTTGAAGGATCTGTCGTTTTATTTCCTGTAAAAATACATTGATTTGCGGTAATACTTTTATACGTGGAAATCGCCCCACCAGTTCCAATAGAAGAATTATTTTTGTATAGACTATTTTCTGTCGTCACTGAGCCACTATTGGCATAAATTGCTCCACCACCATCAACTGTATCCTTGGTAGCTGTATTGCCATCAAATTCACAATTCGTAAATGTTCCTCCAAAGAAAGTGCTAACTGCACCGCCGATTCCAGTAGTATTGTTTTTGAAGGAAGAATTATCCACATTCGTTACAGCTGTACTACTGCTTTTAATAAAGAGGGCACCTCCGCCACTACCACCAGCACCAGCACTATTGTCTGTGAAAGTCGAATCAGAAATGGATGCATCTCCGCCCGTTATATAAACCGCTCCGCCTGCTCCCGCACTACCATCTGCGTGGTTATCAGCAAAAGTCACATCAGAAATGGATGCTTTCCCGCTGATATTTATAGCGCCTCCAAAACTCATAAAAGTATTCGTTAAACGATTGCCAGTAAAAGTAGTATTGGTTATCGTTGCTCCATTAAAGGCGTATACCGCTCCACCACCTGATTGAGCAGTATTATTTTCAAAAGCACTATCCTCTATTTGTAAAGATTGAGATGCTCTTACTGCACCACCATCTTGATTCGTTGCCACGTTATTCTTAAAGTCACAATTCTTAATAATCAAAGGACCGTCAGCACTAACGCCACCGTTCACACTTTGACCATCAAATACTAGATTTTCAAGAGTCACACCTAATTTTGCATACATCATCCGAGTATCTGCTGTACTATTTGCAAGGGTAACTTTATATTTAGAAGATCCCTTTATCGTCACATTGTTATTAACCGTCAATTGATTCGTTAGCTGGATATCATTATCAATAATGATTACATCACCGGCAACTGCCGCTGCATTAGCATCAATTAACTGCTGCTCTGTCGTTACATGGTATTCTACTGCTACATCAGCATCAACATCGATTGTAGTAACGAGATAAATAGCAAAAGCAATTGCAATACTCGAAATAAGTACATTTAGTTTTTTCATTTTTACCTTCTTCAAAAAAATTCCCTCCAATATATTTATAAATACCTGAGCTGCAAACTCCTAGTATGCACAGATAATTTCAAACAATATTAATCTAGTTTTCTTTATATTTTTCTATTAGAAACTGTCTTGACATCAGTTGTTTCTCACTACTACAAACCTCGTTCGTAACCTCCTTGCATATAATGACGCAGGAAGTTTGAAAAAGTGACCGCTTTTGCTAAAAAAATAAATAATCATTATTACATCCACATTTCTACTATACGAAAGTAATCAGCGGGATTAATTGCGCGGATTCAAAGACTTATTCAGGTATGAACTAGCTGACTTATATTAATTAATCACCATTCCCATATGGTATCTACTCAAAAATTCAATACAAAAAAAAAGATTGAATTTCCGTACATGACGGAAACCCAATCTTTATCTCGTTTTTAAATCAAATTTTTCACCCTAGAACCTGCTGTATTCGGCCAATTGCCCAGTCAAGATCCTCTTTGCTGATTATTAACGGTGGTGCAAAGCGAATCACATTATCGTGGGTTTCCTTACAAAGAACACCCAACTCTTTCAATGCTTCGCAATAAGGGCGTGCTGACTCGCTTAATTCAACACCGATGAACAATCCACGTCCACGAACTTCTATGATTTTTTCATTGTGAATTTCATTCAGGCGGTCCAGCAAATAGTTGCCAAGCTCAAGCGAACGCTCAGGCAGTTTTTCATCAATTAGGACGTCTAGAGCAGCGATTGACACAGCACAAGCTAACGGATTCCCACCGAAAGTCGATCCATGCGATCCGGGTTCAAACACACCTAGAATCTCACGGTTTGCCAGGACACATGAAATCGGCATCACCCCGCCACCAAGTGCTTTTCCAAGCAGATACATATCAGGTTCAAAGCCTTCCCACTCACAGGCAAACATTTTACCAGAACGACCTAAGCCACACTGAATTTCATCAGCGATAAAGAGGACATTCTCTTTTTGACAAATATCATAAGCCGCTTTTAAATAACCTTCTGCCGCAATTTTGATCCCTGCTTCCCCCTGAATTGGCTCAATCAGAAACGCTGCCGTATTTCCATTGATTGCGGCTGCAAGGGCTTGCAGATCACCATAAGGCACTACTTTAATCCCTGGAACAAAAGGACCAAAGCCACGCTTGTAGTTTGGATCTGTCGACATGGATACAGCGAGCATTGTTCTACCATGAAAATTTTCACTACAAACAATGACCTCTGCCTGATCACTCGCTATGCCTTTCGCTACGTAAGCCCAACGACGCGCCGCTTTAAATGCTGTTTCAACTGCCTCAGCACCCGTATTCATCGGCAATGCCATTTCCTTATTCGATAATGAACAAATCTTCTCGTACCAAGGCCCAAGCTGATCACTATGGAAAGCCCGTGATGCAAGTGTCACCTTGTCTGCTTGATCTTTTAATGCCTTGATAATCCTTGGATGCCTGTGTCCTTGGTTCACTGCTGAATAAGCACTCAGCATATCGAGATAGCGATTCCCTTCAGGGTCCTTTACCCAAACGCCTTCTGCTTCGGATATGACAATCGGTAGCGGATGATAGTTGTTTGCTCCATATTTCTGTGTCTGTTCAATAATACTTTTTGTTGATTTCATAAGAGTTCCCTCCTTGAACGAATTGATTCATCTTCATTATGACATAGCCCAATTACACAAATCGAATAATACGCATCTTACTTCCCTACCCGAACGACAAAAAAGATGACCCTATCTGGCCATCTTTTGTTCTCTATCAAATTTCACACCTAAAAATGCGGGCTACTTGCTAATTTCACGGACCGCGAAGTAGTTTCCTTCAGGATCAGGGAAATTAAACGTCACCATTCCTTGGAGTTCCATCACATCACCAACTGCTACCCCACTATCTTTCATGTTCTTGTGCATCGCTTTAATATCATACGTAGAGAACAGAATTGAAGGTGCACCAAGATTAATTTCTGGTGAAAACTTCTTCACAAATTCACAATCAAACAAAACGATATGTGTATCTGATGTAGTGTTCGGTGAAATCTCAACAGAAATCACTTTCCCTTCCATCTCATCTTGCTTCACCTCTGTAAAGCCTACTTTTGCTGTCCAGAAATCCGCAACAACTCGCGGGTCCTTCACATAAACCATTACTTGTCCAAATTGATCGATCATTATAATGTTCCTCCATTATTTTCTTTGTTAAATTTTCTTGCTGATTCAGCATGACAGTTTTCATGAAAAAAATCAATGATCAGCATCTATCATAAGATCGATTGATGGAATTGAAACTGAATGATTGAGAACCATCCTGAACCGTTTTTCACACATCTTTTGAGATAATGGCTTCATTAAATTAATTGGAGCATTTTCAGCCCGTGGTAAATGCCATCTTCTTCAACGTCTTTTGTAACATGGTCCGCAAATGATTTCACTTGATCGGAAGCATTGCCCATCGCAACACCAGTACCTACCCGCTCCAGCATTTCAACATCATTTAACCCGTCACCAAATGCATAGACATTTTCCATTTTGTAGCCCATCTCACTAATCATTTTCTCAATACCAAACGCTTTAGAACCACCCTTTGGTAGTACGTCCATCGAAAAATCATGCCATCTAATATAATCGACATTCGGAACGCCTTTCGCATAATAAGAATCATTCTCACTCTCTGAAAATAACAGCACTTGATAAATCTCATTACTCAGATAAAAGTCTGGCTTCACTTCTGGAATTGGCCAATGTAGTTCACCAAAACATTGCTTGATAAAGTCACTTTCACGTGATGAATAAAAATGGTCCGCATTGACATAGATCATTGCATGGTTTCGGTCTTTAGCTAATTTGGTCAGCTTCCCAAGTTCCTTTGCACCAATGATATTTTTAAAAACAACCTTCTCATCATAAACACAGTAAGCACCATTGTAACTCACATAACAATCGATATCTAATTCTTTACGAATATCCGTATACATCATCGGACCTCGCCCCGTTGCAATTGCCACGTGAACATCATTTTTACGAAGAAGATTGATCGCCTCTTTTGTTGATTCTGGCAATTCTTTCTTCTCATTCAACAAGGTACCGTCAATATCAAAAAACACAATTTTCTTGTTCATCTCGTTTAGAACGCTCCTTCACTGCCGCATATACTTTAGAGCTATCGCTGTGACAAACAACCACAACTTGCTCTATATCATCATGATTTAATGACTAGAAACCGTATCAAATCAAGGTTTAACAAATCATGTATATGCTATTTTCAAAATTTTTTTCTCTACTTATTCTAAACATAAACAAGTGCTTTTACAAACACTGTTTTGTAAAAAGACTTCCTCTCTCGTCCTCACTAGGCGTTTCTACCACAAAACACTTGCATTCACTGCTTAATTTGTGTAATCTATTACTTGAAATATATTGTTACCGTTTTTGGTTTAAGGGCGGTAAAATCGGGCTAACTTAATCATAAGAGGAGCAAAAAACACGGTTTAGTATTACCGACAATATAATAGGAGAGAACTACTACTGTCACTATGACCATGTAATAGCTCAACTTTCGTCTACTTTTTTAGGACGAAAGTTTGCGGTGTCATCATATCAAACGGTAGAGTCAGGCTCTAAATAAAAATGTAGGAGTTTTGTAATGCGATTTGTCAGAAATGATCAAGTGACTGTTTTCGCAATGGGCGGACTAGGTGAAATCGGGAAAAACATGTATGCAATTCAGTTTCAAAATGAAATTGTTTTGATTGATGCGGGAATTAAATTTCCTGAAGAAGAACTACTTGGGATTGATTATGTTATTCCCGATTTTGGATTTTTAGAAAAAAATGCGGCTAAGATTAAAGGATTATTCATCACACACGGACACGAGGATCACATCGGTGGTGTTCCGTTTTTATTAAAAAAAATTAATGTACCTATCTATGGTGGCAAATTAGCCCTTGCGATGATTTCAAAGAAGCTAGAAGAACACGGTCTTTTGCGTGATGCAACATTAAATGTCATCGATGAAGATGCGCTAATTAAGTTTCGGAATCTAAAGGTTGAGTTGTATACGACAACACATAGTATTCCAAATGCTTATGGAATCGTTGTTCACACGCCACATGGAACGATTGTTCATACAGGTGATTTCAAATTTGATTTCACACCAGTTGGTGAACCAGCCAATATGACAAAGATGGCTGAAATCGGGAAAAAGGGTGTTTTGTGTTTGCTATCTGATAGCACGAATTCTGAAATTCCTAATTTTACGACTTCAGAACGTGCCGTTGGTGAATCAATTCGGGAAATTTTCCGTAAAGTCGATGGTCGTATTATTTTCGCAACATTCGCTTCCAACGTCTATCGTTTACAGCAAGTAATCGAGGCCGCTGTAAAAGCAGGTCGCAAAATTGCTGTCTTTGGACGGAGTATGGAAAACGCAATTGAAATTGGGTTGCAATTAAAATACATCAAGGCACCGAAAGAATCGTTTATTGATGCCCAAACATTAAATACGTTACCGCAAAATGAAGTGGTTATTTTATGTACCGGAAGTCAAGGAGAACCGATGGCGGCACTGTCTCGGATTGCCAATGGCTCACATAGACAGATTCACATTAACCCAGGCGATACGGTCGTATTCTCATCTTCACCAATCCCTGGTAACACGCTCAGCGTTGCCCGCACGATCAACTTGCTCTATAAAGCAGGTGCTAACGTAATTCATGGTAAGGCAAGCAATGTTCATGCTTCCGGCCATGGCGGTCAAGAAGAACAGAAATTGATGCTAAGACTAATGAAGCCAAAATTCTTTATGCCGATCCACGGAGAATACAGAATGCAGAAACTTCATGCGAAGCTTGCCGTCGATTGTGGTGTTGAACCAGATAACTGTTTCCTCATGAATAATGGCGATGTGTTGGCGTTGACAAAAGATACTGCCTCAGTGGTTGGCAGTGTACCTGCTGGTGATGTCTATGTCGATGGTAGCGGCATCGGCGATATTGGCAATGCAGTCATCCGTGATCGCCGGTTACTTTCCGAAGAAGGACTGGTTGTTGTCGTGCTTTCAGTGGATAAAACCAATAATCGCATCGTCGCTGGGCCTGACTTAATTTCTCGTGGATTTGTCTATATGCGCGAGTCTGGTGAAATGATTAGCAATGCACAATCACAAATTCAAACAACGCTCAGAAGCCATTTAGAGAAAAACCCATGCAAGATTGGTGAAATCAAAAGCCAAATCGTTGATACATTGGGACAAATTCTTTATGAACGAACGAAGCGCCACCCAATGGTCTTACCCATTATTATGGAAGTATAAACTCTGATATTAGAAATAGGAATCCTCGTAGCTTTCATCGCTGCGAGGATTCTTTATGTATGGGAGTATGGCCAAAACCTTGAAGTAATCATTCAATCGTGATGAACATTAGATTGGCGGATCATGGGTAGGACTACATTTATCCACCCGAGCATCTGCTTGTTTGCCTCCAGAGCATACTAGGCCCTTATTGCCGGCCAAAGGATCTACCTCAGCTTGTACCCTTCTTTCATAAGTCAGCCTGATAACTTCCTGCTCAATTGCTCTTAATTCATCAATTGTAGAAACAAATACTTTCTGCCCCGGAAAGATGAGATTAGGATCTTTAAACTGTGGATTTGTTTGAATGATTTCATTAACCCCAATCTGAAATTTCACCGCAATTTTCCATAATGAATCATTTTTCTGGACAACATATGTATCAGAAGCGAAGACGCTCGTTGAAAACAACCAAAACACCGATGCCAATGAAAACATTTTTTTCAGCATTGCCATTCTCTCCTTGTTTGTTTGCAATAGTATTTCCATAAATTTAATAAAAATGCCAATAAAAATTAGTAATTGACAATAAAATCATTTAATCATATACTATCTATAGTTGAACAGTTATTCAACTGTTTGTATTATAGACACTTAACTCCCTTATCCGGCGACAATAGATGAAAAATTGAATGACATAAGGAGAATTGACATGAGTGAAGAAGCAAAACATAGCGACAGCTGCTGCGGTGATGACCATGGACACAGTCATGAAGATACGTTCTCAATCAAGAAAAAAATTCAATTAAGCATTGGTGCATTTCTATTTGTTTTTGGTATCATCGTCAATTTTGAACAAATATATGAATTGGCCATCTTCGGCATCAGTTATGTGCTCATAGGCGGTGAAGTTGTTCTTCGCGCCGCACGTAACATCCGTCGTGGTAAAGTATTTGATGAGAATTTCTTGATGAGTATTGCCACAATCGGTGCATTCACAATTGGTGAGTTTGCCGAGGGTGTAGCAGTCATGCTCTTTTATCAAATCGGCGAGATGTTCCAAGCGAAAGCAGTTAATAATTCACGGAAATCAATCACAGCGTTACTCGACATTCGTCCCGATTTCGTTCATTTAAAGCGTGGCGATGATGTTACAACTGTTTCTCCAACGGAAGCAAAAGTAGGTGATTTCTTTATTGTCAAACCCGGCGAGAAAATCCCACTAGATGGAAAAATTATTGAAGGCGAATCGATGTTGGACACGGCCGCGCTAACTGGAGAATCTATCCCGCGCTCAGCAAAAACTGGTGACAAGGTCCTATCGGGGTCGATCAATTTATCGGGACTACTAACCGTGCGTACGGAAAAAGTATTTGGCGAATCCACCGTTGCAAAGATTCTCGACCTTGTACAAAATGCTAGCAGTAAGAAGGCAAAGACCGAGCAATTCATCACTAAATTTGCTCGTATTTATACGCCAATCGTTGTTTACTTTGCGATTGCGATTGCCGTGATTCCACCGCTTTTCTTTGACGCATCGTTTTCAGAGTACTTGAACCGAGCGTTGATATTCCTCGTTATTTCTTGCCCTTGCGCACTTGTTGTTTCGATTCCACTTGGCTTTTTCGGTGGTATTGGTGCTGCCTCAAAGAATGGCATCCTAGTCAAGGGTGGTAATTATCTAGAAGCGCTAAACAAAATTGATACAGTCGTCTTCGATAAAACTGGTACGCTAACAAAAGGTGTTTTCAAGGTAACAAGTATCGTTCCAAGTAGCAGTTTCAATAAAGCAGAATTACTGAAATATGCTGCCTTTGCTGAAAATTATTCCACGCATCCCATTGCGACTTCTATAAAAAAAGCTTATGGTGGTAAAATTGATACAGCGACAATTTCAGGGTATAAAGAAATTTCTGGTCATGGGATTGAAGTCAGCATCAATGATCAGCTTGTATACCTTGGTAATGAGAAGTTAATGCGGAAAAATCGATTAGCCAGCGCATCTGTTAATGAAGCTGGGACAATCGTTCATGTCGCGATTGCTAATGAATACGCAGGTTATATGATTATCGCTGATGAGATCAAACCGGATAGCAAGCTAGCCAT
>JAVBKE010000176.1:0-6927 GCA_031554185.1 Caryophanales bacterium
CGGAAAGCGCCAAAGTAGGAAGAATTGTTTTGTCAAATTCAGTGAACGGTGCCGCTGGCCATCCTGCTACTGGAAGCCAGTCCAACTCTACTGCAAAAATTAGTTGCAATATTGAGGCAAATACAAACGACGGCACCGAAACCCCAATTACAGCAATCACGGTCGTTAGGTAATCTGCCCAGGTATTATGCCTAATTGCAGCAATAATTCCTAGGATTAGGCCAACAATTGTACCAAATACTAGTGCTTGAAATCCAAGTCTTGCAGAAGCCCAAACACTGTCTCCGATGACTTGCGTCACTTCACGCCCCGCAAACTGGAACGATTCTCCCATATCTCCGTGCACAAGATTATTCATATAATTTGCATATTGCACAACCAATGGATCATTTAACCCATACTGTTCTTCTATTCTTTCTTGTTGCTCTGCGGAAAGCTTTTCCCGGTTCTTCAGTGGTGATCCTGGAATTAGCTTCATCATGAAGAATGTCAAAGTTGCGATGACAAATAATGTAACAATCATCAATAAAAATCTTTTTAATGTATATCGTAGCAATTACCGCACCCCCATTTCTTGTTCAAATAGCAAATTGACGAAAGGAGAGTGGATGCGAATATCCGCATAAACTCCCCTCCTAGTCGCCAATTTTATAGCTAAATGCTGATTTTACTTAACGATGTATGCATCTTTATAAGTATAGTCACCAGCAAAGTTGTGTGGCACAACACCTTTAACTTTTGGACTCTCTAGATAAGAATATGATCTTTGATAAAGTGGAACAATTGCTTGATCCTCTTCAATTAAGATTTTTTCTGCTTTTTGCATTTCTGTCCAACGCTTTGCAGGATCTTCTAGTAGTGGTCCATTAGCAGCTGCAATAATTGCATCATACTCAGGATTTGAATACATTGATCTGTTAAAAGAGTTGTTTGTTTCGTAAAGCTCTAAGAATGTCATCGGATCTGGATAATCAGGTCCCCATCCAGCGTAAGTAATATCGTAGTTCAACGCTTTTTGGTCTTCTAACATTGGTCCGAATGGCTTAGGAACGATGTTCACTGTTAAGCCTTTAAGATTTGTTTCGAGTTGTTCTTTAATGAACTCGCCAACTTTTTTCGCGCTTGCTGTATCATAGTTAAGGAATTCGATAGTGAAAGTATCTTTTCCAAGATCCTTCTTCGCTAGCTCCCACTCTTTTTGTGCTTCTTCAACATTGAACACGAGCTCATCTGGATAACCTTCGTGAAATTCCTTGTCGTTTTCATCATAAGCAAAGTCATCTGGCACGAGGTAATCAGTTGGTGTTGATCCATCACTTAGGATTTTCTCAGTGAACGCAACTTTGTCAATTGCCATTGAAATCGCTTTTCTTGCGTGCACATTAGCAAGCAATTCATTCTTTTGGTTCATTTTCAAGAAGAATGTTGATGAATCTTTCTCAACTTTGAAATCTTCACTATTTTTATTTTGAGGTACTTGGACTGCTGCTAAGTTGGCACGGTCAAGTTCACCTTTGTTATATAGCTGTAAACGGGTGTTATCGTCTTTAATGACCTGAACATTAATTGTGTCTAAAGTAACATTTTCTTTATCCCAGTATTGATCGTTTTTCTTGTATGTCCAGCCTTGGCCATGCGTCCAGCTATCTAATACAAATGGTCCATTATATACTTGCGTGTTGGCTTCTTTTGCATAGTTTTCGCCTTTAGACTCAACAAACTTTTTGTTTTGAGGCATGAATGTTCCAAATGCAAGTAGAGATTGCGTATATGGATAGACTTTGTCCCAAGTGATTTCAAGCGTATAATCATCAATTGCTTTAACTCCTAACTGATCAGGAGGTAGTTCACCCGTATTAACTGCTTCAGCGTTTTTGATTGAATACATCATGCTAGCATACTCAGACTTTGTATCTGGAGCAAGCGTACGTTGCCAGCCGTAAACAAAATCATGCGCTGTTACTGGATCTCCATTAGACCATTTCGCATCTTCACGAAGCTCGATTGTCCAAATTTTTCCATCCTCACTCTTTTTAGGGTCGGCTTTCGCTATGCCCGGTTCTACTTTATCGTTCTCTCCAAGCGTATAAAGTCCTTCGAAAACATTACTAAAAACAACAAAAGAAACAGCATCTGTCGCAGTCGCTTGATCTAAATCTGGAATGTCAGCAGTCGATGCTAAATCGAGTACTTGCTCATCAGCCAGATTCTCTTTCCCATTTGTTGTTGTTTGCTTCTTGTCGCCGTCAGTCTTTTCGTCACTACCACAAGCAGCAAGCACTGAACTGAAAACTAAAAGCATTGCGATTAATAAAAACAAGCTTTTTTTCTTCATGCCTTTTCCTCCCCTAAATTAGAATTGAAATCTTCTGAATATTGAAGATACCAAATATAGTGTTTATGTCACTACTCTCATCTAAGCTTATTTTCAAGGAAAACAATCCAACTAACATTTTATTCTGAAAATATAGATAACTTTCAATACAAGCATCCTGCTGTTCAGATTGTTGGAACATCCCTTAAAAATAGACTCCATTTGAAACATAATTGACATCAACTAGCTTTATTGTAGAATATGTGATGCAGATAATCAAGGGAAAAGCATTACAAAAAACAGTTTTTTAGTTTTTCACCAATAAATTAACTATTTGATAAATCACGATGAAGTTCGGTATAATCATAGGTATCTTAATCGATTTACCTAGTATCAAGAAGGGGGAGATCACCACGAATACAGCAAAAAAAACTTTTTTTCTAACAACCGGATGTATGCTGATATCAATCATCTATTCACTATTTGTCCAAGCTAAATTTCTACTTTCCTTTATCAATAGCTATTTCATTTTAGGCATGGTTTGCCTTCTATTAGGATTGATTGTATATGTAAAAGACGGGGGATTTTTCTCATTCTTTAAATATTCATACGGGAAGTTTTTAAATTCGATTCGAAAAAGAAAAACAGTTGAAGAAGAGTATGGAGAAATTGAAGATGACCCTCACGCACATGTTGATTTCCAGCTAAAGCTTCCACTTGTGTTAACTGGATCAATCATGCTCGCTGTTACCTATTCAGTTACGATATTTTTATTGTAGACAAGCTGCAATTCTCAGCTTTACGCCAAATAACCCTATTGGACCTACTTTTTCCCAATAGGGTTATGCTATTGTTTGCATGACCTTGATTTATTTCATATAAGGACGCTCACCAATTTCAATGTCCCATAACTGCTCCAAATAGTTTTGTCCTTTGATGATTTTTTCACAGAACAACTCATGCTTATGTGTCCATCCAACTGAAATCGCTTCATAAAATGACGACCAGACCTCTTCGAAGTCGGCATGCCTTGCCTCGTGATACTTTTCAGGAAACCATTCTGTGAACCAATAACGGATTTCTGAAACATTTTGTGACAAATATACATGTTCCAGCGCCAATAGAAGTAACTTCTTAAGACCTCGTTCTTTCCGTGTCAAACCGTGTAGTGCTGAGGGGTGTGGTGCTAGGGCATTAATCTCATTCTTTTGTGTCACCAAATACAATGGATCAAATTCATAATATGTAGCTTCAAGCTTTGCCACTTGCTCAAGAATTTGTTGCTCATGTCTAGGGACGATTCGGCTTTTGCGAATCGGGATCGTATAACCAATTGTATCGATCGTCAAAATACCTACCCCGTCTGTTATCACAGCGCAGTAATCCAGCACACTTCGTTCATTTTTCCTTCGAATGAATGATTGTTGATAGATATCTTTCAGCAGTTGGTTGGGTAACTCATTCATACCATTTTCAATCGTACGATAGAGGTCAGAATTGATTTTCAGTAGGGCAACCTGTTCAAGTAATTCAACATGGTCGCTTTTACGCCATTCATGGAATTCACAAACATTCATGCCACACTCTTCACCCTCGAACCAATTAACCCAAACATCATGGAGATGTAACATTCGCAGAACCTCGCCAACTCGGTTTATTAAATACTCATTGTAAAATCATTATTGGCAAATGGTGGACAATTCATTCAAAAAAAATAAGCATTTATCGCAAGTTCAGTAAAGTAAATTATGGAAATACGACAAAAACATTTGCTTTACGGTTTAAACTTTCGGCCAACACTTAGATAAAATCAAGCGAAGGTGTTGCTAACATTTTCATTGTTGTCATTTTCTTTTTACAACAATAGCGGTTAACAAGATGATAACCGACGGCATAGCCGGCCATCCTTGGTACCGAACGTAAACCATACACCAGATCATCATGTTTGCTATTGTTTTTTTTAATTGAAAAATGCGCTTGGTAAGAAGATTGAATCAGGACATCTAATTCTTTGACATTAAATCCTGTAATCCATGGTGCCAAGTATTTCTCCCCACAAAATTCAGCCACTGCCTTTTCCGCTAGCCCCTCCATAATCAATGTATCAAGCAGTGTATCATTCTCGCCTTTCAGCCTATGTAACCGGCAAGCATGGTGGTATTCATGGACAAAAAGAGCCTCCAATTCCACATCACTAATACCATTAGGGATGAAAAGAAACACCATATTCTTAAAAGCAACACCTGATTTCTTGGCCGCTGCAAATAAGTTACCCCGAGATGGCAGTAAAAACACTGGAACATCAGGCCCTTTCATTTGCTTACGATAGCGATCGAAAATGTCGTTCAAAGCCTTCCACTGCTCATTCTTCTTCATCTGGCTAAATACTTGTTCCGCTTGTCGATTAAAACTGGACATGCCATTTTTTCGTAGCTCCCTGATCAGGGAAGCATCTCTCATTTCTAAATAAGTTAAAATTTGCTCCTCAATCGGAAGCCCCGCATCCATCCACTTGTCTGTGCGCACAATGCTCATACGATCACCACTGTTTTTATTATCGTATGCCCATAGCAAGGTCAATGGTTCTTGTGAATGCTTCTACTCAAATCGTACTGCCTATATCTTAATTTTCTTCAAGGCTTCAACTCGACTAACCAGATATCATTTAACAGGGTTAATTAACAATTTCAGCAGCAAAAAAAGGCGTCACGAAAAGTGACACCTTATCTATTTGAAAAAATTTTTTTATTTGTCTTTGTATTTTCTAAATACAATCGTTGCGTTATGACCACCGAAGCCTAATGAGTTTGACATAGCTATATCAACTTCTCTTTCAATCGCTTCGTTTGGTACGTAGTAAAGATCACATTCTGGATCAGGTTCTGCTAAATTGATCGTTGGTGGGATTTTTCCTTCCTGTAAAGCAAGGACGGAGAAAATCGCTTCAACACCACCAGCCGCACCAAGTAAGTGACCTGTCATCGACTTGGTAGAACTAATTGCAAGCTCCTGTGCATGTGCACCGAAAACTTCTTTAAGAGCTGTAGTTTCAAAGCTATCGTTATAAAGTGTTGATGTACCATGAGCATTTACATAGCCTACTTCCTCTGGCTTGATATCCCCATCACGAAGTGCCATTCTCATTGCTCGAACGCCACCTTCACCATTCGGGGCAGGTGAAGTAATGTGGTGAGCATCACCAGTTGAACCATAACCTACAATCTCAGCATAAATATGAGCACCACGAGCAAGTGCGTGTTCTAGGTCTTCAAGAATAACAATACCTGCTCCCTCACCCATGACAAATCCGTCACGGTTTTTATCAAACGGACGACAAGCCGTCTTTGGATCAGGGTTTGTTGACAAAGCTGTATTCGAACAGAAGCCAGCAATCGCCATTTTGGTAATTGGCGCTTCTGCTCCGCCTGTAATCATCGCTACTGCATCACCACGCTCAATGACTTTGAATGCATCGCCAATTGAATTTGTCCCTGTTGCACAAGCTGTGACTGTACATGAATTCACCCCTTTTGCGCCAAGTTGAATCGACACTTGACCTGAGGCCATATCTGGAATGAGCATCGGAATGAAGAACGGGCTGACTCTGCGGTAGCCTTTCTCAAGAAACTTTTCATATTGTCCTTCTAACGTTTCCATGCCGCCGATACCAGAACCTATCCAAACACCTATATTTTCAGCATTTGTTTCATCGATGACGAGTTTAGAATCCTCTAAAGCCATCATAGAAGCCGCTACAGCATATTGTGTGAAACGATCCATTTTCCGTGCTTCCTTACGAGGAATAAACTTTTCAATATCAAAATCTTTCAATTCAGCTGCAACTTTTGCTGGGTAATCATCAGGGTTATGTCTCGTAAGCCGACCAATGCCAGAAACTCCTGCCAACACATTTGCCCAAGAAGTTGCGACATCATTTCCTACTGGGGTCACGGCACCAAGCCCTGTGACAACAACTCGTCGATTCATTCGAAATCCAACTCCTTCATATCCGTTTCTTTTCTATTCTTTCATTCATAACCATTTCCGGAGAGAAAATATTCAATGTTTACTGCTTCATAACATCTTTTCACTTTAGTTTAAAGCCCAACTTAATATGTCTCCAGTATATTAAGTTGTGTGTTTTATTCATAATCACTATTTATGACAATTTTACAGGTTCTCGAAACGCTTGTACACTGGTTATTTTTAGCTATGCTATTTTCCCCAACGCATACAAATGGCTCCCCATGTCAAGCCACCACCGAAAGCAACCAAAACAACAGTATCTCCAGCTTTCAACTTTCCGCCTTTTGCATATTCATCGAGTGCCACTGGAACACTTCCTGCAGAGGTATTTCCATATTTCTGAATCGTATAAGCTACTTTTTCCTTTGGAAGTTCTAATCGTTCACGAGAAGCTTCAATGATCCGAATATTGGCTTGGTGTGGAACGAGTAAATCAATATCCTCTTTCGTCAAATTGGCTTTTTCAAGCACGTCCATGCAAGAATCACCCATTTGACGAACGGCAAACTTGAATACCTCACGGCCATTCATGACAAGTCCGTCCTCTCCTTTATATAAGTGAGGGCCACCACGACCATCTGCGCCAA
>JAVBKE010000144.1:0-3159 GCA_031554185.1 Caryophanales bacterium
AACATTTAGCGAGTAGGGCTTGGCAATATAGTCATCGCCACCAACATTCAGTGCTAATAAGACATCATCATCGCTGGTGCGGGCACTAATAAATAAGATCGGAATATTCATTGTTTTTCTTAGTTTCTTGCAAATCTCAAATCCTGATGCCTGTCCCAAATTAATATCTAGGAGAATCAGATCGACTGAATTTTCAGATAGAAACTTGAAACAACTTACTTCATCTGCACTCCAATAAGTTTTCAGGCCAAAGATATTAAAATATTCGCAGCTACTCTGCGAGAGCGCTTCTTCGTCATCAACAATTAAACAATCGTAATGTGGCACAGATTTCTCCTTTACACTGTGAATTGATGTTGTCATTGTAACATGTTGAACCGCTTTCTGCTATTTCACACTATTTCAGATACCGAAGATTTTAGTTCAATTGCTGCAACAAGGGGCAAAGCAATCGCGCTAATCCACACTCCAAGCTTCGAAATTGTTTTTTTCCTCTCATCAATAATTAAAAGTATTAAACTTCGCCTGTAACGAGGAATTAAAAAAACACCCTCGTAGTATGGTTCGGGAATGCAAGGTTTAACGAAGCAGCTTCAAAATTCAAGTCAAATTCAAATGCAGTTCTATACAACAGAAATTACTTCTTCGCATTGAAACAAGATAAGGTTTAATGCCCTATCAATTTGCCTGCTTTCTTAATACATTAGTTAAGAAAGTGAGGGTGATAAAAAAGTGTCATCTTTTGAAAATTGGTATGAAAGACGCGATAGGGATTGTGCACACGACTTTGATTGCGACTGTGATGATGATTGTCATTGTGACTGCAATTGTCATCGTAAATATTGTTGTTGCCCAACAGGAGCTACCGGCCCGAAAGGTCCAACCGGAGCAACAGGAACAACCGGGTCAACGGGAGTAACGGGAGCAACGGGAGCAACCGGGTCAACGGGAGCAACGGGAGATACCGGAGCAACGGGAGCAGCAGGAGTAACAGGGGCAACAGGAGCAACAGGAACAGCAGGGTCAACGGGAGTAACAGGAGATACCGGAGCAACAGGGTCAACGGGAGCAACAGGAGCAACAGGAGCAACAGGAGATACGGGAGCAACAGGAACAGCAGGGTCAACGGGAGTAACAGGAGATACCGGAGCAACAGGAGAAACAGGAGAAACAGGAGCAACAGGAGCAGCCGGAGATACGGGAGCAACGGGAGCAACAGGAGCAACCGGACCAACAGGAGCAACAGGAGATACGGGAGCAACAGGAAATACGGGAGCAACAGGACATACGGGAGCTCCGGGAGTAACAGGAGCCACAGGAGCAGCCGGAGCAACAGGAGCAACAGGAGCAACAGGAGCAACGGGAGTAACAGGAGATATGGGAGCAACAGGAACAACCGGAACAACCGGAACAACCGGGTCAACGGGAGCAGCAGGAGAAACAGGGTCAACTGGAGCAACGGGGTCAACGGGAGCAACAGGAGAAGCAGGAGGAACTGGAACAACAGGAGCACCAGGGTCAACGGGAGCAACAGGAGCAACTGGTACAAATGGATTAGCTGAATATGCCTATATTTACAATTTAGATTTACAAACTGTAGCTATAGAGGCTGATATAGTATTTAGCGATAATGGTATTATAGTTGGTCCAATTACCCATGCACCAGGGTCATCTACGATACAACTGGGTAGCGCTGGTGATTATGCAATATGGTTTTATGCTACAGCATTAGAACCAAACCAATTTGCTCTTTTCCAAAATGGTGCTCCAGTTGCTGGCGCTATACATGGAACAGGGGCTGGAACGCAAGCAAATCCGGGAATGGTCATTATAACTGCGGCGGCGGGCGACACATTAACTGTGAGAAACCATTCAAGTGCTGCAGCAGTAACACTGCAAACGTTAGCAGGCGGCACTCAGTCAAATGCTAATGCATCAATTCTAATACAAAAAATAAGCTAATATCGTATTTTGACCTAGGTCGATAGATTCCATTCCTATACGCCTGGGTTTTATATATGAGTCGGTTACAAATTCGAATCTAGACATAACAATAAAAAAAAGACCATTCACAGCAATGAAGGGGTCTATTTTCTTATGAGTTCCTATTTGCTAGCTGACCACTCTTACGCGGGGCTGTTGCTAGGGAGTGGTGTTATTGACGTAACACTGCTCCTATTTCATATTATAATTTTAACACTAAATTTATATTCGTGTAAATTGCTCTATTTCGGCTATTGCAGCTATGCAGTAAATGCGTTATTCTTTTTGGGCTAGTTTTCTTCAATCAATTCAATCTACCTTTCTCTTTTTTAAAATATATACCAAAAAAATATAACTAAACCTATCATACTATAAATCATTTATTAAAAAGTATATATTTAAGTTTTACGATAAAGATTAGAAGGTTAGTGCGTATCGCATATTCTACGGTATGTACTAGCCGTTTTTGTAGGATGAGCACCGCTTCAATTATTGAGAGGAATGTTAATCAATTACCTTATCAGGTAAATTATTTTGTCTTGTGTTTCTGTTGAGACCAATTATTAATAAGATTTCTACCAACCATTGCGTTTTGCGAATTATATTTAGATTTTGCAGAGTTGTACAAATAGAAACTCCCTTTAAGCATCTGTTAATTAGGCTTAAAGGGGATTTTTAAATTATTCTTAAATTTTGGTGTCCTTTTCAATGCTTTCGGTAGACCATTAGCCTTAAAGGCCTTCATTTACAAAGACTTTATTATGTTTTACTCGAGTTACATAACGTATGCTTTTCATTATAGTCAATTCAGTAATTAGGTCAGATTGTAAAAAATGATTAGCTTTTAAGCCCGCTTATCTTATGAAATTTGCGTAATAATAAGATGCGCTGAAACAGGGTTTGCCCCTCCAGCAGCTGATGTGAGGCTTAGTGTCGTGTTGCTTTCAGCAGGATTTCGGATGGTCAGTACTGAATTTGTGTCAGTCGTTGATACAAGGGTCATACCAACAATCTGTGAAGAGCTTGATGATTGACCTGTCACTGTATTGGGTAACTCTACGTCATTTAGTGTCAAGACCAATTGGCCTGGTCCCTCGGTGTTTACTTGGAATAGGATTTGATAGGTGCCAATAACCGATAAATTAAATGTGCTAGAGTTAGCACGGATAATGTTCA
>JAVBKE010000173.1:0-24082 GCA_031554185.1 Caryophanales bacterium
CCTTTCTCACAATCAGTGAGATATTATTTCATTTTATTTTCAATAAAAGTGATTGCATCACCTACGGTTACGATGCTTTCAGCTTCAGAATCTGAAATTTCACCAAACTCATCTTCAAGTTCCATTATTAGCTCAACAACTTCAAGTGAGTCAGCACCTAAATCTTCTTTAAAAGTAGCCTCAGGGACAACCTTTGCCTCATCAACGCTCAAGTGCTCAACAATCATCTTTTTCACTTTATCTGCTACGTTCGACATGGAATTCACCTCCCTTCAAATTCATTCATTCCTTTTTCGATTCAAAGTAGTTTCATAATCCCTAATTGAATCTAATCTTACATCACCATACCGCCATCGATATGAATCGTTTGGCCCGTAATGTATGCTGACAAATCAGAAGCTAGAAAGCTTACTGCATTTGCAATATCCTCAGGTTGTCCAAAACGCATCAACGGAATATGCTCAAGCATTTGGTTCTTGAGTTCTGTCGGTAGTTTGTCAGTCATATCCGTTTCGATAAACCCAGGCGCAACAGCGTTCACTGTAATTCCTCTAGGTGCCAATTCGAGTGCAGTTGTTTTTGTCAAACCAATGACACCAGCCTTTGCGGCTACGTAATTCGCTTGCCCCGCATTACCAGCAACACCAACAATTGAAGAAATATTGATGATTCGTCCAGAACGTTGCTTCATCATTTGACGAGTCACCGCTTTTGTACAAAGAAAAACACCTTTTAAGTTTATATCCAGAACATCGTCCCAATCCTCTTCTTTCATACGCATAATTAACGTATCTCGCGTAATTCCAGCATTATTGACAAGAATATCAATTGAACCAAATGTTGAAACAGCCTCGTCAAACAATGCTGTGACATCTGCTGAACTTGCAACATTTGCTCGCACAGCAATTGACTTTCTGCCAAGTGCTTTAATTTGATCAACAACTTCATTGGCACTTGCTTCATTTCCAGAATAATTGACTATGACATCTGCACCACAGTTTGCCAATTCCAAAGCAACTGCTCGTCCAATCCCACGCGAGGCACCTGTTACTACCGCTACTTTTCCTTCAAGTTTCATTCTGAAATCACTCCCCTGACTATTTTAGCAACCTCAACACATGATTGTTCGTCATACACTGAGTAGACATTCACTTCTTGATTGATTTTTTTCACCAGTCCAGCTAACACTTTCCCTGGACCAATTTCAACAAAACAGTCAACGCCATCTTGAATCATATTTTCAATGGTTTCTTGCCACTGTACCGATGAGTATAACTGCTTTGTTAAACTCGTTACAATATCCGCATCTGGTAGTGCAGTCAGATTTGTATACACCGGCATTTGAGTTAACTGAATTTCAATACTTCTTAATTCTAAATTAAATTGTTCAGCTGTTCGCATCATTAGTTCCGAATGAAACGGACCGCTAACATCTAACGGTATCGCTCGTTTTGCACCATGCTCTTTGGCAAGAATTCCTGCTTTTTCTACGCCATCACTGCTCCCTGATATAACAATTTGCCCTGGACAGTTGATATTAGCGATTGAAACAAGATTCTCTTTGTTTATTTCAGCGCATATCGTTGCAATTGCCTCTTGATCGATACCAAGGATCGCCGCCATTGCACCACCTGTCGGAACGGCCGCTTCCATTAGAAGTCCACGCTTTCTAACCAATTGAATCGCATCAGTAAATGTTAAACTACCTGCCGCAACATAAGCGCTAAATTCGCCTAAGCTATGTCCTGCAAAGCAATCCGCTTTGATATTTGCCACTTCTTGAAACGCATATAGTAAGGCAATTGACGTTGTTAGAATCGCTGGCTGCGCATTACTTGTTTTTGTCAGTTCGCTCTGATCGCCTTCGAAAATAAGCGCTGAAAGCGATTCCCCTAGTACATCATCTGCTTGTAAAAAAATCTCTTTCGCTGAGTTGTTTTTTTCAAAAATATCTAGCCCCATGCCTACTTTTTGTGATCCCTGTCCCGGAAAAACAAATGCAATTTTACTCATAAGTTCACCCTCATACTATCAATTAGTCATGTCCATTCTATAAAAACTAGTTTACTCATCATCTGCAATTGCATTGGAAATCTCAGTTGCGAAGTTACTGTCAACCATCAATCTCGCTTGTCTAATCGTATTATAGAATGCAACGGATTTACTAGAGCCATGTGCTTTAATAACAGGTGCTTTAACGCCAAATAGAGCCGCTCCGCCTTGTTCATTATAGTCCATTGCATCTTTAATTTTCTTCAGCTGCGAACTCATTAATAATGCCGCAAACTTTGTCATTAGGTTGGACATGAAGCCAGCCTTTAACATCCCAAGAATTGTTCCAGCCGCACCCTCCGTTGCCTTCAGCACCATATTACCGCTAAAACCATCAGCAACGACAACATCACAAACACCTGAAAGTAAGTCACGTGCTTCAACATTTCCGATAAAATTCAAATGAGAATCCTGTAATAATGTAAATGCTGCTTTTGTCAAATCATTCCCTTTATTCGCTTCAGTTCCAATATTAAGCAATCCTACGGTCGGATTCTTGACTCCGCGCACTTTTTCAGCATAAATGGACCCCATTACACCAAACTGCAATAAATATTCTGGTTTTGCTTCAGCATTTGCACCCGCATCTAGCAGTACAAATCCTTTTCCATTTGCAGTCGGAAATGTTGGTGCTAGCGCCGGACGATTAATCCCTTTAATTCGACCAATAACAAATAAACCAGCTGTTAAGTAAGCACCTGTGCTTCCTGCTGAAATACAAGCATCTGCTTCACCATTTTTCACAGCTGTTGCTGCTAGTACCATAGAAGCATTTTTCTTTTGACGGTAAGCCTTTACTGGATCTTCGTCACTATGTATAACCTCATCCGTATGGACAATCGTAATCCGTTCATGCGGTGCTTGTAATGACCTGCGAATTTCTTTTTCATCACCATACAAAATAAATTCTGTGTCTGGAAAAGCAGCTACTGCCTTCTCTACACCCTTACAAACCTCAACAGGCGCATGATCTCCACCCATTGCATCTATTGCTAACTTCATGTTCATCCCCACTTTATGCTATCAAGCCAATCTTAAAAGCGTTTTATAAAATCGTCTCGTTGTTAAAATGCTCACCTATGAGCAGCTAATACTACCGACATTATTCATTTTCGAATTTTCGATGGAACATTTCAAAGTCTCCGTTAAAGACACAGTTCTGCTCAACAAAGCTTTCAACTTGAACGACAACGCGTCCTGGATGTCCAGTTTTGCTTCTCACATTAGCCTTTGCTACGACACGGTCACCTTCATGGACAGGACGTGTGAAACGGATATTTGCTTTGGCGGTTAGTGCCAATTCATCATCAACAATCGCCACTGCTAAAGAATTTGCTTGGGCAAACAAATGATGCCCACGAGCAATTTGATTTCGTTTAAACACATGCTCCGCTTTGATCTCGAATATTGAAATAGCGCGTTCACCGACTACGATATCAATAATCTCTCCAATTATCTCTTCCACTGGCAGTGAGCGAATCGAATCTGTCAGATTGTTTTCTGCAACCAGTTTGATCCGTTCCCGCACTTCAGGAATCGATAGCTCTAGGCGATCTAATCGAATTGTTTGAATGCTGACACCAAGCATTTGCGATAAATCCTCATCAGTTACAAACGGACTTTCGGTGATTTTCTCTTGCAAAAGCTCATGCCGTTCCGCTTTACTTCGTTTCAAAACATTTCCCCCTAGCTGAATTATCACCAGGTACTAGTACCAGTATATATAGATTGAAAAAGAATTGCAATTAATTTTTACTTCAAAAAAAGCGCACAATATACAAATAAAAACAAACGCTGTTTCAATGGTTTCAGTAATCTCACGATACACCAAATGGCACATCACTATACCACATTCTCATTCACGTTTATATCATTAATCCACATTCGAACAGGCAAATTTAATTCAAAGCCCAAATACGTATGATCACCGAAACTTAGCCCATATTTTGATCATTCTAGTTCTACAAAATTTATTTTCACTAGCACCAATTAACAGCTAGCTTAAATTATAACCATCTAACACGCCAGTGTCTATAAGCATTTGACGCAAACAATCGTATTCTGGTGCATTCCAGAAAGCTTCTGATTCAATCAGAGCAGTGGCGTCATCACGTGCAACCTCTAGGATATGAAATTCATTGACCATATCTGCTAGTTTAAATTCTGGGACACCACTTTGTTTCTTACCAAAGAAATCACCTGGACCACGTAGCTGCAAATCCCGTTCACTCAGGTAGAAACCATCATTTGTCTCTGTCATAATGGTTAACCGTTCGATAGCAATTTCATTTTTCGGGTCAGCAATCAGCATGCAATATGACTGCTCATTCCCACGGCCAACCCGCCCTCTAAGCTGGTGTAACTGCGAAATACCAAAACGCTCTGCATCATAAATCAGCATGCATGTTGCATTCGGTACATTGACACCCACTTCAACAACTGTTGTTGACACAAGTACTTGAATTTGATTATTTGCAAAAGCACGCATTACTTCATCTTTCTCTTCACTCGTCAATCTTCCGTGCATCAACCCAAGATTGACTCTGTTTGGAAAATATTGAACAAGCCCAGCATGGACATCGACGGCATTCTGAAAATCCATTTTCTCAGATTCCTCAATTAACGGACAAATGACATAGGCTTGTCTCCCGCGGTCAATCTCCTTCAACACGAAAGCCAAAACCTTGTTTAAAGTATCTTTCTTCACCCATTTCGTCATGATTTCTTTTCTCCCAGCTGGAAGCTCTTTGATAATCGACACATCCATTTCACCAAAAACAGTGATCGCAAGCGTACGCGGAATTGGTGTTGCTGTCATAAATAATACATCTGGATTATTGCCTTTTTCACGTAAGATCTTTCTCTGCTCAACTCCGAAGCGGTGCTGTTCGTCAGTGATCACTAAGCCAAGATTGGCAAAGACCACATCTTTTTGAATTAGTGCATGTGTACCAATTAGCAGGTCAAGCTCACCTTGCTCAAGCTGTGCAAGTAATTCACGCCTTACCTTCGCTTTGACACCAGAGGAAAGGAGTCCAACACGTATCCCCTCCACTTCAAACAATTGCTGCAATGATTGATAATGCTGCTCTGCCAGAATTTCAGTTGGCGCCATAAATGCGGCTTGTCTGCCAGCTGAAATCGATGCCAAAATCGCAAGTGCTGCGACGATTGTTTTTCCAGCACCAACATCTCCTTGTAATAGGCGATTCATCGCTTGCTCAGACTTCATATCTGCTAGAATTTCTTCTAACGCTATTTGCTGATCACCAGTTAAGGCAAACGGTAATAACTTCTTCATTTGTTCTAGGCGTTCTAGATCAAACTGTTGTGAAACACCTGGTCCAGCTTCCTTTGTCCGCTTGCGCAGCGCTTGCATTTTCAATTGGAATTGCAGAAACTCTTCATAGACAAAGCGGCGACGTGCTTGTTTCACATCCCGCTCATGTTGCGGGAAATGCAGAAAACGGAGTGCCTGCTCTCTAGGTGATAATCGATATTTTGTCAGCAAACTTTCTGGCATCGTTTCAGGTATTTGCCCTTTTGTCATTTTTAGTGCCTCATTAATCCAATTGCGTAGCGATCGCATCGTTAGCTCACCTTTTAGGTGGTAAACTGGATCAAAAGCATTGGCTTCCACCTGCGTGACAGAAAATTTTACAGAAGAAGCTGTGATCGTTAAACGCTGGCGATCCCATTTTCCCGTAACCATTATTTCTTGGTTAATCTGTAGTTTAGTCTTGAGGTACGGTTGATTGAAGACGTTTATCGTTATCAGATGCTGTCCTGACTGTAATTTAAACGAAAGTCTCGATTTCTTTTTTCCATAAAAATTAGCAACTGGCATTGTTTGCACAAAGCCAGTTGTTGTCACCCGTTCATCGTGAATCGCTTGATTAATATCAATTGCTCTGCAATCATCATAACGATAGGGGAAATAGTTGATTAAGTCTTCAACTGTGTGGACACTGATTTCTTCTAGTTTGCGAACTGCTTCTGCCCCAATCCCTTTTATGTTTGATACATGTTGATTTAAAAGATTATTCATGACTCTCCACTTTATTTCCAAAGATTCGTTCTTGTATTTCGATACCTGTTTTTGTACGCGCTAGGCCTCCCATTGCTGTCTCTTTAAGTGCAACAGGCATTGTCTCGCCAATTTGATACATGGCATCGATGACTTCATCACATGGGATACGACTTGTAACACCAGCTAGCGCCATATCTGCTGCAACCATTGCGTTAGCAGCGCCCATTGCATTTCGTTTAACGCAGGGCACTTCAACTAGTCCTGCGACCGGATCACAAACAAGTCCTAGCATATTTTTCAACGAAATAGCGAATGCCTCAGCACACTCAGCGGGCGTACCACCAGCCATTTCAACAATAGCGGCTGCCGCCATCGCTGCTGCAGAACCGACCTCAGCTTGGCAACCACCAGCAGCGCCGGATATAGAAGCGTTATTAGCCACGACAAAGCCAAAAGCACCTGCTGTAAAGAGAAATTCCACCATCTCTTCGCGCGTTGGATTCAGCGTGTCCCTAACAGAAAATAATGTGCCTGGTACTACACCAGCAGATCCAGCCGTTGGCGTAGCACAAATCGTTCCCATTGCTGCATTTACTTCGTTTGTTGCCACGGCTTTACTGACAGCATCCAGTATCAGATGACCAGATAGGGTCTTACCCTTCTTAATATAATTTTGAATCAGAACTGCATCGCCACCTGTTAACCCAGAGTGAGAGCGAACGCCTTGTATTCCTTGCTCTACTGCTTTTTCCATCACAGTTAAACTTTGCTCCATTTGAGCGAAAACTGATTCTCTGCTTCTAGCACGTTCATTCATTTCTTGCCGAATCATGACCTCAGCAATCTTGATCTTTTCAGTTGTAGCTATTTCTACTAATTCAGCAACATTTGTAAACACGGTGTTCCCTCCTGATCTAAGTTGAAAATCGTACTAATTTCCTCATTTCCACATGTCTCTTATTGATCATGCAGCACTAATCAAGTATTTTGGTAACGGTTAAGACATGTTCGATTTTCCGTATCTCTTCCATTACAGCTACAGATACATCTTGATCTACTTCAATTGTCATCAGCGATACTTTCCCTTTTTCTTTTCGGGAAACATCCATTTGACCAATGTTAATTAGATTTTCTGCCAAGACATTTGAAACTCGAGCAATCAATCCGAAACGGTCATTATGCAAAACTAAAAGCACAATACTATCACCTGTAATCTTTAGTGAGAAACCATCCACTTCGATGATTTCAACTTTCCCACCACCAATAGAAATACCAACGATTTCAACTTGACCATTTTCATCGCCTAACGTCACTCTGGCTGTATTTGGGTGACGAACGAACGTTTCTTCTTCAATAATTTCTATCGTAATATTTTTCTGTTTGGCAATATCTAATGATCGGATAATATCGCTGTTATCTGTATCAAAATCAAGAATACCGCCTACCAGTGCCTTATCTGTACCATGTCCCTTATGCGTCTGCGCAAAAGACCCATAAAGCTGAATCTTTGCCCAATTAGGTTCCCTTTCAAAGAGCTTTCGGGCAATCCGTCCAATCCGTGCTGCCCCAGCGGTATGTGAACTTGACGGTCCAATCATTATTGGGCCTATGATATCAAAGACACTGTTAAACTTCATTGCGCCATTTCTCCTTTAATGTTCATTTGTTGATCCGCTCCAACACTTCATTACCCATCATGCATTTATTGCAGGACATCCCTAGCACATATCTCATTTACCAATTCAAAGATTTGGCGTGAGACGGATCTTTTTCTTAAAATAAATTTACTTCTTCATTATACCAGATATACAAATCATTTTTCATACAATTGAAAACCAATTAATAACCAATTATAGACAAATAATTTCTTCTATTTATCGCACCATAAACTGATCAATGTGGACGAATTTCACTTATAGATTAAAGACAATGAAGACCTTGAACAATTTTCCCACAAATACAATTCAAGTGATAAATATGGGCAAATACCTAAACACATTTTCTACAATAGGCATATGATGTGATTGAAGTAATCGGACTTTTGAAAGGGGATTTATCATGGGAGACGGTTTCGTTCACAAAAATGGCTTTGCCCTTATCGTTGTGCTGTTCATACTTTTAGTGATTGTTGGGGCAAGTTTTCTTTACTAATCGGTGAACTAACACACTGCATGTTGGAGGCTTGAATACCTTCCATCAGAAATCGAACGACAAAACTACGCTGCTTGGGCATTTGATCCACGGCGTGGTTTTTTGTGCACCTGAGCAAAAGGGTTTATTGTCATATGAAAATGAGACCAGATCCACCATGGATATGATCTCATAATTATCTTTTCAGTTAAAATATATTTTGTGGTCCAATTAATGCCGACGAATGCTTATCACCAAATGTGCGTTCTGTCATCGCTTGAACACTAGCGGCATTTACTTGATCAATGAGTTGAACAACTTCGTCTAATGACCGATGCTTTCCAAGTAATAACTCATTTTTCCCGTTTCGAGTCATCCGTGCATTTGTGCTTTCCAATGACAACATCAAATTTCCTTTTAGCTGCTCTTTTGCATTCTTTAGCTCTTTCTCAGTAATGCCTTCTTTTTTGAAGTTACCGAGCGTTTCCTGAATTGTTTCCAGTAATGTTGCAACTTGATTTGCACCAGTACCACCGTAGATCGCCACAACGCCTGAATCTTGAAACGATGAATGGTATGAATAAATACTATAGGCAAGCCCTCTTTGTTCTCGAACATCTTGAAACAGGCGACTACTCATTGATCCACCTAAGATGTTATTCATAATAATGAGGCTATAGATATCTTGATGACCTGCATCGAGTCCTTCGTAACCTAACACCAAATGTGCTTGTTCTGTTTCTTTTTTCTTGTAGATATTTTCAAAATGGAACTCTGGCTTTGATGGCGCACACCCGCTCGTATTTCTAGTGAAGCTTCCGAAAATCGCTTCCGCTTTTTTCATGAAACTTTTATCTACATTTCCCGCAATCGAAACGACGATTTTATCAGGTGTATAACACTCATTAATATAATTTTTCAAGGTATCACTTGTAAAAGTATTTAATGTATCTTCTGTTCCCAAAATCGGATAGCCCAGCGCATTACTGCCGTATGTAGCACGGCCCAATAAATCATGAACCATGTCATCTGGTGTATCTTCGTACATTTTGATTTCTTCAAAAACAACATTCTTTTCCTTCGCCATTTCCTCTTCAAGGAAAGTTGAGTTAAAGAACATGTCTGCAAGAACTTCTAATGCAAAATCAGCGTGGCTATCAAGCACCTTTGCGTAATAACAAGTATACTCCTTAGATGTAAAGGCATTAACCTGTCCACCGATGCCATCGAAGCACTCTGCAATATCCTTAGCAGAACGCGTAGCCGTACCTTTGAAAAACATATGCTCTATAAAATGTGAAATTCCGTTGTTAATAGCAGTTTCATTACGAGAACCGGTTTTCATCCATAAACCAATGGCTACCGAGCGTACTGTTGGGATGTTTTCAAGCACAACGCGCACGCCATTATTACATACTAATTTATCCATTTGAATCCTCCATTCCATTCATGTTATTTTACACTATTATGCAAGAAAATATCACGTTTTTTATCTAGCTCTACAGGGGAATCAGTCTCGCCGAACTTTTATCGATACCATTACTCTTTAAAGTGATATGGAATTGTTGTCACAATGACATCCTTTTTGAAGAGCAAGTAAGTTTTGATCAGCCAACTTGATTGATTGTGCAGCACGTTATGCCAAGATTTCTTGGTAATAAACTGTGGAATGACAACCGTGACTTGCAAATTGTTTTCCTGTGCTTTTGCTTCAACAGTCGAAATAAATTTGACAATTGGTGTTAGTAGGCTTCGATATTTGGAATGAATGGTCACAAGTCGCACATCTGGATGCCATTGTTTCCACTTCTCTTCGAAGCGCTTTTCTTCTTCCTTATCAAAAGAAACATACACTGCATACACATTAGGTGTAATCGATTTAGCATAGTTCAGTGAGTTCTCGACAACTTTTGTGATCCCAGCAACTGGTACTACAATTACATTGCCATCAAATGTTTCTGCGCGGTCATCAGGTTCAACTCGTAACTGCTTGCCAACCGAAGCATAATGATTGTGAATCCGGTGGAACAAGAAAACAATCGCTGGAAGGAAAATAAGTACGAACCATACTTGTGAGAACTTTGTAACGAAAAAGATCATCAGAACTAGGAATGAGATCGTTGCGCCAAGAAGATTAGCCAGCATTTTTCTAATCCAGCCATTTGATCGTTCACGAAACCACTTAATAATCATCCCAGTTTGTGAAAGCGTAAACGGAATAAATACCCCTACAGCATAGAGCGGAATTAACGATTCAGTTTTACCATTAAAAATAATAATGAGAATAATTGAGGCAACACCTAACACGATAATCCCATTTGAATAGCCTAGTCGGTCACCACGCATCGTAAACATCCGCGGAATAAAGCCATCCTTTGCTAAGTTAAACGCCAATTGCGGGAATGCAGAGAATCCAGTATTGGCAGCAAGAACGAGAATCAAAGTTGTTGCACCTTGAATTATGAAGTACATCAGTCCACGGCCAAATGTCGTTTCAGCTATCTGAGACACGACCGTTTCTGTTTCATTAGGTCCGATACCATAGTAGAACGCTAAGAAAGTGATCCCTGTAAATAATAGCGCAAGTATCGTTCCCATTAACACAAGTGTTTTTGCTGCATTCTTCGGTGCTGGATCTTTAAAATTCGGAATCGCATTGGAAATCGCTTCAACCCCTGTTAATGCAGAAGTACCAGAAGCAAACGCACGCAGGAGCACAAGCGTTGTCACACCCGCGACTGGTGTTCCGATGGTTGGGTGCAAAGTCGGCGGAACATCACCAACGATTACATGATAAATTCCTACGACAATCATGATAATAATCGAAACTGCGAATATGTAAACTGGAAACATTAAAATCGTTGCTGATTCTGTAATACCACGTAAATTTAGAATCGTAATAAAGATAACGAAGAAAATCGCAATCGGCACGGTATGCTCATGCAAGCTTGGAAAAGCTGATGTAAACGCATCAGCACCTGCCGACACAGAAACCGCGACTGTTAGAATGTAGTCTACCAGCAAGGACCCTCCTGCTATTAGACCGTAGTTAACACCTATATTCTCCTTGGAAACCATATAGGCGCCACCCCCTTGAGGGTATGCAAAGATAATTTGCCGATAAGACATAATAAGTGCAAATAATAAAACGAGAATCCCAAGTGCAATCGGTAAAGTATACCAGAAAGAGGCTGCACCAAAAGCGGCCAATACGAGTAGAATTTGCTCCGTACCATAAGCCACTGACGAAAGCGCATCGGATGATAGAATCGCGAGTCCCTTTAATTTGGAAAGTTTCTGATCTCCCAGTTCATCGGATTGCATTGGTTTCCCAATAAGTAAACGTTTAAATGAAGACACATTGTCACCGCTTTCACTAGCCATTTAAAATAATACACATTGTATCACACTAATGAGCCTCCGTCATACAAAAAATTTGGCCAAAACTGTCTATTTTTTTGGCCAAAGCTCTTTTATTCGTTAAACCAAATGCTTTTTATTGTATAAGAGTGTTTCAAGGAATGGAATTCTAGCTGGCTAACGCTTGTAACCCGCCACTTGGGATCTGAAGAAAATGCCAAGTTTATTTTCCTTATAGCACAGGCAAAAAGTGCTCTATTCGAGATATATGCCTGATCATATTTTAGCGATTTTGCACATTGGCTTCGATGATATTTACATGAACCTCTGGTGTTACATCAATCTTCTTGTAGTAATCTTCCCCTTTAATTTTGTCCCATAGTGCTGGGTGATAAGCGATAAGATCTCTACCAAGCCCTAGTGCATCACAGTCTGCTTTCGAAAGCTTGTCAAACATTTCATTTGCTTCTTCGGTATAATGTGTCGATAATTCTTTGTTTAACTTTTCTAACTCTGCTTTATCTTTAACACCCATTCGTGTATTTTTTCGTAAAACAACTTCTGCATCGAGATCCAGTTTTACAGGTAGTTTACCATCAGTTACATCACCAAACGCCTTATCAACATCCGTATCGCGGAGCCGGACTACTAAATCATCAAAACCTGCGCCCGATAGATCCCAATTATCATTGATATTTTCTGCTCCTCTAAACACCATCAGTAAGCTTGTTAGATCGGGTGAAAGTGTTTTACCAGTGTAGCCGTCCTCTGACATCAGGGCGACTCCGTTCAGGCGAAGGTAGCCTTTTTGTTTATCTTTTTTAATAAACGGTACCACATTGTCGATTCCTTCATCGTAAATATCCGTATGGACAATTTTCAACGTTGAATCTGGTATCTTTTGCGATTTAACACCGCCTTTTAACAGCTCTCCTAGATACTCATCGGTCAATGAAGTCTTATCTTTTCGGTTAACGAGTGCCTTTGATGCTTTTCCTTCAACTACCGCCACTTCTACCGTATACGACGCTTTTTGAAATGTGGAGATATCATAGACAATTTGATTGAACTGTTTCTTAGCCAAATCCTCGCCTAATAAAACAACATGAATCTGCGAAAAATCAATACCCCCAGCTGTTTTTTCGGTCCATCCATCTGTGCAATCACTAGGGGTTTTCCCCTTCTCCATGATCTTCTCATTCTTCATACTAGTTTGTCCGACGCTTGTTCCAACAGGAATCCGAATAATAGCCGTCCCCAGTAATTCATCCGATTTGGTGGTGTCAAAACTGAGGACTGTTGGTAACCGAATATTTTTGAATTCAAGCTGATCCCAGCATCCTGCTAAGAATATCGTTGACATGATCATGATGAACAAGCTCTTCTTAAACATCTCTATGAAGCCTCCTTTTGAATAGGATAATCACTAAGGCAATGACAGGAATGGCAACAGCATTAATTATAAAAAAGTATTGTAATGCCGTTTGAAGCATCATGACTCTGGTAATTGTCGAAAACAGGACAGCAACAACCATGATGATAAACGATGTAACCCAAATAATTCTCGTTAGCGGGATCATCTTACCTAACCCTTCAGAGATGCGCCGATTGAGTAGAAATGCATAACTCATGATAGCGGTGAGCACAATCCATGTCCAAGGTAATAAGTAGACAATATCAAAGCGTGTGAGAATGCCAAAGCTAAAACTTTTCGCCAATGTATTCACAGGAAGTGGTGTTGCCCCGAATTCGCTCACGGTATATCCTAAAGTTGAAACGAGTACGATTAGAAGAAATAGTATTGTTGATACGATGTTCGCTGCTGACACCGCGATTAACACATTTTTCGGTTTTTCGGGTCTAACATATCTCATATAGAAGAAAGCGGTTTCAAAACCAATCATCATAAAGAGCGCAGTACCAATTCCTCTGACAAGCGGTGTCCATTTGATATGAAATAGTGGAAATAAATAATCAATATTGGCAACATATAATGACACCAATAAGACTGCAACCACGAAAAAAATAAATAGAAAACCGAAGCTATGCATGTAAGCATGGCTTTGAATATTATGTCGCGCTGTGTAAAGGATGATCACGACACCGAGTAGTATGAGAACCCATGGCGGTGTTTGCGGAAACACCCAAATATTCATTATTTTCGAATAACTACACAGTAAGTAGATGATCACCATCATAAAATAGAGCACATAGAGCCAGTTAATCACAACCCCAAGTGCCGCACCAAAATGCTTCTTCAACATTTCGCTACCTGATAGATCGGGAAATTTTTTGATGCTATACCACATTGCAAACAAAATCATTTGTTTAACGAGACCGGCAATGAGGATAATCCACCACCCATCATTTCCCGTGATTATCATCAAACTACGATATCCTGACGAAAAGGTAGCACCTAACTGCGTGAGAAGGAGAATGAAAAACAATTGTGTTGGACTGATACTGTTATTCTTTATCATGCTGCCACGACCTCGACCCATATTCTTTTGTTTTTTTACTACTCTTCACCATTAATTCCCGGCGGTTCATTTTCCAAAACGGAATCCGAATGACTGTATCTGAAAGTTCTTTTGGACGAAACGGTGCAAGTGCTGCAAAGTAAGGTGCGCCAAAAGAGCGTAGTGTGCAAAGATGGAAAATGATAAAGAACAACCCAATGGTCACACCCAATAACCCCAACATATAGGCTAAAATCATGATTGGAAAGCTGAGGAGACGCGTTGTATTGCTCATCTCAATTGATGGTGACACGAACGATGTCAATGCTGCTAGTGCAGCAATAATGATAATAATATTGGAAAGTAGCCCTGCAGACACCACGGCCTGACCAATTAATATCGCACCAACCAGACCCACTGTACTAGCTATGGCCTTTGGTAACCTCACCGAAACTTCACGCACCAACTCAATGGTCAGTTGCATCAATAAAGCCTCGGCTATTGGTGGAAGCGGTACAGCATTAATGGATGCTTGCATTGAAAAGATCAACTCAGTTGGAATCAAGTCAATATGGAAGGTCACCAAAGCGATATAAATCCCTGGTAGCATTAATGTGATAAAGAAACTAGCATAGCGGATCAATCTGATCATGCTACTGAAATACCATCGGCTATTATAATCTTCAGCTGTTTGATAAAAACTTTCAAAAGTAGATGGAACGATTAAAACAACGGGACTCCCATCCATCACAAGCACAATCTTGCCGTCCATCAGATTGGCAGCCACCCTATCAGGGCGCTCGGTATGGAGCATCTGAGGAAAAGGAGAAAATGATGAGTCTTCTAGTGATTCAATGACAGTGCCGGGATTTTGTAAGTAATCCACTGAAATCCGAGAAATTCTCCGTTCAACCTCTTTTAACATATCTTTGTTTACAAGGTCATTCATATAGAGAACAGCAATCTTAGATTTTGAGTACTCGCCCTTTACCTTATATTTCACTGTGAGTTGATTACTTTCAACCCGTTTTCTAATTTGATAAATATTTAGGATAATGCTCTCAACAAAGCCATCATGGGCACCTTTCATGGCTTGTTCAGTGATCGACTCTGAAATTGGCCTCGAACTAGTCGAGGCAACATCTAATAAAAAAATACTTGTAGACTGATCCGTTATCAGCGCACAATTTCCTTTCAGCATGCCTTCCACAGCAATTTGAATACTTTCAGTTTCAAAAACATTCTTGGCCAAAATCACATTTTTCCAAGGTCCTTTTGGACTTTCTGCAATTGGTCCTAGTACATACGTTTTTAATTTGATTTCATCAATTAAGGTATCAATAAAAACAATGGAGATGTTTTCTCCTTCTTTTTCAACCTCACGGATGATTAAATCGCCAGTATAATTAAATTCTTCACGGATTGCCTGGATGAAAACTTCATGCATTTTTACATTTGAAACCATGCGAATCACCTTCGTTCCTATTTCATAAACAATAATATTCCCAAACAACTTTTGTTTTATTTCTCAAGTTGCCATTATTTTGTTAATCGCGTATAAAAAAACGCATAAAAATTCATTAATACCAATTAAATATCGCTGACTATAAAATAATTTTAATGTAGTTAAACGTCCTTAATCCTGTCCTTATTCGAGTTTTCATGCTAGAACTCGAGAAAATATATTTGCAATCTTATTACAAAGTAGCTAAAATGGTATGAAAGTATTCACAAAATTGAATAATGCCTTACTCTAAACAGTGAGGTAGAGGTCGCGGCTTTTAAAAGTAGATTACGTAAGGTAGTAGAGATACCGCTCATAGCGTATTCGAAAGGAAAAATCGCCGAAGTGTATACAAGTCTCTTGTGTATACGCTGGGACTGTCATCCGAAAGGAACAGGACTGTCACAATTGTTTACTTAGTGTGGTTTTATAAAGCGTTTTAAAACACCCTAATTCTTGCATTTTTATACAATGTAAGTGAACGTAAACATTCAATTGTGTTGTGCTATCTTATGGAGGAGAAGGAACTGTGTATTATTGACAGTTTCAATTCCTTCGAAAAGAAATTAACATTGGGGAGATGTAGGCATGGAAAAGCTAAAAGCAGAAGAAATTGAAGTACCTGAGTTAAAAAGGAACCTGAAGTCGCGGCACTTAGTGATGATTTCACTTGGTGGTGCGATTGGGACGGGGTTATTCCTAGCAAGTGGTAATGCATTGCATACTGCTGGTCCCGGAGGTGCACTTTTGGCCTATGCAATCATTGGCATTATGGTCTATTTCGTTATGACAAGCCTCGCTGAAATGGCGGCATTCATGCCCGTTTCGGGTTCTTTTAGTACATATGCGACTAAATTCGTAGATCCAGCATTCGGATTTGCAATGGGTTGGAACTATTGGTATAACTGGGCGATTACTGTTGCAGCAGAGTTAGTAGCAGCTGCACTTATTATGCAGTATTGGTTTAAAGACGCACCACCGATTATCTGGAGCGCACTCTTTCTCGGAATTATTTTTCTATTAAACATCATGTCGGTGCGAGGATTTGGTGAAGCGGAATACTGGTTTGCGATGATTAAAGTCGTTACAGTCATTGTATTTCTCTTCACTTCATTTGGTATTATTTTCGGAGTTCTTGGTGGAGGCGATCCATTAGGATTTGAAAATTTTACGATTGCGGATGGCCCTTTTCATAATGGTTTTATGGCGATGTTTGGTGTGTTTATGATTGCCGGCTTTTCCTTTCAAGGAACTGAATTATTAGGTGTTGCGGCTGGAGAAAGTGAAGATCCAGAGAAAAATATTCCTCGTGCCATTCGAAGCGTATTCTGGCGCATTCTGTTGTTCTATATTCTCTCGATCTTTGTGATCGCGTTGATTATTCCTTTCACAACACCAAGTTTGGCAAGTGATACGGTGGCGACAAGTCCATTTACATTGGTGTTTGAACATATCGGGGTCACCTTTGCAGCTTCTGCGATGAATGCGATCATCCTAACCTCTGTTCTTTCAGCAGGAAACTCTGGTATGTACGCATCAACTAGAATGCTTTGGACACTTGCTGTTGAAGGCAAAGCACCTAAATTCTTAGCAAAAGTCAACTCGCGTGGAATTCCAATCAATGCCTTACTAGCAACAACATTAGTAGGCTCCATCGCTTTCTTGACTGCTCTTACTGGTGGTGGCCTTGGAGAAGGTGCTGTCTATGGTTGGTTGTTAGCCGCTTCGGGGATGTCAGGGTTTATCGTCTGGGTTGGTATCGCAATCACCCATTATCGTTTTCGTAAGGCCTACGTTGCGCAAGGGCATGATCTAAATGATCTTCCATACCGTGCAAAATGGTTTCCGTTCGGCCCTATTTTCGCTTTTATTATCTGTATTGTCATCATTATTGGACAAGGATATGATATTTTCATGAGTGGCGGCGACATTGAATGGTTGGGACTGATCGCAGTCTATATCGGGGTACCACTATTTCTGGCACTGTGGCTGGGCTATAAAAAGGTGAAGAAAACAAAAGTAATACCTTTAGATAAGGTTGATTTCTCCTCTAGAATAAAAGTAAAATAGTGTAAATTAAAGCCTCTCCACTAATATCCAATACAGCTACTAGTGGAGAGGTATTTTTGCGTTATATTTCCATCACTTAGTATGTGCGATATTATGAACTAATGTTGGTAACCAATCACTGAGGTTGCCAAACCGAAACCCTAATGCCAGCGCTTTTTCATTACTCAAGGTCCAGTCCTGCTCAATACCAAATGGTGACGAGTATTCATTATCGCCATCCTTTTCGATAATCGCCTTTTCGCCGGTCTCATTCTCAATCAATTTGACTAAATCTTGCAGGCTTATCGTTCCATTAGAACAGGCATTAACCTGACCTGCTGGATTTGTTCGTCCCAGCCAAAACAAGAAATTTGCTGCTTCCGCAGAAGAAATAAACGAAATTTTCGCATCAAGTGTCGGAAATCCAATCGCATGTTTCTGCTGAACATGTTCGACATGAAAATGTAAGCGTCTCGTATAGTCGTCCTCTCCAAGCACAATTGGGAACCTGACTGCACTCGATCTAAACGCTGGATTCTGGGCAAAGGCAGCCTCTGCCTGACGCTTAGCCTCACCATAATCAAGCCCCTCACTAGACAAGTCATAAGCATAATCTACAGGATCAAAATCCGTTTCAAGCAAACCACCATGACGTTTGTACACAGACATCGATGAAGTATACACCCAGTGACCGACCTTATCAGTAAAAAGATCAACAGCAATTTGAGCATCCTGAGGTGTATAACAAATATTATCATAGACAACATCCCAATTACCTGTAGCTGAAAAAACACGCGTCATTTCTGTGCGAGAACTACGATCTACCGTCAGCCGCTCTACCCTATTTCCAAAGTCGTCCTTCGAACGCCCTCTGGTTGCAATCGTCACATGATCGCCATTGTCCAAAAGCTGTGACACAAGCCGTCTTCCAAAATATCTCGTCCCACCAAACACCAAAACGTTACTCATAAAAGCGCCTCCTTTTCCATTCATTATAGCGTACAAAGAATAATTTTGCTTACGCTTATAGCCTTGAAAATGCTGCGCTAGTTGCCACCCAGAACACAGCCCAACATAAAAAAACTTTGGCAATTAACTCACCAAAGATTTTCTATCGCTAAACAAATTTTTAAAAAAAGTTATCCTCGGAAATATCCTGAAGTGCAGAAGCAGCTAAGTCCTCTGTCTTCACTTGGCTAGCTAAATCACCTAAAGAAATAATCCCAACAAGCTTTTTATTTTCAATAATCGGTAAACGCCTAATTTGATGTTTTGCCATGATATCAGCTGCTTCTTCGCATGACATATCTGGGTTTCCTGATATCACATCTCTGGTCATCAAATGAGTCACCTCAGTGGAACCAGGTTTCTTCATTGCAGTACCGCTGATGACAAGATCACGATCAGTGATAACGCCAATAACAGCTCCTTTATCAACAATCGGGATCATCCCAACATCATCCTGCTTCATTTTCGTAGCAACTTCATAAATATTATCATCAGGTGTACAAAAGTCTACCTTTGTCGTCATGATATCGCGCACTTTTAACATAAGCTTGTCCCTTCTGCATCTAGCATGAATAACGAATTATCCATGCACACAAAATTTCTAACAAGATTATTTTCTCTGGTTTATCAGAAATTATTCACGCCTACTCCATTTGCAATGGGTTTTCTACAGCAGGCAACATCTTTGTGCTTTGCTCCATACCACTACTGCATACGGGACAAGTGGGGACATCTGCATTTTTAAAATTATCACGAACCCAGGTAATACAGGATTCTGACGTGCAATTCCAAACAGCAGTTTCCACGGGTATAACTTCTTCAACAACTTTTCGATGAAACATAGAAATCCCTCCTTATCATGATAAACGCTCCAATGATGTTAAAATTTGCGGAATGCCACCTTCTAGGTTAGAAGAGAATATTCCGCAAAGTATACACCTATTTTAACAAGGTCTAATGACAAACAGCAATGAAACTGCCTAGCGATGTAATGCAGGTCGAATTGACTTATTTCGAGACCTACCTCCTAGGCATTATCCCCGAAAACGGCCTAATTTATACGAAAAAAACGCTGGAATTGACCGCAATCAAAGCCAGCATCATGAAGATTAGTCATGATGCTGGCATTTTTCTACCCACTAACTAAAGTCCCACTATTGAATTAACCTACAGATTAAAAATTAACTTTCTTAATAACAGCTAGTAATAGCTGAACAAGAATTTGAATGTTAACAGCTGCTTGCTGGTCAGTTGACTCAATATAGACATTTTTCGAATGTGAAACAATAAATTTTTGCTTTGTGATTTGCTTGATTTTAGAAGATTGGAAAAGCTCTTGAGAAACTTCAATCGCTTTCTTATGGCTTCCAGTATGCAATTGCAAAATCACAACGATTGCTGCTTGAAGAGCGCCTTGAAGAGAAAGTGCAAATTGTTTGTCAGTGATATAAACAGTTACATCGCATGAGTCTTTTACAACCACTAACTCATCAATTAACTGAAACTCTTTGTTAAACATTTTTGCCTCTTGCTCTACCTCAACCTCGTCATGCATTTTATCATAGTCATAGTACATAACTTCTTTTCCTCCTTGTTAGTTTATTTATCTTCGCTAGATGTTCTTCTATTTTTAGGCACGAATTTACTTGCGCCAGTGCCCTCAGAAACAATCCTTTTACTTGGCATGGTTAAAAACTTTTCCGCTTGACCTTGAAGGATTTTTACAGTTTCCATCAGGCGATCTGCTTCCTCTTTCGATAAAACTGAACCGTCAGAACCAAGCTTATGATTTTTGAAAGTTTTATCTACAATTAAATTGATCAAACTTTCCGATGCCACTTTGTCACCTTTTTGAAAATCACTCATTCTCATTCCTCCTTTACCGAGTGGCGAAGTATTCACTCAGTGTATTTTAAGGAAATTCCTTCTGAAGCCATTTCCATAGCGTCAGAACAGGGATTGCACTTACATTTATAGAATATGTAAGTCCAGAAAAGGTGGACACGGGCTAATACCTTTGATCAAAAGAAAAGGGCTACTTGCCACTATGGGATTGCTCAATGCTGGGGCAATCTACCAGGACACGCATTAGGCATGGAATTCTGCAGTATATTCTGCTATAATATTTAGATGTGCATTTATGAATAAAGCCATATAAAATAAAGCGTTAAACACATGGAGGAGTATTATGATTACAGTAAGCAATGTATCTTTACGTTTTGCTGATAGAAAGCTATTTGAGGATGTGAATTTGAAATTTACACCTGGAAATTGCTATGGTTTGATTGGCGCAAATGGTGCTGGTAAATCAACCTTTTTAAAGATTTTATCCGGTGAAATTGAAACACAATCTGGATCTGTATCTATGTCACCAGGCGAGCGCCTTGCCATGCTGAATCAAAATCAGTTTGAATTTGATGAAACGGAAGTATTACAAACTGTCATTATGGGACACTCGCGCCTATTTGAAGTTATGAAAGAGAAAGATGCCATCTATATGAAAGAGGATTTCTCAGATGCAGATGGTATGCGTGCCGCTGAACTTGAAGGCGAGTTTGCCGACATGAACGGCTGGGAAGCTGAATCAGACGCTGCAGTACTTCTCAGTGGACTTGGCATTGGCGAGTCTTACCATCACCGCTTAATGGGTGATCTTGAAGCAGGAGAAAAAGTAAAAGTCCTTCTTGCCCAAGCGTTATTCGGCAAACCAGATGTTTTACTCCTCGATGAGCCAACCAATAATCTTGATATTAAGGCCATTGCATGGTTAGAGGAGTTTCTGATCAACTTTGAAAATACAGTCATCGTCGTGTCACATGACCGCCACTTTCTAAACAAAGTGTGTACGCACATTGCAGACGTTGATTTTGGTAAAATTCAAATCTACGTTGGAAACTATGATTTCTGGTATGAATCTAGCCAATTAGCACAAAAAATGGCACAAGATCAAAATAAGAAAAAAGAAGAAAAAATCAAGGAATTACAAGCCTTTGTTGCACGCTTTAGCGCGAATGCTTCTAAATCAAAGCAAGCCACTTCACGGAAGAAACTTCTTGAGAAAATCACATTAGATGACATTCGCCCTTCTTCACGCCGTTATCCTTATGTTGGATTTGCACAAGAGCGTGAAGTTGGAAATGATCTCTTGTTTGTTGAAGATATTTCAAAAACAGTCGATGGTGAAAAAGTATTAAACAATATCAAATTCTCAATGAATAAAGGCGATAAAATAGTTTTACTAGGCGATAATGACATTGCCAAAACGACTTTCTTAAAAATTTTAATGGGTGAAGTAGAGGCAGATAGTGGCTCTTTTCGATGGGGGATCACGACGTCACGTGCCTACTTCCCTAAAGAAAACGGAGAATTCTTCGAAGACAGTGATTTGAATCTCGTTGAATGGCTTAGACAATTCTCCCCTCAGGATGAAACAGAGTCGTTCCTTCGCGGCTTCCTAGGCAGAATGTTATTCTCCGGCGAAGAAGTACTAAAAAAAGCAAAAGTCTTATCAGGTGGCGAAAAAGTTCGTTGTATGCTATCTAAAATGATGCTAGCAAACGCGAACGTCCTAGTACTGGATGAACCGACCAATCACTTGGACTTGGAATCTATAACAGCCGTGAACAACGGACTTACGCAATTCAAAGGGTCGATGATTTTCACATCACATGATCATCAGTTTATCCAAACGATCGCTAACCGCGTGATTGAAATTACAGCGGATGGCATAATCGATAAGCAAATGACTTACGATGAGTATTTAGAAACGAAAAAGTAAAATGACAATCCTCACTTCGTCTGAAAAGATGTCGTGAGGATTGCTATTAACAACAATAAATTTAATTGGTAAATTAATGTATCAAGAAAATAACGAGGTGACATATTGCAGAATCAATCAAACCAATTTCCATTAGCAGCCATCCGCCAAATATCGTTAGGGATTATCGTTCCCTTTTTCCTCTCAATTTTGGCTATTCTATTGCTAGCTTCAAACACAGCCGCTAGCCATTCATTTGAAACAGTTTATTTCTTTATTTTTCTTTTATATACACCCTCATTGGTCCGGTTTATTTTACTAGCTATGGGACTTTCAAAAGTGTCTGATTGGAACGGCTACTTCAATAACGCAAGAAAAGTTGTCTATGTTAAATTTGTTTTTGTACTAGGAATGATCTTATCAGTCTCCTTCGCAGGTAATACTGTGTTTTTTGTCCTCTCCTTTTTAATGCCCATTGCTACCATCTTATTACAATATTTCTTCTGTAAGGGGTTTGAGCAATTTTATCAGGATCGTGAAAATCAAGAAAATGCGGTAAAGATCATGCGTTTGTTTTACCTCTCGATTATGGTTGGAATCCTTAGTTATGTAGCCGTACCATTCATTTCTTGGGCAGCAAGCGTTGCAAATTTAGCGATATTCTTTCTTTTTCTGATGATGCTGCAGCAATTAAAACGTTCACCAGTAATAGAGAACTAGTGAGCCTAAAAATGACATTGAACAGCACCGTTCAATGTCATTTTGTCTATTCTGCCTGGACTTTTGGTACAAGTTTGATGATCTTATCATCATTTTGATTTGGAATTCCTCTTCCATCACGATTACTAGTTGATAAATAAATTGATCCATCCTCTGCCATTGCTACATCCCTAAGCCTTCCAAACTGGCCTTTAAGGTAGTGATTTACTTCCGTGATTGCTGTACCATCATCGTTCAGTGAAAATGTCAGTAGTTGTTGCCCACGCAAGGTGGCAACAAGCAATTTCCCCTTCCACGGCCCTTCTGTAATGAAATCCATTCCTGCTGGTGCCCATGTCTCTTCCCCGCTCTCAGTCAGCGGCGATACCATACCCACTGCAGTATCTTTTCCTTCAATTACTGGCCAGCCGTAGTTCCCACCTTTTACCAATAAGTTCATTTCATCATGCGCTGTTTCGCCATGCTCTGATACATATAGCTTTTCATCTCCCCCCCAGACTAACCCTTGGGGGTCACGATGTCCAAAGCTATAAACTGGTGATTCAGGAAACGGATTATCCTTTGGAATCGAACCATCTAAATTAATACGTAGTATTTTTCCAGCAAGACTGTTTAAATCTTGTGCCAAGTTTGCATTAGCTGCATCTCCCACTGTAATAAATAATTTGTGGTCTGGTGAAATTTTTAATCGTCCTGCATTATGAATTTCACCCGCTGGAATCCCTACTAGTAAGTCACGATCAATAGTCAGCTGATGATTTTTCTCAACTAGACGAACAACTTTATTCAGTATTTTCCCTTGATCATTATAGCTATGAAATACGTACACATAGTGGTTGCTTGAGAAAGAGGGGTCAAGCGCGAGTCCAAGTAGACCACCTTCTCCCGCATCTGTGAATGGTGCTGGAAATGTGATTAAAGGCTTTTCAGCTAATTTTCCATCTTCTATTTTGCGAATTGAACCAGTTCTTTCTGTGAAGTAGATATTTTGATCATTCTGGACAGCAATCGCC
>JAVBKE010000039.1:0-7797 GCA_031554185.1 Caryophanales bacterium
ATTCCAGCAGTTAATGAGGATGCCGAACAAATTGTCGCACTCGTGAAATCAGATGGGCGAATTACTGGGTATCAGCTCAGTGATGGCCGAACTGTGACAAAACAAGAAGGCATACAACTTGCGAAAAATGGTGAAATTCAAGGTGTTGGCGTTGCAACCAACAAAGGTGGCGAGTATTTAAAATCACTTCCTGATGAAAGTGAAGCTAATAATTTAAGTCATCTACCATCCATCACAGAAGAATAGTTTCGTCTATCATCACATCAACTAAATACACAAAAAACTGCATCTAGAGTGATCAGCACTGACCACTCTGGATGCTTTTCTATGTACAGTCTCAGACTCAGAGATAAGTGTCATTCTATTCTGATAAAAAACCCTTTGAAAATAAGTTGTAAATCAGCAAGAAAACTATAGAAATATATCCAATTTTGTAGTATTATACTTGAGCTAAAAAGGTTTATTTTGTCCGCATCTGATCGATTTTGTTTATTTCTGTTCAATTATCGCTTTTAACTTGGTAGTTTTTTGATATAATACTTATTGCTGGGGTAATATCTATTTTAATCGCACGAACTGCCATGACGATAAACTTGGCTCATTTTTGACATTTTATCTATTCTTGCGGACTATGAAGCTTTGAAGTAACAAGTTTAGAAATATGTTCTGCAATAGGTCTGTTCCATGGGTACACTTCACGTAGATCTTACGTCTCAGAACAAACAAAAGGAGGAAGAAAATGAAGAATTTTGGTAAGGGCATATTTAAGGTTTTGCAGCAGGTTGGTAAAGCACTGATGCTTCCAGTTGCGATTTTACCAGCTGCTGGATTGCTATTAGCACTTGGTTCTGCTTTACAGCAGGAATCCACTTTGCACTACTTACCTTTTTTAGACGCACATTTTATACAACGTTTTGCTGAGGTAATGGCAGGTTGTGGTGATGTTATTTTCGCCAACCTCCCTCTTATCTTTGCAGTTGGGGTTGCAATCGGACTCGCTGGTGGAGAGGGCGCTGCAGCACTTGCGGCAATTGTTGCCTATCTCATCATGAACAAAGGAATTGGGCTCTTCTTAAACATTACGCCTGAAATGGCAACAGGTGACCCGCAGTATGCATTGGTACTCGGAATTCCAACACTTGCTACTGGGGTATTTGGTGGTATCATGGTCGGTTTACTTGCCGCCTGGTGCTTTAATAAATTCCACCAAGTAGAGTTACCACCTTACCTAGGATTCTTTGCTGGTAAACGATTAGTTCCAATTATGGGTGCAGCTTTAGCATTGCCGTTAGCAGGACTACTCTGCATCATTTGGCCACCAATCGGCAACTTTATTCGCGAATTTTCTCAAGCGATGATTGATAGTAACACAGTCGTTGCCGCATTTGTTTTCGGATTCGTTGAGCGTGCCTTAGTTCCTTTCGGACTACACCATATTTGGTATACACCATTCTGGTATGAGTTTGGATCTTACACAACGACTGCTGGGGATATTGTTCACGGTGACCAATCTATTTGGTTTGCGCAGTTAAAAGACGGCGTTGAATTTACATCTGGTTACTTTATGCAAGGTAAGTTCATCATTATGATGTTCGGTTTACCAGCAGCAGCATTAGCCATGTATCACACAGTAAAAGATGTTTCGAAAAAGAAATTCGCTGCTGGAGTATACGGCTCTGGTGGATTCACTTCATTCTTAACTGGTATTACAGAGCCAATTGAATTCACATTCTTGTTCGTTGTACCATTACTGTATGTATGGCACTGCTTTATGGCAGGTGTCGCGTTCGCCTTAATGGCATTCTTTGGTCTTAACCTAGGACTCACATTCTCAGGTGGTCTGATTGATTTCTTCTTCCTGAACGTCCTACCAAACAAAGAACCTTGGTGGATCGCTATTCTCATCGGGATCGGTTACGCATTTGTTTATTATTTCACTTTCCGTTGGGTTATTACCAAATTCATGGTCAAAATCCCTGGACGCGACGATGATGAGGTGACAGAAACTGGTAGTGTTGCACATGATGATGTTGCAGCTCAAACACTTGAAGCATTGGGCGGAGCAGAGAATATCACATTCATGGAAGCTTGTATTACACGCCTTCGTGTCAATGTAAAAGACAAAACTCTTGTTGCCAGTAAAAATCGCTTTAAAGAACTTGGCGCTTCTGGTGTCATGGAAGTCGGCGATAGTGTTCAAGTTATTTTTGGACCTAAAGCAGAGCGTATTTGTACAAACATTAAGCATATTATGGCTGGACGAGCAGTTAAACCAATTACCATTGAAGATGAGCCAAAAGCGGCTAACACAGCTGTTAAAATAGCAATTGCTTCACCACTGACTGGTAAGTTACGCCCAATTACGGCAGTACCTGATCCCGTTTTTGCTGAAAAAATGATGGGTGATGGATTTGCGATTGAGCCTACGGAAGGATTAGTTGTTTCTCCTGTTGACGGGAAAATCGCTACGATCTTCCCTACGAAGCACGCAATTGGACTCATCACGCCTGATGGTGTTGAAATCCTCGTTCATATGGGAATTGATACAGTCAGTCTAAATGGAGAAGGCTTCAAACTCTTTGTTGAAGCTGATCAAGAAGTGAAACAAGGTGATAAGTTAGCAGAGATGGACTTAGATTATATTAGCAAAAACGCTAGTTCAACTGTAACACCGATCATCTTCACTAACCTGATGCCTGAACAGTCGGTTGTACTAGGACCCAAGCAAGATGTGAAGAGAAAAGATCAAGCGATCGTCTCGATTCAATAGTTTAACATGTAGGAAGCCACTGATTCTATTTTTTAATAGATTAGTGGCTTTTTCATGAGGGAAATAGCGAACAGGAATTCTAGTTTTTTTAGGTACTAGGGTGTGTCTGAAAAAGATTTATGAAGGGGTTTTGACAAGAATTTTTTAAAGTATTACGGAGAAGAATTTGCAAATATCGGTAATGTTTAAGATTTTTTTCGACAAATCTAGTCGAATTTCTTTAAAAAATTTCATAAATCTTTTTCTGACACACCATAGCTTTTTCCATCGAATTTGATCTAATGAGTTGTTCTCTTGATAGGGGGTGGTGGAGAACTTTCTGTAGGATTTTAAGGTTTTTCCACTTGCTTTCCTGCGGGAGAAGCCCTGAGCCTCCTCGGATGGAAAACATTCGTATTCCTTCCTGCGGGGTCTCAGAACTACGCTTTCTCGCGGGAGTCAAGTGGAAAAACCTTAAAATCCTACAGAAAGTTAAAAGCATTTTATTGACTGCCAATGCTTGCAAATGTGTAAGTGTCTAACTACAAATTTAGAATAACTAAAACTAATCAGATTAGTTTTGTCAAATTTATTCATTCTAAAAGAAAACATGAAACATCAAAAAGGGCAAACATTAAGACCAGCGTGGAATTCAGCACGCTGGTCTTGATATTCAGATATTTCAAAAACAACTCATTACTTAGAGAACAGTCTTCGCAATCAAATGCGAACATCACATACAATCATATCCTTGAATTACCTGAGAAGCCCTTTTGTTTTACTCCGCGCGCTTTCTCTTCATCTCCATTAAAACAACGACACTTCCAACTGTCAGTACTAGTGCTATCATTCCTTCTGTCTTTCTGGCGCCTGTTTTTGGCCTTATTTCTTTTCCCACTAATATTTCCGTTCCTACTGGTGTTAGGACGCTTGACGGCGACCCTTCTATATCACCTGTATCTGGTACAGGAGGCTCTGGAGTAACTGGATCTAGTACTTCACTCCACTCTGCATACAACACCACTGGTTCAGCCCCCATTATAAATGTTGACCCAGTATCATAATGCGTTCCACTTCCATCTGCTTTCGTATTCCAGCCTGCAAATCCATATCCAGTTCTCTCTATATCTCCCTGAGAGGCCACTGTAAATGTCTCATTCTCTGGGTGAGATGGCTCTGTTGGTACTGTTCCTGTCCCACCGTTTAGGTCGTATGCTACCTCCTCAAGAATCTCCACAATAAGTGGTTGTTCAACGGTTCCGCTAAACTCAGTCGAAGCCTCACCAACAGTCACAGTTTGGCTCCAACTATAAGAAACTGTTTGTTCTTGAACAATCAAATTCATCCAGTTAATTTGCGGTGCAGAATAAACACCACTATTACTAATAGTAGTAGGAGTAATCAAATTACCTTCTGGATCTTTTACTTCATTTTCTAAAGTGAAGTTACCCCCTGCTCGCTCAGAAATGATTTGTGTTGGTTTTGTTACATGTTGATCATTTAGAGTTAATTCTGATGATAATCGAACATTCAAACCTGATAGTGGTGTCAAATCGCTTATATTGTTACCATCTAAATTTAGTAACTCCAAATCTGTGAAACCTGATAGTGGCGTCAAATCACTTATATTGTTATCACTTAACCCAACCCAGAATAAGTTACTCGTCAAGCCTGATAATGGGGTCAAATCACTTATTTGATTATCCTCCATATGCAGATGTCTCATTTTTGTCATACCTGATATCGGCGTCAAATCACTTATGTTATTACTTTTTAACTCTAACCGGTCCATATTAGTCATACCTGATAGTGGTGTCAAATCACTTATATTGTTATTGTCCGCTCTCAAGTCATCCATATTAATCAACCCTGTTAGTGGCTCCAGATCGCTTACACTGTTATCCGACAAGTTTAAGGTCTGTAAGTTAGTCAAGCCTGACAATGGTGTCAAATCACTTACTTGGTTCTCCCTTAGATCCAATATCTTCAAATTAGACAAGCCCGATAATGGGGTCAAATCACTTATATTACAAAACGGGAAAATGACAGTAGTTAAACTTGTCAAATCTGATATCGGTGTCAAATCGCTTATATCATGGGTGTCATAGAAATCTAACATTTCTAAGTTTGTACAATACTGCAGTCCATCCAATGAAGTAATCGGATCAGTTTCAGTGGCGCCATCACCTAGCTCAGTAATCGATTCCAACTCGGCTGCAGAAACTTGATCTGCAGCGTCCATATCTAATTTCACTGCAACAACCTCAGCCAGTGCAGGATCAGGAAATATTTCATTGATCGATGCTGGTGGCGCTACTTTCACTGCCTGCGTTGTTACTGTAGTTTCGGGCACTTGAGTAGTGCTATCGACTACATTTGTTATCTGCGTTGAAACCTCCTCTGCTTGCATGACTATACCAATATTAGACACGCTAGGAACAAAAAAGATTGTCATTACTATAAATACCTTCAATAGTTTTTTCATACTTAGCCTACTTTTTTCAGATTTAAATACATGCTTTACTACAGATATATTTCCCTAAATTTCATCTTATCATTATTCATATTTTTCGTTTTGATTCATTCGCCTTCTTAGATTGATTAGTATTAAGAAAGTTGTTCCAATCAGTATTTCCATTATCAAACCAGTTTGATCGCCTGTTTTCGGCAGATTTTCACCCTTCACTGGTTTTGCTAAAAGTGCACTTGGCAATTCTGCGTCCCAATCTCCGTCTGAATTAACTACTCCGGTTACTTCTTCCCCACTTGGAAGAATTACATCAACAGTTGCCCCTGGCTCTCCCGTTCCAGTAATAATCGTATCTCCTGGATCAATAGGATCAACAATTGGTACGATAGGAGAAACTGGATTTGCATCTTTCGTATAAATATATTTTATTGTTTGTGACTGATCTGTAAATGTGCCTGTTGCATTTCCTTGTAATTCTTTAAACGTATAACCTGGAATTGTTTCCTGTGATGTGCTATACGATTCATCAATAGACCCACTTAACACGATATCTGGTGATATTGCGCTTCCTTCTTCATCCTGATATTTCACTGTCACATCTGCTCCAGTAATAGGATCTTTTGCATAGATGTAAGTAACTGTTTGTAATGAGCTTGTGAATATCCCCACTGTATTCCCTTGTACTTGTTTAATTGTGTAGCCTGGAATTGTTTTTTGTGATGTAACGTACGGTTCACCAATAAATCCGTTTAACACATCATCTGGTGCTATCGCATTTCCATTCTCATCTTGATACTTTACAATCACATTTTCACCTAGGATTGGATCTTTTGTGTAGATGTAAGTGACTGCTTGTAATGAATTTGTGAATATCCCCACTGCGTTTCCTTGAACTTCTTTAAATGTATGGCCTGGAATTGTTTCTTGCGATGTCACATACGGTTCACCAATATTTCCGCTTAACACGACATTTGGCGCTATCGTATTTCCGGCTTCATCCTGATATCTTACGGTTACATCTGCTCCTACTACTGGATTCTTTGTGTAAATGTATTTTACTGTTTGCACTGTGTTTGAAATGATACCCGTTGCATTTCCTTCTATCTCTTTAAATGTATAACCTGTGATTGTTTTTTCTGTTGAGGTATAAGGATCGCCCACATTCCCTTTTATCACAACATCCGGCGCAATTGTGTTTCCATCTTCATCTTGATACTTCACATTCACATCTGCTCCTACTACTGGATCTTTTGTGTAGATGTAAGTGACCGTTTGTAATGAATTTGTGAATATCCCCACTACGTTTCCTTGAACTTCTTTAAATGTATAGCCTGGAATTGTTTCTTGCGATGTAACATACGATTCACCAATAAATCCACTTAACACGACATTTGGCGCTATCGTATTTCCGTCTCCATCCTGATATCTTACAGTTACATCTGCTCCTGCTACTGGATCTGGATCCTTTGTGTAAATGTATTTTACTGTTTGTGCCGTATTTGAGATGGTACCCGTTGCATTTCCTTCTATCTCTTTGAAAGTATAGCCTGTGATAGTTTTTTGTATTGAGATATAAGGATCGCCTACATTACCTTTTATTACAGTATCCGGCGCAATTTCTTTACCATCTTCATCCTGGTACTTCACAACCACATCTGCGCCTGGAACTGGATCTTTCGTGTAAACGTATTTTATCGTTTGTTCCGTATCCGTAAATGCGCCTGTTGCATTTCCAATTATTTCTTTGAATGTATAGCCTGGAATTGTTTCTTGTTCCGATATGTAGGGATCCCCTAGCCCACCTTCGAGCACAACATCAGGCGCAATCATGTTTCCATTTTCATCTTGATATTTCACTGTTACATCTTCACCAGAAACTTTACTTTCATATGATTGTGTAACATGTCCAGAAAATATACCGCTTAACGTCCCATGACTTTCAAGAATAATTCGAGATGTCCATGCGGCTTCGACCGTACCCCTGCTTCCGATTGGCAGCCCAGTCCAAGTTACTGTATGGTTAACAGGATCGATAACGCCATTACTTGGCGTAAGCGTGGACGTAAGAGTAGCACCACTAGGAAGATTAATATTGTACGGGATCGTCATATTCCCATTCACTGCTGTTGCTCCTTCAAGCACTACTTCTTGGTTTTGTGCACTAAAGGATTTGTACGGGCTAGTACTATAAGAATTGATTGGCTCCAGATTTGTAATATGATTATTATCTAAATTTACATCATAGACACTTCCCATATATGCCATCGCACTAATATCAGAAATATTATTATCAGCCAAAGATATTGTCTCAATGTCTGTCATCCCGACAAGTGGGGAAATATCACTAATCTGATTAGAATTTAAAGTTAATGTATCTAAATTGTTCAACGTTGATATTGGCTGCAAATCGCTAATTAAATTGTTGTCTAGATAGGCATATCTTAATCCAACCATTCCATTAAGTGGCTGCAAATTGCTGATTTGATTATTATTGAAATTTATGTTGAACAGCCCGGTTAGGTTTGAAATTGGAGATAAGTCAATGACATCATTGTTAGACATATATATTGTATTTAAA
>JAVBKE010000194.1:0-3466 GCA_031554185.1 Caryophanales bacterium
AAAGTAAAATTTGTTTGGCTTGTAACGGCAAAGTTCTTGATTTACTTTTGTCGCTTGATTTGATATAAATTTCGGCTTTTTCCAGATTAATATCTTCGATTTGTAAATTACAGATTTCTCCAACTGTCAAGCCTTGATAAATGAGTAAACTTATAATTACTTGGTTTCTTCTTTGTAAAATTTTGTCTTTGTGGGTGTAATTTAAGAAGTTTTCGAGTGTTTCTGCAGAATATAAAGTATCAACTGGGATTTGCTTATTTATTTTGTCTTTGAGGTATAATTCACTACAAGGATGGTCGTTTCTTTTGCCAATTTCGAGTAAATAATGGTAATAAATTTTAACGCCGTTTAAGTATTGTTTGATGGTTTTTGGATGCAAGTTTTCATTTTTTCGTAAATGTCCAACATACTCTAAAATATCTTTGTATTGGGCTGTTTCGGCTTTATTTTGGATGTAGTTTAAGTATTTTCTAATGCTACATAAATTGGGTTTTAAGGAACTTTCATTGTACTTTTTTAGCAAATATTGTTCTAATTTCATAATTGAATAATTTAAAGATTTAAAAAACTCAATTATCTAATTTTTAAATACTTAAATCATTAAATCTTTTAATTGAGTTTGGTTAATATGCGTGTAAACCTCGGTAGTTTCTACGTTACTATGACCCAAAAAAGTTTGAACTTGTTCGAGTTTCATTCCGTTTTCTAAAAGATGTGTGGCGATGGAATGGCGTAAAGTGTGCATTCCGATTTTGTTTAATTCGGCTTGTTTAAATCGTTTTCCAAAGCTCGTTTTTTCAATCAATTTCTTTAGGATTAAATTAAAGCTCCCTTGTTGCATTCTTCGATTTTCAATATTCAAAAAAACTGGTTTGCTATTTTGTATTTCCGAACTTTCTAAAAACAATTTTAATTCTATAACGATTTGATTTGCAATAGGAACAATTCGCCTCTTGTTGTTTTTTCCGCTCTCAACAATCAATCTATTTTCTTGTAAATCAATAGCTGATTTGTTCAATTTTACCAATTCCCCAACTCGTAAACCACAACCGTAGGCAATATTTAAAATCATTTTTTCTTGCTCATTTTCACAAGTTTTATACAATTCTTTTATTTGGTTTTGAGTAAAAATAATCCGCTGGGCTTGGTCTTTTGGTGTATAAAATTTAAAACTCGATGCCGGATTTGTTTTTAGTTTTCCAAGTTCTAAAGCATAACCAAAATAACGCTGGACATTTCGCAGTCGCTCGCTGATGCTTTCTTTTCCCAGATTTTCTTTGGTTCTTACGTTTTTTTGAGTTTTAATATAGCTTTGATAATCCGCTATATTTTTTGGAGTAACTGCTTCTAATTGATTGATTTTTAAACTTTCCAACCAACTAAAAAACTGTTTCAAATACAAATATCTTGTTTGGCAAGTGTGCTCTTTGTATCCTAAAATGAGTAAATGATTTTTGTAATTTGTGACTTCTTCTTGGTAAATTTTATTGTAAACTTGGTGTGTGGTTTGCTTCATCTTATGACGATTTTTACACTTATGATGTTTTTGCTTACTTCTTTTTTTGGGTTTAGGGTCGCTAGCTATTTTTTTGATTAAAAACCTATATTTTATAATGCTTTACACCGTTTTCTAGTGAACCACTAGCGACCCACAGCGACCCAAACCTTTGTCATACTTGTTTTAAATTATCAATCTGCTTCATAAGAAAGTCTTTGATTTCAGTTCTAATTTTAGAATAATTATCCCAATAATCAACCTGATATTTTAATCCTTTGTTAGAAAAACCGCCTTTGTATTTGATGTATTCCAACTCCAGTAAACTATTGATAAACCGTTGTAATTGGGTTTTGCTGATGTTCAGCTCTTGGCGGATTTCTCGTTGTGTAAAAATGTTTTCTTTGTCTTTCACATACTTTTTCAATCGTTCAAAAAACTGTCTTAAACTGCCGTCCAATTCATCAACTTTTAAAATGATGGATTCAAAAAGTATTTCCGTGGCCTGTTCAATATCTTCGATTTCGGTAATGAGCTGATTGTCTTTTGTGAGTTGTCTTTGGTATTGATTTAAAAACGTAACTTGTTTAATTACGGCTTGATACATTTCGTTTAACCGTCTTATTTTATGGACTTTTTCGGGTAATTGTAATTTGGTTGCAAACGGATTTATAACTTCATAATGTTTTAGATTTCTCACCATTTGCTGGATAAAACTCACTGTTTTCTGCCCGTCTTTTGGGTCTATTTCTCCCGCATTTCGGTTGTTTTGGTTTTCGATAATTCTTGTGGTTTGTTCTTTGCTTTCATCCACTGCAATCAAAAAACTTCTACTCATATTGTCTTCGTAAGTTTCACCTTTGGTCGTGGCCGATAAACTGCTAAACTGCCCTTTCACTTCTTTTCTGGTCGATTTGTTATTTCCTTTTTTGTCTTTCATCGATACTGAACTGCTCAAAAATTGGTTGCTTATCAATTCCCGAAGTGCATACAAAGCATCTTCTTTTAGTCCGTCTAAATCCTCAATTATGATGATTTTTCTAAACAAATCGAACTCGCCCCAATTGTACAAACTGCTTTCGGTGATCCTGGTAAATCTTAACACATCTTCGCCAGGCATTAAGTCTGCAATTCGGCTGATAATATGTGTTTTTCCTGAACCGCTCGAACCTTGTACAATGGCGTGGATGGGGCTTTTGTTCATATAACTGATGATAATCAAGAACAATAATAACCGTGAGTTTTCCTCGCCAACTATTCCGGCTTTGCCGATTTGCAGGTTTAATCTTTTGAGTAAATCCTTAGTTTTTAAAAATTCTGTTGGTTTACTCTCTGCAACAGATTGCACAGATTTAACGGATTTATTTTGTTTAGCTTCGCTCCGTTCGGCTTCGCCTCGGGTGGGTTCTGATTGATTTTCGATAGAAAAATTTGTTTCTTCAGAAGAAAATAAAATAGAAGTTCGTTGTTCCAAAAGTTCTAGACATAGTTCCTTTTCGTGCAGTTGCAAGGTTTCGTTTATGTCTTTGTTTGGAAGTTCAATTGTACTGATTTTGTACTGCTTAAATTGTTCAACATATTTTTTAACGGCTTCTTTTCCTGCATCGTCATTGTCAAAAACAAAAACAATTTCTTCTAAATTTTCTAATTCTAAAATGGCTTTTTGGATTTCTTCGTTTAATCCATTTGTTCCGTAACAAGCTAAAACACCGTAATTAGTTGTTATTTCATCGATTTGCAACAAACTCGCACAATCAATAATACTTTCGGTTAAAATGAGTTTTTTAGTTTTAGGATTTGGGTAATTTGGATAAAGTCCTGTTCGGTTCTTCAGATAAAAATGCTTTGCGTTTTCTTTATCTAAAATGCTTCTGAAGTAAAAAGATACGATTTCATTTTCCTTATTTTTTAAAGGAAAAACTAAACTGTATTTCCCAAAAACATTATACGCTATTTCGCCATTATTTGCCT
>JAVBKE010000124.1:0-44707 GCA_031554185.1 Caryophanales bacterium
GCTCTACACCAACATCCACAAAACTTCGCACAGTCTTTCCCTACAAGACGCTCTTCCGTTATTATCAGGAATGGTAGTGTAATTGTTGCGCAAGGGACAACAGATTTAGAGGGAAGATACATCGTACCGGCTCTCCCGCTGGGCACATACAAAGTCACTGTCACCCATCCAGAATACAGCTTCGTAGATCAAAGAGTGACGCTCAGTGCAACAAGTGCAATGGCTAGCCCAGTTTTTATTGGGACAACCAAGGTCACTTCAGGCAGTATGAATATTACTGTAAAAGATGATAAAAATGCGGTTTTGTCAGGGGCATCTGTGACAATCAGGAATGGTAATGTAATTGTTGCGCAGGGGACAACAGATTCACAGGGAAGATATATCGTATCGACTCTCCCGCTAGGCACATACCAAGTCACTGTCACCCATCCAGAATACAGTTTCGTAGATCAATCAGTGACGCTCAGTGCAGCAAGTGCAATGGCTAGCCCGGTTTTTATTGGGACAACCAAGGTCACTTCAGGTAGTATGAATATTACTGTAAAAGATGATAAGAATGCGGATTTGTCAGGGGCATCTGTGACAATCAGGAATGGTAGTGTAATTGTTGCGCAAGGGACAACAGATTTACAGGGAAGATACATCGTATCGACTCTCCCGCTGGGCACATACCAAGTCACTGTCACCCATCCAGAATACAGCTTCGTAGATCAATCAGTGACGCTCAGTGCAGCAAGTGCAATGGCTAGCCCGGTTTTTATTGGGACGCCTGCAGTAAGTAAGGGTAAAATAACTGTCAATGTCAAAGATGATAGCAATATGCCGTTGCCAAATGCGACGGTGACAATCAAACAAGGTGAGAATGAAATTGCCACTGGGACAACGAATGCAAAAGGAAAGTTCATTGCAAAGGATGTTCCATTCGGTCAATATCAGGTAGCGGCAACGCATGCAGATTACACTTTTACAGAGAAAGCTATTAAGGTAAATGCATCAAAACCAGAGGTTAATGTGAAGCTGGTCGGAGAACCAAGCGTTGTAAATGCGACAGTTGAAGGTAAGGTGCTAGAGAAAGATACGGAAGTAAAAATTCCAGTTGTGGGTGCAACAGTGAAGATTGTAGATGCTAATACAGACACTGTTTATGGGACAGATACTACAGACGAAAAAGGTGCATACTCAATTTCTACCGTACCACTGGGTGCGAATATTATTGTGCAAGTAACCAACGCCACTGGCTATGAAAATGGCAAGAAGGAAGCGGTTGTTAGCAGTGATCCAACGAATGTGAAAGTTAAGCTAAAAAAAAAGTATGAAGGACCTGGAATAGTAACGGGCGTCGTCAAAGATGCTGCTACACTTGAGCCGATTGCTGGTGCAACAGTAGTATTGACTGACGCTGAAGGTACTGATACTAGCGTAACGACAGCAGCTGATGGCAGCTATCGTTTTGAAGAAATAGACGCTGGTACAAAGGTATCACTATCCGGGTCCAAAACGGGAACCGAAGGCAATTACGCTGATCCCTATTATGGGGAAGTCGTCATTTCTGATATCACAGTAGCGAGTGAAACAGTTGTAGATATTGTGCTTAAATCATTTAGCTACACAGTGAATGTCCATGGTGTAAATCAATTATACGAAGATATAGTCGGAGGAAATGTGACGATTAATAAAATATTATCTGGTTCGCCTAGTCCTACTCCGGTGGATTCAGATGTATTAGACAATAATGGTGAAGCATCCTTGACTGTAACTTCACCAGGTTTTTATAGTTGTACAGTTGAAACCGGTGGCAATATAGGACAAGTATCTATTGAAGTCCCTGAAGATGGGGATGGTGATAGTGTACCGGTCCTTGTGAATGTTTTTCAACCGACATCATCGAATTAATCGTGGTGAATTAAAGCATTAGTTTCAGCAAGGAAAAACGAAAACCCAGAACAACCGATGAATCTATCGCACGTTCTGGGTTTTATCAGCTTAAGGCATTGTAGTTTGTTAGGATAAATTGATTTTAATATGTGAAACTGTACTGGAAGTGAGGGAAAGGACTCATTGTAATGAATTAAAATATCTGATGGAATGTATGCTGATTGTTACAACAGATAAGGCAACATGAACAAACTATTGGGGCGTAACCGTTACAACAATCGTTTTTTTAAAAGTCTATCATTTTTTAAACGGGTAAAATTAACAAAAAAATGTTTCGTAGAATATACATTTCTACGAAATACAGCCATTCACACCTCTGATATCCAGCATCCACGACTTTTTTGACCACTTTTTTGACCCCAAATAGAAAAAAATCATTCTTTTTTCCATGGAATCCTTCTGCACTTAGTTAGTGATGGCGGACACTTCCAGATATCAAAACAAAGTAGAAATGCTTGATCACTATTGTGAATGTAGAAATTAATCTACCACCTATAGTAAAACGTTTATCAAAAATAAATTTGAACATAATTTTGCTAACCCCCAATATAACGATGTTGATTATTGCCACTATCACTGAGTTTTCTAGGTGTTTTATCTGCAGGATTCTACCTTTGCTAATTCAAGTAATGAATCATATTGAAAATGAATCATTTTTTTTAATCGCCGGCAAGCATCAAGGGTCTTTATTTTGATGCATGATCAATCACATCACTTGGGCCATATTTCATTGCTGAAACGCTCTTGATAAACATAAAACCCAATGAATATTTTTGACCCATTTCTTGACCCCAAATAGATGCAAACCACCTATTTCATGCGCCTATATTTTGGTATATAATCAATTTCTAACATTCAATCTATTAGAAAAAGCATCAAAGCAACCAATTTTCGTTCATTATTTGCTATTTTCCTATTGATTTTTTAAAATTAACGTGTAAAATAAGTAAATAAAGGTGATAAAACGCAAAAAAATGTTTCGTAGAAATGTATATTCTACGAAATAAATCACACTTTAAGTTGTGCTAGGAAATTCGTTCATTATGAGTGAGCCGGAAGATCATTACAGTACATAGGGAAGAAATGGGCAGCTGGAAAGGAGGCTGAGGTAAGCAAGAACTACTGATGTAGAGAGGCGTACAGTATGATTTGCCCAGTGGTTCGAAGTTGGAAATTAGCATGGCAGGCAGGGATCATTCCTGTTTCTTCGATACTAACTAATGACATGGAAATGAGGAGAGGCTCGCTGAGTTGAAAAAGCGTGTTGTGCCATATTTTCTTGTGATTAGCGTTTTCTATGCAGAACCTGAATATTTTCCTTTATAGTCTTCGATGAAATCATTTTTTGTAGAGAAGCACCTTATTTTATCGAAGGAGTAATGCTGAAATTTTTAGGTAGAAAGCATAGAATGTTCCGTTATATAGCTTGATCACTTATTTGATGGTGTGAAAAGGGCTGATTTATTTTTTTCTAGGAGAGGAGGCTTGTAAGTGAAAAGGAAGACAAATATGAAAGTAAAAAAAACGGTTGTGTCATCAGTGACGATGCTTGTATTGCTAAGTACATTTATGTTTACAACCGTCGAAACTTCCCTTGCCGACAAAGAACTGCCAGTTGCTAATGGTGTACCTACTGAGATAGATCAAGAAGCAACGGAAGAAGCTTTGGAACCAGTAGGCAAGCCAAAAGATGAAGAACCAGCTTTGGAACAAGTAGAACCGTCCGGCACGGAAACGGCTTCAGATTCAGAGCTAACAGGACCTGAGGCGTTGTCAGTTGAAGATGCTTCTGCTCTAATTACTCCATCTGTGCCAGTTGATGACGAAAATGTGGACGATGATTTTGATGCCTACGTAGATCAATATGGATATCCATTGCTTAGGTACTACTACCCGGACAGTAATCGAAGTCGCTATGTGGAGATTTTTGGAGTAAACCCAACTTCTCCGGGGATAGGGGTAGCAGGATCTGGGACGAATCTTCGGATAAAGCCAGATGGGGATGAAGATGAAACGTTCTATACGGATTTTATTACTTTGCAGAATACTGAAGTTCCTACAGCACAGGATCTGGCTTTGTTCTCTCCAGACGCCAATACAAAGACGACTACTAAAAAATCATCATCCTTTTCTACGGATAACGGTGAAGTGGAAATAGAGGAGATGAGAAATGTTCATGTAATTGATGAGAATCGGGTTCAGGTGAATACATCTGTTAAGAATGTAGGGGATTTGCCTTTTGATGTCGCTTTGGAAGAGAAAATAGATACGGATTTTAAAGAGTATGACGTTGGCGTTACAGAACCTGTAGCAATCAGTCGCCCGGTGACCCGGTATTTTCCATACAATGCAGGAGTATCCTACGTACCTACGATCACTGCGACGCAACCAGAAGGTACACGAATAGTAGATGGTCGTTTTGAGATTCGGGCTAATAGTCAATTTGATCCGTATTCGGACACAGTGATGGCTGAGTTTGCCACATCGCTACGCCCGCCCATCTATAATCTTCAACCTACTTGGTGGTTACACTATATTTATGGTGTTGGTAATGGAGGTAGCGGCACGATCCCAATCGTATATTACGATCCGGCTGTTCCCTATTTTAGTGATGATAAGAAGACGCCAGCTGGCGAGGACTCGCTCACTGAGCTGTGGTTTCCTGACGAAACATTGCAACCTGGTCAGCAAACAATATTTTCATATGTCGTTTACTTCGGGGAGTCTTCATTTCCTCCGGAGCTTGAGATAACGAGCCTTGTTGGTACACCGGATACACCTTTGCAGGTTACACCAGGGCAAATTGTTCCTGTAGATGGTCGTTGGAGAGATTTTGATAGTACAGAAATCAGTGTTGGGGTTTCCGTGGATGATGGTGTGGAAGTACCGGTTGTTTCGTCTGTTACAGGTACACCGGCAGGAGATGTTCACGATTTACCCGCAGACACAACTTATACAATGCCGACTACGCCAGGTCTACACAAATTAACCTTCACAGCAGAAGATACTGATGGGACTAGGAGTGTGCCTTACGATGTGTACGTTAAAGTTGGGCATAAAGTGACTGAAAAATTCATGCAATCAGACGGCACGACACCGATTGATATAGCAACCCATCCAGATAAGGACCAATTCTTCTTAGCTGGAGCTGATTATGTATATGCACCGAAAATAATTTCAGGATGGGCGCCAATTGGCTATAGAGCGGATGGCACCACGATGACAACCTTAGTACCAATTGGGACAAATCCACTCCCAACAGTTTTTCAAGGGCTAGTTGCTGACCATACCATAGCGTATGTATATGGTAGAGAACTAACCGTCAGTGAACAGATTCGTGATGAATCAAACAATACAATTCCAGGTGCCCCGGCCGATCAAAGCGTCGTCATTGGGGAAAATGGTAAGTATATGAAAGCACATCCAACAATCGCTGGCTACGATTATGTCGGATACAAACTAGGGACTTCGCAAACTGTTAACGACGGTGACCCGGCATTCACTGTGACAGCAGCTACAACTGTTACCTTTGTCTATAAACCATCAATTGTTTATGTCTGCAAAATTGGCACGACAGGTTATGAGACTTTAGAAGCGGCAATTATTGCTGCCAATAATGCCACGGGACCAACAAAAATTGAGATGCTTGTTGAAAACTACGAGTTAAAGAGTTCACAGCCAATTAACAAAGATATAACAATCTCGACTGCAGGTAAAACAGATATAGATTTACCGTACACAGGAACCAATACACAGGCAGAGATCACACTTGGTACACAACTTGGAACTGATCCTTTGTTCAAGGTAAATACAGGTGCGAAGTTTACGCTTGATAATATTAAGCTTGACGGCAACGGAACAGTTGAAACGACGCCGGAGACTTCTCGCATCTATGATAGCTCAGGTAATGCGTTAATCACAAACTACGGAACCACAACAATTAGTGGTGATCTAGCGAGTACGACAGATGTTAATGAGAGTGCGATCGTTGAAGATTATAAGGGAACTTCTTCAGCAATTGTCAATGAAACAGGGGCAATGCTCAATATTGCCGGTAGGCTAGAGAACAACACTGGACAAAATGGTGGCGCATTAAATATTAAAGCGGGAACTGCCAATATGACTGGTGGAAGCATCACAGGCAACACCGCTACCGGAGATGGTGGCGGTATCAATATCGCATCAACTGGTACGCTAATAGTTGATAGCGGGGTAGTGAATAACAATCATGCAGCAAGCAAAGGTGGTGGTGTGTACCAACAAGGGAAGATGTCTGTGAAGGGAAAAGTAGAAGTCAAGGAGAATACAAGTGGTGCTACGAACGTCCTTGAAAACGTTTATCTTGTGAAGACAACAACAGACAAATCACAGTTAGCTAGCGCAAACTACATTCAAGTGAACGGAATCTTAACAACAGGCAGTGAGATCGGTGTGACAACGGAGCACACGCAGTTAGTTGGAGATAAAGGAAAGCAGTACACAATCATTGCAGCACCTACAACTGAGGAAGATTTAAGCGCGGTGGCAAGTTATTTCAAACATGATCAACTCGTTCGCAATACAAACGCCTACCCTGTATTATTTGACAGACGATATCAAGGGGAAAATCTCATTCTCGATAGTGAAACATCTGTGCCATTCCATTTCACAAAAGTAGATGCCGCAGATCCTGCGAAGCCGCTTGAAGGGGCAACATTTAAGTTATATGTTTGTGAACAGGAAGATCACCCGGTACATGATAGTGATGTCGTAACAGATGCCATTGTGGCAGATGGAAACTGTTGGGTGCCGTATAAAGATGAGAGTGGAACAGTTGCGGAAGTAACTAGTAATGAAGATGGGATAGTAGAGTTTGGTACATTAGCAGACAATGATTATCTGTTAGTAGAAACGAGGTCTCCAGTAGGCTATGAAAAACCAACGGGACAGTGGCTCATCACGATCAATAGTGCTGAACTCATGCCAGATGGAGATACGATCTACCCAGTAGCTGTTGAGGCAAAAGGCGACAGACCGCCACTTGCCTATATCGATGGAGACACTAACCATGAAACGATCGATGACTTTAAGTTTCAGAATATGAAACAACAAGAACTACCATTTAATGGCGGTAAAGGAATCTATCTATTTATCGTAACCGGATTAGTCATGATGGGTGGTTCAACTCTATTGTTAGTAAAAAACAGACAAAAGCACAGATTTAATGGATAGGCGTATTAAGGGAGTCACTCAAATAAAAACAAGAGGGGAAAGTGAAAGAATATGTCGAAGAAATTATTCAAAAAACTAAGTATCACGGCGTTTGCAGTCATGATGACAGTGGGGGTTTTACTAGGAGGCGTTGTAACACCAGTAAGCGCAACCTCAGGTAGGGACCTACCAGATCCAAATAAGGAATGTTCAGTAACAGTGCATAAATACTCAGCAGTAGCACCATCTTCACAAGCAGGGAATGGACTCGAATTATCAGAAGCAGAAGCAGCAGCCCTAGGAAAACCATTACCAGGTGCAACCTTCACACTATCATATATCACTGATCAAGGAGCCGTAACAAGTGCAACAGATCCAGCAACAGTGGCAACCAATGCAGCAGTTGATCCAGATGGAACAGGAGGCCCACTTACTGGTAATGTCGTAACCGATGCCAACGGCCTAGCTACATGGGGCGGATTAGATCAAGGTTATTATGTACTGAAGGAAATATCTACACCAGGTGCAGGGTACCCAACAGTATCAGCGCCAACCATTATTACATTGCCAATGGGTATTACAGAAGACGGTACAGGATTCAACTACGATGTCCATGTATATCCAAAAAATGTAAGTAATTCAAAGCTAACAAAGACAACAAATAACAATGATTACTATGAAGAGGGAGATACTGTTTCATGGAAAATTGATGCAGCATTAAACACTGGCACAGGATGGTTATCCTATGTAAATAGTAGTAGTGTAACGGAGTACGGAGAAGTTACGATTAACGACTTACTAGATCCAAGATTAAGCTATACGGCAAAATCTGCAAAACTAACTGCTTTAGGTGGAGCAGCAGGGCCAGTAGCTTTGACCGTAGATACGGATTACACTGAAACAATTATACCGCCAACAGCACCAGAGACAAGAACAACGATTGAATGGAAATTAAACGATTCAGGAATGAAGAAACTAGTTGATGCTAAGGCTACATCAGTTCGAGTAGATATCGATACAGTGCTAAAAGATGTAACAGATGCAGATTCAGGCGTCATCAAGAATGGTGCGTCATTCCTACAAGTACCAGCAGATCCACTAATCACGGTACCACCAACCGTAACTATAGAGCCAGGTATTGAGCCAGAGATCAAACTAGCAGGAATTGAGATTCAAAAAGTAGATAGCAAAGATACTACACTGAAGCTAGATGGAGCAAAGTTTAAAGTAGCAGACTCAGCAGCAAATGCAGCAGCGGGTAAATTCCTAACAAACCTAGGCAATTACAAAACAACTGCAGAATTAACAACTGGAGAAACGCATGTAGAAGTAACAACCGGAGACAACCCAGGAACAACTGATATAATAGAAAAAGGCTGGGGATATGTTACTGGGTTACCAAAACCAACAGATGCAGCAAAAGATTATTACCTAGTAGAGACAGCCGTACCGACTAATCCAAATGCAGCAACAGACGGTGGGCTTCACTACATTATGAAACAAGAGCCAGTGAAAGTGTCACTTCCAACAGAAGGGAACGGAATGGCGACAGTTGCAAACCAATTAGAAGGAAACCCACCAATTACTGGTGAGAAGCCAACTTTTGTACTACCAACAACAGGCGGAATGGGAACAATTCTATTCACAGTGGCTGGACTTGCCCTCATGGTAGGTGCGGTAATCTTAATTAGAAGAAACAAAAAGGTTAACGCATAATCAGTTGTCAGTGAGTAGCAGGGCACCTACTGAACTTCAGTGTAGTGTTCCTCTATAATGCTTGTCTATAAAACAAACAAAGAGGGGGAGGAAGCGAGAGTTTGCTCCCCTTTTACCCGAAGAAATGAGGAAGAGAGAAGGATCATGAAGAAACAAAGTGTGAAAACAGGATTGTTGATTGTGGCTTTTTTTTTGGGACTTGTGCTCTTGTCCTATCCTTCCATCAGTAACTGGCTATCAACGAGAGGTACACTAGAAGTTGCCGGGACACATAAAGTAGCAACGAGTAACTTGTCTGAGAGTGAGAGGCAAGCAGAGCGAGAAAAAGCAGAAGAGTATAATAATAGTCTCAAGGGAGACCCGGTTAAGGATCCATTTGTACCTGGTAGCGGCTGGGCGCTACCGGAAAACTACAAAGAGGTACTGGCGATGGATGAGGTGATGGCGGTCATTGATATTCCCGTCATTGATGTAGAACTGCCAATCTACCATGATACAACAGAGGATGTGCTGAAAAAAGGCGTTGGTCATATTCCTAGTACAGCACTGCCGATTGGTGGAGAGGGGAATCATAGTGTCCTTACAGGACATACGGGCCTACCGTCAGCAAAATTATTCACTGATTTAATTGATATGAAAGTTGGCGATCAATTTTATATTCAAGTTTTAGGAGAGGAATTAATTTATACGGTCGATCAAATCAAGGTGATCAAACCAGAAGATATTGATGAACTACAGCCAGTTGAAGGAAAGGACTATGTCACATTGGTTACGTGTACACCATATGGCGTCAACTCACATCGCTTGCTGGTAAGAGGCGAACGAGATTACCAGATGACTAAGCCGGTCTATGTAGAAAAAGATTATTCCGTAGTCTATTTGGCTTTGTTGATTGGTTCCAGTCTAGGTGCATTAACTGTGGTGATTATTTTAGTGAGAAGGTGGAAGCGATTAAGCGCAAGGTAACGAGCATTATTTCAATTGTCTGTCTTCTTGTGGGGTTGGGATTATTTCTGTATCCGTATATTAGTCAATGGTTTTATGAAAGAAATGTGAACGATATTGATATAAGTTTTGACAGGGATGTTGCTGAAAATAATCAGCGATTGGAGGCACTTTATCAATATTTACTAGCAGAGAATCAGCGTGTGTTTGTAGAAGGACAGAAAAATCTGATGGATCCATTTTCCTATGAAACAGCTGGGATTGATTTAAGAGAATATGGTATTTCAGATAATATCATTGGAACGATTTCAATTCCAAAAATAGATGAAACACTCCCCATTTATCTGGGTGCAAATGATGCCAATATGAAAAAAGGTGCTGTTCATCTAACTGAAACGTCTTATCCAGTTGGTGGTGAAAACACACATAGTGTCATCGCAGCACACCGGGGATATCATGGGGCGAAAATGTTGCGTAATATTGATGAACTAGAAGTTGGTGATCAGATAGTGATCAAAAATTTTCGCGAAACGCTCACGTATGAGGTAGCCGAAATCAAAATCATTAATCCAAATGAAATTGAGCAAGTGCTAATACAGCCTGGAAAAGACATGGTCACATTGATGAGTTGTCATCCGTATACCAAAAGTACCTATCGTTATTTGGTTTATTGTGAAAGAGTTCAATAAACGGGATAACGAGAGCTTGAAGAAGGGATGAGAGATGGTAGAGGAAAAGAGAAGTAATAGACTGGATGCGTTAAATCATCAGTTTGAAGTTGAGCGACAAGGAAAAAAGATAAGTAATGCTAATATTAGTCATGATGTTGGGCGCAGAGTGAGAAAGCAAAAGTTGCAATCAAATAAGGCGAAAGTCAGTTTAACGCTACTATTATTTGCGTTTATTTTGGTTGCGATTTTTTCGGGAGTGAAATATGTTCACGGAAACGAAGCGGTCGAAAAGAATCCTCATATGGAACAATATGAAACTGTCTTAACCAGTACGGAGAAGAAAGATTGGAAAGAGAAGAAGAATGATCGCAAACAAATTACGTTGCAATTAAACACCGAAGTGCCAGTGAAAGCAGACGGGAAATCGGCAGGAATCAGGTTGGTTAATCCGCCATATAATCAGTATTCATGCACGTTTACCTTGGCACTAAAGGAAACACCAAGTAAATACTTATATAGTTCAGAAGAGATTCTTCCAGGCACAGTAATTGAAACCATTGATTTAAACGCAGAACAGTCGAAGAAATTAATACCAGGGGAGAATAAAGCCGTTGTGACGTACACCTTCTATGATCGTAATGAGAAAGAGAAGGGAACATATGACGTGGACATAACACTTATGGCCGAATAGTTAGCTGATAATTAGTCAATCATCACTAGGGTTAACAATCATCTGAATGTAAGGATGCCTCGCGTAGGGAGGAGCAATCAAAATGAGTCAGGGTAAAAAAAGCAGCGCTTTAGATCAATTAGAAAAAGCTTTTCAAGAACAGCAAAGAATATCGCAAGAAAAATTAGAAACGCAAAATAAAAAGAAGAAGCAGCTTATGCATGTGGGTATCATTGTGTTAGTTGTTGCAGTACTCACTCTCATGGTAGTGGTGTATGCTAGGGCAAAACAAGATACGGAAAAAGTAGTCGAATCGTCTCAGCTAAATGAAGACGGAAAAGTCGTACCTGAAAAGAAATCAGCCCCGTTATTTCTGACCGATGAGCAGAAGCAAGACTGGGAGAATAAAGAAGTGGATGATACACAAGTTTTTATGCAGTTTTCAGACAAATTGATGATGAAATCTGGAGGCACTAGCCTCGGGTTGCAGTTAGTTAATCCACCTTATAGTGCTTATTCAATAGAAACCAAGATCGTGATGAAAGAAAACGAGTCAGACGTATTGTACAACTCTGAGCTACTTAAACCAGGAGACTATCTTGAAACGGTGGAATTAACAAAGGCACTAGAAGTAGGTGTACATCCAGTTTTGATCAAGTTTAGTTTCTATAATGAGGACGGAGAAACATTGATGGGCAATTATCAAAAAGAGACATCAATAGAGGTGCATACATAATTGTTTGGTTTGCTGACTAGAAATTATTTGCTAATAGATCGAGGGAATTTGCTTTCTAGAGGACAATAAAAAATTTGAGTGTAAAAAAGGAGAATGTGTATTATGAACAGAATCAAATTTAGCACTGTAAAAAAAGGTTATCAAATTGATGAGGTAGAAAAATATATTGATATGCTACAAGCCTGTGTTACAGAGATGGAAGAACAAATAGAAAAGCACGAGCAACAGGTTGAAAAGGGTAGCAAAGAAGCTGCCAGCATCAGAAGCCAGCAGCGAACACTGGAAGATCAGAATCAATCGCTCGAGAAAGACAAACAATCACTTAAACAGAATTTAGATAAAAAAGAGATGGAATGTCGGGGATTATATCAAACGATTGAAGAACAAGACAGAAAAATAAATGAATTACAATCACGAGTATCAAACCCTTCTGAGGTAAACAAAAGCAAAGAGGAAGCTGCCACTGCACAGGCTGCTGCAGCAAAGAAAGAAAGACAAAATGTACGATTACGCGAAGAATTATCGACTTTAAAGCTGCATGTTGATCAACAAAAGAATCAATTAGAAGAACAAAGAATGCAAGTTCAAAGACAAAATGAAGCGGTTGAAGGGAAGCAAGCGCAAGTTGAACGATATAAGCTGCAATTAGAAGAACAAAGAACTAAACTGGTCGAGCAGAACACTGAACTAGTAGAGCTCCGAAAAGCAGCAATCTGTGGCGGTAAGGAGCCGCAATCACAGCAAATAAGTGAATCTATTAGTGAAGGTGCTTCAATAGTTGGCCCTGAGATCATGGGAGAATTGTTTGAAAATGCCAAACAAGAGGCACAGCGATACATTCAGGCTGTTAGAACTGCAGTTAATGAAGATGCAGCAAAAAAGAAAGCGGAGCATGATCGTGTTTTAGCAACTGCTAAACGTGAGGCAAAAGAGCGACTAGAAGCAGCCGAGCGAGAAAGGTTACAAATCGTTTTAGATTTGCAACAACAGAAAGAACGTATGGAGCAAGAAACATTAGTAAGATGTAGAGAACTCGAACAAGAGGAAAAAGAAAAGTTAGAGGAAGCACAGATGGCAACCGCCAGTATGAAACGAGAAGCCGCAATCCGGTTAGAAGAAGCAAAGAAACGTGAAGAAAGAATTCTTGCTAGGGCGAATGATAAGGCAAAAAAGATTGTTGATATTGGGAAAGAAGAATTCGAAAGTGTACGGGTCATGATCACGGAAAGTGTCGAACGATATCAAGATTTTTATCAAGCGCTTGAGGATATCGAAGAATGCCCGCCATTTAGTCCTCGTGTTGCTGAAAGCGAAAAAGTACCGGAATATCAACGATAAGGACCCGTAGCTACAAAAATAGTGCATATCGCGTAAAGGGGGAGGGCTACTACCTCATGCTGTTATGCATTTGAAATAAAAGACGCAATACCCTTATCTCGAGTGAAGGGTATTGCGTCCTTGCTTTTTGGCGTAGAAAGAACTGGAATGGTTTAATTTTTATTGGTAATTTCAGCGGTGAAGCGCTTTTCTCTGTCACTACGTCTGGCTCTTACAAATCCCATGATGCTATCAATCATCGTGATGATGAGAATAACTAGAATCGTGATGATCTGACTAGTTCTGAATCCATTCTCCATTGTTTGAAGTGAGATATTAAGTAGGTCAGCCAAGTATTGCAGAAAGCTAGTGTCAACCAAGGATTGATCGAGTAAGATAATCGTAGCTAATACAGAAAAAAATAAATTTTGAATGGTATTGACAATAGCTAATTGATTATCCCAAGCACCTTTGACTAATTTGATGACGTTAAACGCTAGGTAAAAGGCAATGTATAACAGTAAAAAGGGCAAATAGATATGATAGCGATCCGCATTGAAAATCGTTGGGATTGGTTCAGCTGTAGAATATAAATCAGTCAATCTTGGTGTAAACAAGATAAAAAAAGCAAAGATCAGGGTAAAAACAATGCTGACAATCGGTTCGTGCTTGGGAATTTGTTGTGCAGGCACTTTTGGCAACAGATCTGGATTCCAAACTGGATCTTGCTTCTTTCCTTGCTGTGCTTCATAATGGACAATTTTTTCAATAATCATATAAACTGTTGCAACAATTGCGGCACTAATAAATCCAGATGAAACAACTGCTCCAATGATTTCAAATAGATTTATAAAAATAGTAGCTGGTGTGAACGCCCCGTCTGTGGTTAATATAATTGCAATAATTTTTCCAACAGCGGCAATGCCCGCTACGATCATAACAACTAATTTAACTGTTGTTAGGAAGCTATAATAGTATGCTGGACCAATCAAATATTGATGATCATTATGATACGCTTTTGCCATTTCTTCAGGCTTTCCGAGCTGAATTAAAATCTCTTTAACCTCGGCTTTCGAAGCGGAAGGAGGGAGCATATCCTCAATATTAGCTCTTAATTCGTTGGTGACTTCGATGCGCGATTTTTTCGGTAAATGCTTGACTACTGCATAAATGTAACGTTCAACTAGATCCATTTCAATCGCCTCCCTATAAAGTGTAGTGGATAAGACACCACCGTAACCTCGTAAATCTTTTTTCTATGCGCGTGTGCAAGGAGAATCTTTGCAAATCTGTAAGCATGACTTATTCACACTTTATAAAAATTGCGCCATATGCTCTACGACAATTTCCCATTCGACTTTTAGTTGGGTATAAATGCGTTTTCCCATCAGGCTCATCTGATAATATTTTCGTGGTCTCGTCTCAGTTGTATCCCATTCGCTAATCAATAGCCCCTGCTTTTCGAGCCGTCGTAGCAATGGGTAAAGGGTACCCGCTTCAATTCCGGCATGTTTTTCCTCCAGTAGTTGCAACAAGGAATAGCCATATTGTGGTGAAGTTAGCTGACTAAGTACTGCTAAAGTGATCGTGCCGCGTTTTAATTCAACTAGAATCGTAGCTAGTAGTTCATCCTCTTGCGTCATTATCATCACCTCAAATTCATCTTAAATAAAATTGCCTCTATGTCATACTATAGTGTATGTAATACACTATGTCAAATCATGTTGGATTGATATAGAGATTGATGGAAAGTAAGCAGTCTGTGTCGCCTTGTCGCAATATTTTTAAGCTAAAGAGGTCATTTGTGCACAGAGGTATAAACTTAAAAAAATCGAATCTATTCGGTATAAAAGTAAAAATAAAATGGAATATACGCTAAAAGGGTGGTTGACAAAAATTCAACCATGCTTGATGCTTGAGGTAATAGAGTAAAACTCGTGAACTTATTTACAGCACTGGCTTGTAAGTACAGGGTAGACAAACTCGGTCAGAGAATTGGAGGGATTAAAACAGTCAGATGGCAACAGAGCCGGTTATTTATGAATCTTCAACGTTTACGGGGAGACTGCTCTATCAATAGGAGGGGCTTACCATGGATATGAAAACGTTAATTGAAAAAATGACTTTAGAGGAAAAGGCTTCGATGTGTTCTGGCATGAATTTCTGGGACACACAAGCAATTGAGCACCTAGGAATACCGAAAATGATGGTGACTGATGGGCCACATGGGCTTCGTAAACAAACAGGATCATCAGATCATCTAGGTATTTTGGAAAGCGTACCTGCCACCTGTTTTCCCAGTGCTTCCGCGACAGCCTGTTCTTTTGATCCAAGCTTATTAACAGAAATGGGTGTTGCGATCGGAAAGGAATGTCAAAAAGAAAATGTTGGCGTCATCTTAGGTCCTGGTGTCAATATAAAGCGTTCTCCTCTATGCGGTAGAAATTTTGAATACTTCTCAGAAGACCCGTATCTATCTGGTGAAATGGCAAAAGCTCATATACAAGGTGTGCAAAGCCAAGGGGTAGGGACAAGCTTAAAACATTTTGCAGCTAATAACCAAGAACACCGAAGATTCTCAGGTGATTCTGTTGTAGACGAACGCACGCTTCGTGAGATTTACCTTGTTGGTTTCGAAAAGGCTGTGAAAGAAGGAAAGCCAGCTACTGTGATGTGTGCCTACAATCAACTTAACGGTACTTATTGTGCGGAGAATTCGTATCTTTTATCGAGGATATTGCGCGATGAGTGGGGGTTTACCGGATTTGTTGTCAGTGACTGGGGTGCAGTAAACGATCGTGTCGCTTCCGTTGTTGCAGGACTGGAACTCGAAATGCCAGCTACTGGCGCACAAAATGACAAACTAATTGTTCAGGCCGTCAAACAAGGAACACTTAATGAAGATATTCTTGATCAAGCTGTCGAAAGAATTTTGCGTATTGTTTTTAAATGGGAACAGAAAAAAATAGCAAATGCCACAGTTGATATGGAAGAGAACAATCAATTAGCACGCAAAATTGCTTCCGAGTCGATGGTTCTCTTGAAAAATGAGAACAATCGACTGCCACTGAATAAACAAGCAAATATCCTATTTGTGGGTGGTTTTGCTGAGAAGCCTCGTTATCAAGGTGGAGGCAGTTCCCATATTCATAGCTACAAGGTTACCTCAGCGCTGGACGCAGTCTCGGGAATGAATAATGTGACCTTTGCGAAGGGCTTTGATGCTGATACAAACACAGTAGATGCCACGTTATTTAATGATGCCATTGAAAAGGCTAAGCGTGCAGACGTCTGTGTCATTTTTGCTGGTTTGCCTGATTCTTTTGAATCCGAAGGATTCGATCGGTCGCATATGCAACTGCCTAGTTGTCAAAACCAGTTGATTGATGAAATAACACAGGTACAGCCAAAGACAATCGTTGTATTGCATAATGGTTCACCGGTTGAAATGCCATGGGCTCACTCTGTTCAAGGGATATTAGAGGCTCACTTAGGTGGTCAAGCATGTGGATTGGCAGTGACAGACCTCCTGTTTGGAGATGCAAATCCATCTGGGAAATTGGCAGAAAGCTATCCGCTCCGTTTGCAGGATAATCCGTCCTATCTTTTCTATGGTGGTGAACGCGACCGCACGGAATATCGAGAAGGTGTATTTGTCGGTTATCGCTATTATGACAAGAAAGATATCGAAGTGTTATTTCCTTTTGGATTTGGACTCAGCTATACAACGTTTGAGTATACGAATCTAAAACTGGATAAGAAAACAATAAAAGATGATGAAAAATTGATCGTTACAGCGGATATTAAAAACACAGGGAATTGTCGTGGGAAAGAGGCTGTTCAGCTCTATGTGAGAAATGCTACGGGTGATGTTATCAGGCCTGATAAAGAGCTACGCGGCTTTGCTAAAGTGGAACTGAATGCAGGTGAGCGAAAACAGGTCAGCTTTGAACTTTCGAAGCGAGCATTTGCTTATTACAGTACTACAATAAAAGATTGGCATGTCGAGAGCGGTGAATATGAGATTCTTCTTGCAAAATCCTCACATGATATCGTATTATGTGAGGCTGTAGCAGTGGAATCAACAGTACAAATTCCAATCGAAGTGACAATCAACACTTGCTTTGCTGATATCGAAAAAGCAGTAGGCGGTAAGGAATTCATGGATGCTCTGCTTAGCCAGCTTCCGCAACTTCAAGGTCTGCAAGAAATGGAAAATGACGACGGGATGGGGCTTGCTGAAATGATGAGAGCGATGATGAAATATATGGTGCCTCGCTCAATGATGATGATGGGTGACGGTAAGCTAGATATAGAGCAAATCGGGCATATGATTAAGACGCTCCAAGAAATGCAGTCTTGTAAATGCAAAGAAATAGAAACATAAGCCAATTGAAGATGAGGTACATGGGATAAAACCGGGGAAGAGAATAAGAATCCTGGAATGAGAAATTTGTTGCGTGAATAAATTTCAGGTGATAACATTAGGGTGTGTTTGAAAAAGATTTATGAAAGCTTTTTGAAGAATGTTCCGACTAGCTTTGCCCGGAAAAAGTCTTAAATATTCCCGATATTTGCGATTTTTTCTCCGCGCTACTTCAAAAAATTCTTGTCAAAACCCTTTCACAGATCTTTTTCAAACACACCCTAGATTATAAAAGACGACATGCGTCAACATGTTGTCAGTGAATCTACAGATCCGCAAGGTGAGTAGCTTATCGAATTTTACTTCTTTTAGGACCACTCGGCTTTGGATGGCGTAGAGTGGTTCTTTTACGTGCATACCATTTTTTCGCAAAAGCAGTCATAAAAGTTTCAGCGAAAAACTTCACCAAAGCACGCACTACTATTTTGAAAACTTCAAGTAATGTCTGTAAAAAGTCCATATATTTATAGTGTTGTTCGTGTAACAAAATAATCTAGTCCTCTGCTATTATAGAGGCATTTCCATATAAAATAATCATCCTATAAAGGATTGAAGAAGGTGAAGTTAATTGGAGATGATGCCTGCTAAACACATTGTGATCAAAACCAAGAATCCTGCCAATTGGTTTGGCGTGGAGTATAATATGAATATTTATCGCGGCTGCTCGCATGGTTGTATTTATTGTGATAGTCGTAGTGATTGCTATCGAAATCCGAATTTCGATACCGTGAAGGTGAAGGAGAACGCATTAAAAGTAATACGTAATGATTTGCAAAGTAAACAAACGAGGGGAATTATCGGAACTGGGGCAATGAGTGATCCTTATAATCCGGTTGAAAAACATTTACAGTTAACTCGGCAGGCTTTAGCGTTTGTGAATGAGTTTCGATTTGGACTTGCAATTGATACCAAAAGCCCACTTATTACGCGTGATTTGGATTTGTTACAGAAGGTGGAATCCCACTCTGCGGTGATTGTAAAGATGACTGTGACAACTGCAGATGATGATTTATGCCGCAAACTAGAACCTTATGTAGCACCAACGAGTGAACGATTTGCCGCGATTAAAACATTATCCGATGGAGGGATTTTCTGCGGTATTCTCATGATGCCAATTCTACCATTTATCAATGATTCTGAGGAAAACATCACAGAAATCCTGTGCCAAGCCAAAGCCTCTGGTGCCAAGTTTGTCTACCCAGCACTAGGAATGACGCTTCGGGCAGGCAACAGAGAATACTACTATGAGAAGCTGGATCAGCTGTTTCCTGGAGTCAAGCAACAGTACATTCAGATGTACGGTGATCGTTATAACTGTCCAAGTAGCCGTGCGAAAGAGCTATGGCCGATATTTTCAGAAACCTGTAAGCAGCTTGGCCTTCTTTATCAAATGAAGGACATCATTGCTACTTACAAAAAGGGATACGGAACTGAGCAACTAAGCTTTTTTTGAGAAAAAGCGAAAGATCAATTTCATATGAACAAGATGCTAAGGAGGCGATTTTTGTTGCGACTTCGTTTTTTTGTGTAAGTTTGGTTGTGTAATGGCTATGATACAGCCGGAAATGAGATAGACGATATGGAAGATACAGCAATCAAATGGTTAGAAAGGAATGTTCAAATACGAAGGGAACAAGGGATAATCTACTTAACAGCAAAATGAATTCATTTGACAAGAGGGAGCTAAGATGAACGATTTTGATAAAGAAGAATTTTATAAAAATGTATATAGCCTAGTTCGGAAGATACCGGCAGGTTATGTCTTAACCTACGGGACGATTGCACTCCTTTGCGAGAGACCACAAAATGCACGATTAGTTGGAAAAGCAATGACAGGAGCGCCCGATGGCGTTCCTGCTTACCGTGTAGTGAATCATACCGGGAGGACTGTTCCAGGGTGGGAGGAGCAGCGATTAATGCTCGAGAACGAAGGTGTTTCCTTTAAAGAAAATGGTTGCGTGGATATAAAGAAACATATTTGGCGAGATGCATCCGTGTAAAATGAGACTGGGTATTTTTTCTGCGCTGTCACATTTACCAGTGAACTTTCCAATAACTATTTTTATGTGCACCGATACTCTCGACTTTATTGATTACTTTCAGTTTTGAAATCTGTCTTTCTATTTTCCATTGAGACATGCCATGGGCAGCTTTAAAAAGCTCACTTCAAAAAATACCTTTGCTTCGGTTTCACGGGATAGAAAACAATTGAAGGCTTTGTTGTTTGTGTAAATGGGTAATCTGGTAGTGTTAAACTAGCTGCTGGGTCTTTAAACTGGTTTAAGTCAACAATTCTTAGTGCACTTGTCGTGCAAGCTTCGATACAAGCAGGAGGGAGTCCGTTATCTTGCCGCTCAGCACACATAGTACATTTGCTGACCCGCCGTGTCTCTAAATTAAACTGGGGAGCTGAGAAAGGGCAAGCAGTTAAGCATAGCTGACAACCACTGCAAAGTTCAGTGTTGATTTGAACGATCCCATCTTGTCGCTTACTAAAAGCCTTTTCTGGGCATACCCGAAAGCATTCAGGACTATCGCAATGATTACATGAAATTGAGATCGTTGCTTCCTCAGATAGGTCTTGCACTTTTCTCCACATAACTGCGGACGCCGTTTGATTCTCATTTTTACAAGCAACCTCACAGGCTTTACAACCAATACAAAAGTCAGCATTAAAAAGAAATCCTAGCCGTTTAAACATGATATATGACTCCTTCCCTCATTCGTTTTTATGTAGATCCATCGGTGATATTTTCTCAAGGTGTACGATGCAATCATTGAATAAAGTGCTACTCTCGCTGGGTGGATGAATCTCTTGTACATAGAGCTGATTAATTGAGTGCAGTCCATTCTGGGTTGCTAAAAGGACATTGTTTGGGAGATGCTGATTTAGCTTGACTTGCACTACGACACTGCCGTGCTGATTACTTAATTTTACGAAATCCTCATGATGTAAACCCTGCTCAGCAGCAAACTGTGCAGGGATTTGCACTAAACTCTCATCTGCTATTTTAAGCCAATCCAATTGTTCAAATTGGGAATGGATGCGTAACAATGATTGCGGAGTGAGAATTCGAAATTGATTGGGTTCCTGAACGAAATGCAATTGTTCATGTGCATCGAGTACAAATTGAAATTGTTTTGCTTCTAGTCGGTTAAAATCATCAACACGATGATGCGGACCACTGAACAAGTCGTCCATGCTGTTTAGTCCATAACGAGCCAGCATTTCAGGTGTACACTCTTCTTCAATCCAATCAAGGGCTTCTTTTTCCCAAGGAAAATTAGAGAAGTGCGGTACTAGTTCGTTCAGTTTTTTTGTCAAATCACGGGCAATTTGCAAGTCGCTTTTTGCCTCAAAATAGGGTGCGATCGCTTTTTGATTCAACGAAAGCCAATGATGCCACCAACTAACATGAAGATCTTCCTCTTCAAAATGGGAAGCAGCAGGTAGAACGATATCCGATGCTTCAGCTGTTTTTGTTAGGAATAAATCAACTGTGACAATTAGTTCCATTTGTTGAAGCAGTGCTGTCCATGCATGGAGATTTTCATCCTGTGACAGTGGGTTCCGGCAAGCAACCCATAGCAAACGTAGTGGTGGATCTTCTAGCGAAAGGGCACTCAGCACGAAGCGACTAATATCGATTGTGCGTGAAGCCTCTGAGGTACTAGTTTCAGGATAGGGATGATTTAGCAATTTTCTCGGGAAATCACAAGCAGCATCATGGAAATAATAAATGCCACCATGCTCTGCGAGTAAATTTCCTGACATCGCAACAAGCGATAAGATAGCATTGACAGCTTGCCTGCCATTTTCGTTCCTTTGCACACCAATGCCGCACAAAGTAGACACTGGCGTATGCTGAGTATATAGCTGGTACAGCTTCTGTAGCACCTCCATGGATAGCCCAGTATGAAGGCAAATCTCAGCAAAGCTAGTCTGTGCTAGCCGTGTTTTGTAAGCTTTCCAACCAGTGGTATAATGATCAATAAATTCTTGATCTAAGTCACCATTTTGGTTCAACAACTTCATAATCCCCATTGCCAAGAGTGCGTCACTTCCGGGCTGAATCTGAATGAAAAGATCAGCCTTTTTGGCTGTCTGTGTAAAAATTGGATCAATACAAACAAGAATTGCACCTGACTGTCTCGCCTGATGAATGAACCGCATTTGCTGAACATTTGTAACGGCTGGGTTTGAGCCCCAAACAACAATCAACTTTGAACCAGCCATTTTCTCTGGCACTCCGCTAAAAGCGCTACCTATTGAGTTTTTTATTGCCATGATGCCACTTCTACCACATAAATCTCCCAACGTTTTTGTATGTGGGCCGATACTATTAAACATTCCCTCTGTAGCATGATGGAGTAAGCCGCGATTGCCATAATCTTTATTGTAACAACAAGCTAGATTGGAGCCGTAGCGGGTCTTTAGTTCAATCATTTTTGTGGCAATTGTCTCTAATGCTTCATCCCAACTAATCCGCTGCCAATTGCCAGAACCTCGAGGCACTTGCTTCATTGGAAATTTAATTCGCGCTGGATGATAAACAAATTGTGTATATGCATAACCTTTTGCACAAAGGGTGCCATGATTAAACTTTTGCAAGCGGTCACCAGTTACCTTTACTAACTGATTATCCGCGATGTACGAGAGCATACTACAGCCGCCTAAGCAATTGCGTGGGCAAGTATTCCGAACAATTCTTTCTCGCATCATTTCACTCCTAGCAGGTTTTCATAGGTCATATTTTTCCCAATTGTTTGATGGTAAGCGCGGCGGTTATATCTAATTTCACACGCATCTCATCCAAACTGACACCTAAGATGTCTTCAATCTTTTTCAAGCGATACCGTAAAGAGTTAGGATGAAGAAAGAGACTTTGTGCTGTTTTCGAGATATCAAATTGGTGAATTGATAATTTTTCAAGTGTCTCAACCAGATTACCTCGATTGTCAGCGTCATAGCGAATCAAATCACCTAGAACTAAGCTGTAATATTCACGCAATTCTTGTACGTCGTGATGGTATAAAATTCTCTCCAAACCCAAGCTAGCAAAAGAAGGCGTTGCCATTCCCAGCATCATTCCTAATTCAAGTGCTACTTTGGCTTCTTGGTAACTTCGAAACAATTCTGTTGGATCAGAGTATGTTTTACCGATACCTGTAGCTATTTTTCCACTTGCCTGAATGAATACTTCGCTACTGGCAATCAAATCAATTATCGGTATGGGGGTCACCGCTTCTTGTTCAATATTTTGGCAAGGCAATATCAAAATCACTTCGTGCTGCTTATGTAAAAGTATTGGTGTAACCTTCATAGCTGCTAAACATTCTTCGATGAATGCAATCGTGTTGTTCGCCCATTGTGTATTTGTTGTAAAGGGGTTATATGCTTGATTTGAAAATACCACCACAGTGTGTGCAAGCGAGAAATCCCATCCCCATAAAAGCCCATAGTCCATGATGTCCTGACGATCTTTAACATTTCCATAGAGCAGATTAAAAAGGAATACTTCTCGTAATTGAATCTTCTCTGCCTGGGCTTCTTCACGTTTTTTGAGAATGGAAGCATACAAGGTAGTAGCGTATTTGACAAGCGGGTCGTGATTTAATTGATTTGGTTCAGGCATAATAAAGTAACCAAGTAACTCACCAAAATGACTGATTTGACACGCGGTACTGGTAACTGGACCAATTGCCGTTATTAAAGTGCATGGGCAAGTGTTCATTTCATCCATGCTTCCTGTCTCACACTGTTCAATGATAAGTGATTGCAGATCAGGTATAAGTGCCTGACTAATTGGATTTGAAAGCTGATCAGCAATGACAATTGGTCCTTGTAATATTTGTGAAAGTAGATTTGTTAATGGCTGCATGTCTCGACCAATGACGGTGACTTTTAGCAACTCATGCATGATTTCTATTGAATCATTTGATCGATTCATCCCGCTTCACCTTCCGATGCTCATCTGCTTTAGATTATCTCACCTTCATTCTAGCCATCAAAATCTCAAAAGTCATTAGGAAATTTTAACTGTTCACCTCTTCGCCATATCTATTGTGCCAACATGAGAAAATAAGCGCTATTCTTCGTTCGTATGAACAATGTCAATTCCTGCATTCCCGAGATAAAATAAATGATAGAGAATCTTACCTGAAGATCTGTTGACGAAAGTAGGGGGGTGAAGCCGTGCAAATAGGAGAATTTTCTGATGTTTCTATTGTGTCGTTCATGGAAGAGAGGAGAAATGACTATCAATTTCTCAAAAAGGTGTTTACACAGCCTTTAACGCTCGAAGAATATCAGCAACTAAAGAAATCGGCTTTTCAAGATGAAACAAGGATGTTTGATGACGTACTGGCTGACTTTTTCACTGAGCTAGCCAATTGCGATATTCAGGTCATGTTTTCAAAAGAGAAAGCGTGCTTCAATATATTGTTTTTTGGCCCTGAGCATGTCCTAGCACCACCGTGGGAATCAGTCTACACTTCAAAAGAGGGATCACTGTATGGGGAGCCGGTCCACTGGATGCGGAAGAAGTTAAGGCAATTTGACCTTAATTATGAGAATAAATTTGAAGAGCCAGCTGATCACATTGCCATTCAGCTAGCTTATATGGAATTTCTAATCAATTTCTCTTTGCAAATGATTGAAGAGCACAATGAAGCGTCGTTGATGAAATTGATTTCACTTCAAAGCGAACTACTACAACAACTATCAATATGGATCAGTCAATTTAGTAGGAGAGTCCAATCTAAAGCGGATAGCGCACTTTATACTGGTGCAGCAAACATGTTGTCATCTTTGGTGATTGCTGATCTCCAAGATATCAATCAGTTAATGGAGGAATTATCATGAGTGAAAATTTTTTAGAAAAAATCACTAGCAAAAAATTTTCTCGTAGAACATTTCTAAAATGGTCAGGAGCAGTAACAGCTCCAGTTATTATTGGTAGCAGTTTGCCTTCCGGAGCACTAATGGATAAGGCATATGCCGCTGGTGAAAGTGATGAGAAAGTGACTATTATGCCTACTTGCAGTACCTTTGACTGCGGCGGGAAATGCCTCATTAAGGCGCATGTAAAAGATGATGTAATTACGCGGGTAACCACACGTTCCAACGAAGAATTAAATGAACAATTTCCAATCCAAAAGGCCTGTGTTAGAGGCAGGAGTTACCGCATGTTTCAATACCACCCTGATCGCCTCAAATACCCAATGAAGCGAGTTGGTAAAAGAGGAGAAGGAAAATTCGAGCGGATTTCATGGGAAGAAGCGGTTGAGACCATTGCTAGTGAGACGAAAAGAATTACAAAGAAATACGGACCAGAATCACGCTTTAATGGGCAATCAACTGCTGTAACAGGTGGTGTTTTTGATGGCAAGCAAATGATTGATCGGCTCTTTGCTCTGACTGGTGGGTACGTCGGTTGCTATCACTCTGTTAGCTTTGGGAACACAGCTGCAGCTACCCCATATACATATGGGACATCGTTATCAGGTAGCAGTTTAGATACTTTACTCGATACAAAATTACTGATTCTATGGGGGCATAACCCAGCTGAAACAATTTTTGGCCATAGTAATTATTATTTTCAAGAGCTCAAGAAAAAAGGAGTCAAAATCATCGTTGTTGACCCGCGCTATTCAGAAACGGTAGCAGCTTATGCAGATGAATGGATTCCACTTTTACCGACCACCGATAATGCCTTAATGGATGCGATGCTTTACGTCATTATTAACGAGAATTTACATGATCAAGCTTTTATTGATCGATATTGTCTTGGTTTTGATGAAACGAATATGCCAGAAGGTGTACCGGCAAATGAGTCGCTTGTCGCTTATTTGTTTGGTCAGAAAGACGGGATTCCGAAAACGCCAGAATGGGCTGAAAAAATCTGTAAAGTTCCAGCTGATAAAATTCGTCAGTTTGCCATTGAATATGGTTCAACGAAACCTGCGGCACTGATGCAAGGCTGGGGGCCACAGCGACACTATCGCGGTGAACAAATGGCGCGTGGTTCCTCTATCTTGGCGTCTGTGACTGGAAATGTTGGTATTTCTGGTGGTTGGGCATCTGGATTTGGCAGTATCGAAAGATCGATTCCAGCAACACCCACTGCGATTGAAAATCCTTTCCCAGGATCGATTTCTGTGATGAACTGGGTGCAAGCCATTGAGGATGCGTCTACACTCACCGCAGATGATGGACTAAAGGGTGTCGAGCAATTGGAACAAAATATTAAACTCATTTACAATACCGCTGGAAACCTTTTACTCAGTCAATTCCCAGATGTCAACCGCACAATAAAAGCTTTGGAGGATGAATCAAAAGTCGAACTGATTGTCGTAACAGATAATTTCATTTCACCAAGTTCGAAATTTGCAGATATTGTTCTACCAGAAACAACTTTCTTCGAGCGAGAAAATTTAGGCTGGGCTTGGGAAACTGGTGATTATTTTATCATGTCGAATAAAGTGCTTAACCAGCAGTTTTATGAGGCAAGAACGGATTATGATTGGATTGCTGAGGTTGCAGATAAACTAGGTGTCGGTAAAGAATTCACTGAAGGAAGAAGTTATGCTGATTGGATTAAATTCCTTTACGACGAAACAAGGGTAGATCAGCCGGATCTTCCTGGTTATGAAAAGTTCAAAAAGACAGCTGTGCACTACTTCAAAGATGGCACTCGAATTGCTTTTAAAGAACAGATTGATGACCCTGTTAATCATCCTTTTGAGACGCCATCAGGAAAAATCGAGATATTTTCAAAGGATCTCTACGATATGAATCACGATGAGATACCGGCGATTCCAAAGTACCAGCCTTCATGGGAAGGGCCAGAAGATACGATTGCAGAAAAGTTTCCGCTTCAACTGATCACTTGGAAAGGGAAGAACCGTGCCAATTCAACTTTCTATAGTCATCCGTGGCTAAAAGAAATTCAGAAACAAGCATTATGGATCAATCCAATTGATGCTGACAAGCGTGGTTTAAAAGCTGGTGATAAAGTCGAGGTATTCAATGATCGAGGCAAAGTGAACATTCTTGTCAACATTACGCAACGAATCATTCCTGGAGCTGTCGGGCTGCAAGCCGGCGCTTGGTATTTACCGGACAAAAATGGCATTGATCAAGGTGGTTGTGCCAATGTACTCAATGCTCAAAAAGTGACGCCACTGGCGAAGGGGAATGCACATCAGACAATGCTTGTCGAAGTAAAAAAACTGTAAAGGAGGATTGAACCATGAGTGTGCAATATGGATTTTATATTGATTCAAGTCGTTGCACGGGCTGTCATGCTTGTGAGATGGCCTGTCGTGACAAAAACAATTCAGAGCCCGGCGAAAACTATCGAACAGTGAGTGAAACAAGAGGTGGCGGCTTTGCCCCATCGGGTGATAGCTATGCCCAGAATGTATTTGCTTACTGGACTTCGATCGCTTGTAATCACTGTGATCATCCCGGATGCGTGAAGGCTTGCCCGACTAACGCCATGCATAAACGTGAGGAAGATGGCATTGTGCTGGTGGATCACGATCGTTGTATTGGCTGTAAATTTTGTCATGCAAATTGCCCCTACAGAGCACCTAAATTTAGCGAGGAATTAGGGAAAACGGTTAAATGTGATCTCTGCATTGATTTAGTTAAACAGAACAAATTGCCAGCTTGTGTAGATGCCTGTCCATTTGGTTGCATTGAATTCGGTGAAATTGAAGATTTAAGAGCAAAGTATGGTAATCTAGCGGATATTTCAAACCTGCCATCCTCGAAGATAACCAATCCGAACTTAGTGATCAGGCCTCATGCTGGAGCAATTTCATAGGAGGGGAAATAGAATGAATGAATGGCCACTATTTATTTTTACAATATGCATGCAAGCTGCTATCGGGGGTGTGCTGATGATTGCCATGTTTTATAAACAATTTCAAGCACTTGGTGATCATGACCCTTATACTAAACTGCGGACCCCGCTCGCTGTACTTGCAGGTATTTCACTGATTGGGCTATTAGCATCTTTTGCCCATCTTGGTACGCCGGCACATGCATTTTACGCGATGAGTAATCTGGAGACATCTTGGCTGAGCCGTGAGATCTTAACGACTTCTATTTTCATTGGTGCGCTCTGCTTGACTGTTTTACTGGCATTTGTGCAAAAGCGCATTCAGCCAATACTCATTTGGGTTGCTGTTATCGCTGGAGTGTTTGAACTACTTTGTATGTCAGAAAGTTATATTAGTTCACTCATTAGTGAATGGAGTTCACTGTATACACTAAGCTCATTTTACGGTGCATCCCTTGTGCTAGGACCGCTTCTTGTTGCCCGGCTAACATTCGCTTCGACTGATGAGAAAACGAAGCTGTATAAAAAAGCTTTTATACTATCATTCATTGGTATCGTGCTCAGTTTTATTGGTCTGATTGCGAGCGGGATGGAGGGGCATTTCGGATTAATCTTAACTTCGTGGATTATTGAAGCCATTGGGGTTTGTTTATTAGCTTATAGCGCATTTTCTAAGAAAGCAATCCAGCATCTTGCCTATCTGACACTAGCTGTTCTTTTCCTTGCAGTAGGTATGAGCAGGTACGCTTACTTTTTAGCAGTAAGCTAATTGATTATATATTGTTTTATCTTTCTTTAGGGCTGGTTCTCTAGCGGGATTTTCCGCTAAAGAACCAGCTTTTGGTATTCGCTTATCTAGCTGCTGGTTATCGGTGTAGAAAAGCGAAGCTATGTGAAAGAATGAATGCCGTTATGATTCACCATAGATTCTAGATACTCCTCATCATATCGCTAGAACTATCCTATATAATTAGCTTTACGTTAGTATCAACCCAACAGGACAGTGGTCACTGCCATAAATCTCAGTGTGAATACTAGCCTCAGCAATCTTCTCCTTCAAACGCTTCGAAACAATAAAATAATCAATCCGCCAACCAACATTTCGTTCACGCACACCAGCCATATAAGACCACCAAGAATAGCAATCTTGCATGTCAGGATACAAGCTACGGAAGCTATCTATGAAACCGCTCGCCAGTAACGTTGTCATCTTCCCGCGCTCTTCAGTTGTAAATCCAGCATTGCCATGATTTGATCTATAATTCTTAATATCAATCTCCTGGTGAGCAACATTAAGATCACCGCATAAAACAACTGGCTTCTTCTGATCAAGCGCTAGTAAATAGCTTCGAAAATCATCTTCCCAAGTCATCCGATAAGATAAGCGGGCTAAATCACGTTTTACATTAGGCGTGTAGCAATTCACAAGGTAGAAATCATCAAATTCTAGTGTAATCACACGCCCCTCTTTATCATGCTCTTCAATTCCAAGTCCATAAGTAACATTTTGCGGTTCTACTTTTGTAAAAATCGCTGTACCAGAATAGCCTTTCTTATCAGCGCTATTCCAATACTCATGGTAACCTACAAGATCAAGTTCCGCCTGACCCTGAATCATTTTAATTTCTTGTAAACAAACCACATCTGCATCGATCTCCTTAAAGAAATCCATAAATCCTTTATTCAAACAGGCACGGAGCCCGTTGACATTCCATGAAATCATTTTCATTTTATTCCCTACTTTCAAAAGATTATTACTCAAATCATAGCACTAGCTGGGAAGGGAGGCAATTTGAATTTGTGCATCCTGTACATTCTAAATGCAGCAGAAGGAGGAGCCATTATTTCCTTATTAGGTGCAATGAATAAGCCACTACCTACATTAATTACGATGGCGATTGGCTCAATTGTACCATGTGTCGTTGCACGATCGATTAAGAAGATGCGTCTTGTCCAAGCGATTAGTATTAACTAGTTTTTGAAGAGACAAAATCATTGAAGCATTCATATAGCGCCAGAGAAAAGACTAGAATTTTTCTCTGGTGTCTCATTTGTAATTCGATCATTTTCTGCGAGCAATCGTATTAAATGCCTTATCAATGAATTTTTTATAATATTCTATTTGTTATTCTATCAACCCTCAACCTAGCATAAGTTTACTTATCAATCGTCTGAGGGAGGACACAATGCTTGAAAACATCCTAAACACATTGCCACAGGTACTGCTTGATGGAATAACACTCGGTACTGTTTATGCTGTCATTGCGATAGGCTATACACTAGTCTATGGCATTTTAGAATTAATCAACTTTGCCCATGGTGAAATTTTTATGACGGGTGCCTTTATTGGGACAGCGTTACTACTTGCTTTCACATCAATCAGTGGTATTGCCGCGATTCCTGCAATCCTATTACTCATTCTAGTCATTATATTGACGGCATTCTGTACAGGCCTTCTTGGCGTCGGGATCGAACGCGTTGCCTATAGACCGCTTAGGAAATCACCCAAGCTAATCAGTCTAATCACAGCAATCGGGATTTCCTTTTTACTACAAGATCTTGTTCGTTTTATTACTGAGTATAAGAAAGGCAACTACATCCTGACTGGACCTAATTTATTCACTGGACAGATCCCAATTTCATTTTCGAAAATTGCAAGTGTTTTCAATGATGCAACACTAAAAACGTCATTCCTACTCGTGCTTATTTTTGCAGTCATTATGATGATTGGTCTAGACCTATTTGTCAATAAAACAAAGTGGGGAATGGCTATGCGTGCCGTTGCACAAGACAGAGAAATGGCTTCGCTTATGTCGATCAATGTCAACAGAATCATCTCGTTAACCTTCTTCATCGGTTCGGCTTTAGGCGGTGCTACTGGTGTACTTTTTGCAGTCCAATATGGCACAATTGATCCCTATATCGGTTTTATCCTTGGCATGAAAGCATTTACCGCAGCGGTGCTTGGTGGCATTGGCAACATTCGCGGAGCTATGCTTGGCGGGCTTATTCTTGGTATTGTCGAAATGTTTGTGGCAGCAAACATTTCACTGCTCACACATAATAATTTTGGTGCAGAGTATAAAGACGTATTTGCTTTCATTATTCTCATCCTAGTGTTGTTGTTCAAACCAGAGGGGCTCCTCGGTAAAGCACAACATGAGAAAGTGTAGGTGGCTGCGATGAAAAAGAAAATCACTACACTACTTCAAGACCAGAAGACACAAGTTTGGCTCGCTAGTGCCTATATTCTGCTTACATTCATGGGGCTAGTTGTTGCCAATACATCTGTGATCGCTTTTCTGCTTTTCCTCATCTCATTACTATTTTTACACTACATAAAAATTGATGTACGGGTTAAAATTGCTGCTTTCCTGCTGATTCTGGTTGTGTTGTTGCCATTTGCTGCAAGTAGAGGAGATTCGTATGAATCATTTATGGATGTCGCCACAATGGTTGGCATTTATATCTGTATGGGACTTGGACTCAATGTCGTCGTTGGCTTTGCAGGACTCTTAGATCTAGGTTTTGTCGCATTCTTTGCGCTTGGCGCCTATACTTATGCCATTTTTACGACAACACAAGCAGCGAATTTTATTCATTTTATTGATTTCCCACTTAGTGGTGGTATGTTCTGGCCATTTATTATTCTTGGCGGTCTAGTTGGTGCTCTGGCTGGTGTTTTGCTTGGGATCCCGGTGCTGCGCGTTAAAGGCGATTACTTAGCAATTGTGACATTAGGATTTGGAGAAATCATTCGTATTGTCTTTAATAACCTAGATAAGCCAGTCAACATAACCAACGGGGCAATGGGGATTTCAGGAATCAGCTCACCGAAGCTATTTGGCATAGAATTTGTATCGCCGAGCCAGTTTTATTATGTCATCTTAGTGCTGATGTTTATCACAGTCTACGCTGTGCGCCGGTTAGAATTCTCAAAAATCGGTCGGTCTTGGAAAGCGATTCGTGACAATGAAATCGCTGCGCAAGCAATCGGGATAAACCTACTGAAAACAAAACTCATGGCATTTGCTGTCGGCGCTTTCTTCTCAGGAATGATGGGCGTTGTCTTCGCAGCAAAGCAGGGATTCGTGGATCCAACCAGCTTTACTTTTAATGAATCGATTATGATTCTTGTTATCGTTGTTCTTGGCGGAATGGGCAGTGTTCCTGGTGTGATATTTGGCGCGGCGATGATGACGATCTTAAACTTGCAAGTCCTGACAGAAGTAACAAGTTGGCTCGGCGAAATGTCCACTATTACGAACTTTGAGATTCCAGAGGCGCTATCACCCGATAAGCTACAGAAATTTATCTTTGGCATTGCCTTGATTTTAATTGCCCTATTTAAGCCAAAAGGATTAATTCCAGCAAAGAATCGTTTACATCGGAATTTACCACTATCTGAAACTGAAGCAAAAAAGGAGGGGCAACAACATGACACTCCTTGAGGTAAAGGCACTGACAAAGAAGTTTGGTGGACTAACAGCAATTGATGCCGTATCTTTAACGATTGATCCTGGTAAAATTACGGCCGTTATTGGTCCAAATGGGGCAGGGAAAACGACTTTTTTCAATATGATCACTGGCATGTACCAAGCATCGTCTGGTGAGATCTACCTCGAAGACCGGTTGTTGAATCGGCGTAAGCCTGACCAATTATCGAGGCTTGGTATCGCAAGAACGTTTCAGAATATTCGTTTGTTTTCTGAACTGACAGTGCTTGATAACATTCTTGTCGCGTTTCATGCTCACTTAAAAGCCAATCTATTCTCAATTCTATTCCAGTTGCCAAAGACGAGGAAAGAAGAAAAAAGTGCTGTGCTCGAAGCTTACCACTTGCTTGAATATGTTGGACTCGCACAGTTTGCCAATGAAACAGCGGAAAATCTTAGCTACGGTGCTAAACGCAAATTAGAGATTGCGCGCGCACTAGCAACAAAGCCGAGATTATTACTGCTTGACGAACCAGCAGCGGGCATGAATCCAAAGGAAACCGCACAGCTAACGACACTAATCCAAAATATCAGGGCTGATTTTAATCTGACAATTGTTTTGATTGAGCATGATATGCGATTAGTCATGGATATCTCGGAACAAATTTATGTGCTTGATCATGGGGTAAAGATTGCGGAAGGTTCGCCAATTGAAATCAAAAACAATCTAAAAGTCATCGAAGCCTATCTCGGTTCAGAGATCGGCGAAGGAGGAATAGAATGAGGTTGCTGAATGTCGATAATATTGATGTGTCCTATAGTGGTGTGAAAGCAGTTCGTGGCACTTCATTTCATGTAGATAAAGGGGAGATTGTTAGCCTGATCGGCAGTAATGGGGCAGGAAAATCGACGATACTGAAATCGATTAGTGGGCTTGTTAAACCTGATTCTGGCACAATTAGCCTTGAAGGAAAAGAAATACAGACAATTGCACCACATGTGCGAACGACACTAGGGATTGCCCATGTGCCAGAGGGTAGAAGAATATTTCCCAAGCTAACAGTCAAAGAAAATTTGCTGATGGGTGGATTTACGATTCGCAGTAAACAAGTGCTGAATGAACGACTTGAATTGGTGTACCACTACTTTCCAAAGTTACAAACGAGATTAGAGCAAAAAGGTGGAACAATGAGTGGGGGCGAACAGCAGATGCTTGCCATCGGTAGAGCCCTGATGATGAATCCGAAATTACTAATGCTCGATGAGCCGTCAATGGGGCTTGCACCAATTATTGTTGAACAAATTTTTCAGATTATCAGGAACCTCAATAAAGAGGGAACGACAATTTTTCTTGTTGAGCAGAATGCTTTTCAAGCATTGCAAGTTGCCCACCGTGGCTATGTGCTACAAACGGGTGAACTGATTCTTTCTGGAACTGGTGCTGAGTTGCTGAAAAATGAACAAGTGCGTGAGGCTTACTTGGCTTAGATTGTATAAAAGTACACATCTTACAGTAAAAACCAAAGTGGGCGGGACACTGGTGGCTAAAAAAATATGTTTGTCCCGCTTTTTGATATAAATCGATTGTTTTTTGCCCAACTTGAGCAGGAATCAAAAGTCTCATAATCATTGATAAAAGAAAAAAATGAAGAAACAATCTCTTAGTAGAGAAAGTTTCTTCATTTTTTTACGATTCCAACTGCTGCACCTGGAACAAACGATAGTAAGCACCTTGCTTAGCCATTAGTTCCTGATGCGTACCAATCTCCGTGATCTCACCATGCTCAAGCATGACAATCCGATTAGCATGTGTGATTGTTGAAAGCCTGTGCGCAACAATGAAAGTAGTCCGGTCCTTCGATAACTTAATAATCGACTCTTGAATTAGGTGTTCACTTTCCAAATCAAGAGCAGAAGTTGCTTCGTCCAAAATTAATATCGGTGGATTCTTTAAGAAAACACGTGCAATTGAAATCCGTTGCTTCTGACCACCTGATAATTTAACGCCGCGTTCACCAACCAAGGTATCATAGCCCTCAGGTAATTCTGAAATAAAAGTTTCCGCATTGGCCTGTCTCGCAGCTACTTTCACCTCAGCAAAAGTAGCATCTGGTTTCCCAACTAGAATATTGGAATGAACTGAATCACTGAACAAGATACTATCCTGAAAAACAACGCCAATCTTGTCTCGGAGAGAATGAATCGTCACGTCGCGAATATCTTGTCCGTCTAATGTAATACGGCCACCTGAAATATCATAGAAACGGGGGAGTAGACTAACAAGCGAGGACTTTCCACCGCCACTCATACCAACAAAGGCAATCGTTTCACCCCGTTTAACATCTAAATTAATATTTTTCAACGCATAACGATCATCATCGTAATAAGAGAAATAGACGTTTTCAAAAGAGATATCGCCATGAACTTCCTTACATTCCTTAGCGCCCTCTTTATCATCGATATCATACTTTTCATCGAAAAGATCGAAAACACGATCCATTGAAGCAAATGATTGCGTCAGCGTAGTCGATGAATTCACCAAGCGTCGCAGCGGATCATACAGACGATCAATATAACCAATAAATGCAATCATCGTACCTAGCGTTAGCTTATTATCAATGACTTGAAAACTACAATAGAAAATAATCACAAGTGGTGCAATATCCGTAATCGTATTGACAATTGCAAACGATTTGGCATTCCAGCGCGTATGGTCAAGCGCTTTCTCCATAAAATTAACATTCTTCTTTTTAAAATTTTCCTGCTCATAATCCTCAATGGCAAAACTTTTGATGACAGATACACCTTGAATTTTTTCATGCAGGTAGCCTTGCATCTCAGCTAATGCCTGTGAGCGTCTTCTTGTCAGCGCACGTAATCTTCCGAAAAAATAACGAACTGAAATCGCATACAATGGCAACATAATCAGTGAAACCAATGTTAATTTGACATTTAAAGAAAACATGATCAGAATTACAAAGAATATTGTCGCGACATCAAGCCATAGGTTCATTAGTCCGGTGATGACAAAATCTTTCGTCGCTTCGACATCATTAATCATTCGTGAAATCACTTCGCCAACTTTGGCATTGGCATAGTATTTAAAACTAAGCTTTTGCAAATGAGAATAGAGCTTGCTGCGTACATCAACAAGAATTCTTGTCGCAGTCCACTGCGCAAAATACTGCCTAAAATACTCAATTGGGGGACGGATCACCATATAAATGAGGAACATAATCCCCATGATGATATATAGTTGATGAATTTGTTCATCGCGTGTCAACTGGCTGTTCCCAATAATATCATCGATAATATACTTCAAAAGTAGCGGCATCGCTAAAGGGATAGCGAATTTGATCAGTCCGATGAAAATCGTGCCGACAATTCGCCATCTATACGGTTTTACAAATTTTAAATATCGTTTTACTGAACTCAAACATATCACTCATTTTTTAAAAGGCAAGGAAACTTGCTAGAATTTTTGATCAAAAATAATCCATTATAGGGATCTTGATTTCTGTTTTCGGGCTAAATTGTTATACTTTCGATGCCAGTTCTGAACAAATCCTGGCGCAAATGGTCCTTTTCTTGTCTCAATCCAATTGATCAGCAAAGCCATATTCTGCTGTAAGATGCGGTCAATGCTGTCGGGGTAGTTCATTATTTCCTTATGTAAGGCATATTCATCTTCATCTAGAATCGCATACGACATGTCAGGAAAAACTTTAATGTCTAAGTCGTAATCGATATATTTTACTGTACCTTCATTGTAAATGAAGGGAGAACTGAGGTTACAGTAGTAATAAATACCATCCTCACGCAACATACCAATCACATTAAACCAGTTCTGATAGTGAAAATAACAAATTGCTGGTTCTCTTGTCCACCATGTTCGTCCATCTGATTCAGTGACAAGTGTACGCTCGTTACCACCTATGGTAATATACTGCGATGCCTTCAAAGTGGTAGATTCTTGCCATGCTCGATGAATATGCCCATTGTGTTTATAGCTGTGGATCTGGAACTTATCTCCTTCTCTAGGAATCATTTTTCGAACCTACTTTCACCTAATGCAAACTAACTCATATATATAGTCCTATTTATTATACCTTATTTCGGGTTAAAATAAATCAAATTAGTTGTCAGTAGCGTCCTCTGGGGTAAGCGAATCGGGAAGAGGGGTGAGAAAATCATGTCTTGATAAAGTAATTGACATGCTAGGGGAGGGCATGAAAAAGCCTGCTCAAAAATGCTGAGCAGGCGAGCCATAGACTAAAGTGTTATTGTTTTTTTCCGTTTTGTTTTTGTTTTTGGGTAGTATTTTCAGAAGCAAATTCTGTACCAAAATCAGATGACTGCGTATTTGGTGTTTTTGCAGCAGTGCTTTTACCTTGCTTAGCATCTGTTTTCTTTGATTTAGCCACTTTAAATCACCTCCACAACAATTAATATAACCAAGGTCGATTCTGACAATGCATGAAAAAGTAATATCCCTTTATTTCACAATTAACGAGAACGAATGAAGCATGATGATAGGGAAAATAATATATAGGCACGGCATATTCGAAGTATTGGAGGGGTTTTGACGTTGAAAGATCAAAATAAGAAAAATGATCGCTATGAAAGTGATCTAATCCAAACACATTCAAATCGAAAGCATTTATACAATCAAGTCAATGGTGAAACGCAGGCCAATCAGACAGATCAAAAAACAAAATTGCATAAAAAACGGGGCGGTTGATCAGTTTTTGATGGAGATTACGACAGAAAAATTACCCCAGTAGAAAAGCTGGGGTAATTTTCTCGTTAACAAATTTATGGTTGCGCGGCTATGTTAGCTCAATGGTCCTAGTTAGAAAAGGAAGCAAGAGCTGCTTTTAATTGCAGATCATTTTTCTCATCTTTTATTTTCTCGATCACATTGGCTTGCATTTTTTTAGCTGTTTTTTCATCTACTTCACCGGTAGCTGTCAAGTTTTCATTCCGTTGAAAAGCTTTTATAGCTATTTCGGTTTGGTCATCAAAGTAGCCGTCATTACGCCCAGGAGCAAAGCCGTTTGCCATGAGGCTTTCTTGCACTAATTGTACTTGATCTGAATTGTCATTTTTCTTTAAGACATGTTCCAATTGCAGTGGGTGCAGGTTAAAGTATGCAGGTTGATGAACAACCATTTTTGGCTCGATCCCTTTTTTATGAATCCAAGTGCCATCAGGGGTTAGCCATTTAAAGAAGGTCATTTTAATTTCGCTACCATCGCCGAGTGAGACGGCTTGTTGAACAGTGCCTTTGCCAAAGCTCTTCTCACCAATTAATGTGTAACCACCAGCTTCATCCATTGCAGCAGCGAGAATTTCTGCAGCTGAAGCACTACCTTCGTTAATTAATACAGCAATCGGGTATTCCTTTACTTTCTTTAATTTAGTATGAAAAGCTTCTGTCTTGCCATCGCGGTCGCGAATTTGAATATAGGGTTTATCTTGTGGAATAAAGTTGCCAAGAACCCCCTCGACACTAGAAAGAAGTCCCCCAGGGTTTCCTCTGACATCAATGATTAGCCCATCAATATGTTGCTTTTCAAGTGAAGTCAATGCGGTTTTGAAATCTTCAGATGTCTTTTCGCTAAACTGCGTGATTTCAATATAGCCGATGCGCTTATCATCTGTTTCCTTGATTGAAGAATGGATTGTATCAATTGGGATTTCCTTTCTTTCGATCTCAAAGGTAACTGGTTTAGCACTCCCACTTCTAAGGATGCCAAGTTTTACATCAGTGCCACTTTTGCCACGGATTTTGGCAACAACATCATTCACTGACATACCAGCAGTACTTTTGCCGTTTACCGACACAATTTGGTCATGAGGAAGTAGACCTGCTTTTTCTGAAGGGGAATTCTTAAATGGTGAGACAATGACAATTTTACCATCAGAGTCGCTGATCTCAGCACCTATCCCTTGGAAGCTAGAGTCAAGTGATTCTTCAAACTGAGCAGTGGCTTTTTTGTCAAAGTAAACGGAGTAAGGGTCTTTTAGTTCGGCAAGCATCCCTTTAATCGCACCTTCAGTAAGTTGCTGATTGTCCACTTTTTCAACATAACTACCAGCAATTAATTCGTATGCACGTGTGATTTTGTCATATTGTTTGTTGTGGACAGGTCCTGCGTCCGATCGGTTCTCATCTACATGTGAGAACCCCCACCATGCACCACCTGTCATGGAGACGAGTAAACCAAAAACTGCGAAAAAGCTCCAAAACCAAACTTTCTTCATTGCTATGTCCTCCTGGTATGGCTATCCCCTGTACGATAATAGTAGACATCGTCTATAAAAAGGTCATCGGCAAGGGTATCTGTATATCTCTACCATCGTATGAAGGCTTGGACAAAGTTATGAATATCAAACAAAAAACACACGAGCATTTTCGCTCGTGTGTCTGCTACATATTTGTGATTAATAATTAAGATAGGGCATTGGGTCAAAACAGTTGGCATGGTTTGCTTGCCAGCCGCCATTCATTAACTCAAAGTGTAAATGCTGCCCTTGTGCTTGACCAGTCATTCCCATAATCCCAATTTGCTGTCCTTGAGAAACTGTATCACCGGTGCTGACATAACGATTTTGCATATGTGCATATAGCGTAGAATACGTTTTGCCATTGTAACGGTGTGCAATAATGACGCAGTTTCCGTAAGAGTCTGAATAATATGATTTACTGACGACACCGTCCGCTGTAGCATAAATTGGCACATCGGCTTTATTACCAATGTCAATGCCGTAGTGGAATCCGTCTGAACGAGATCCGAATCCTGATGTGACTGTACCTGCGGCTGGATTCACCATTAGGCTACCATTAGTTGGGGGAGGCGTGTAGCCGCCACCGCCACCAGATCCACCAGATCCACCAGATCCACCGTTACTATTACCAGAATTATTATTATTTGCAGCCGCTTCTGCAGCCGCCGCTGCGGCCGCAGCCTCTTCTTGGGCAATGAGCTGTGCAATGGCTGCTTCTTGTCCAGCAAGAATGGCATCTGCCTCTGTTTGACTGACAATGTAACTCTCGATTTCGTGTTGTTGCCCAGTTAATGCAATAACAGTTTGCTCTTTTTGTTTCTTTTGACCGTCTAGCTCTGACTCGAGGTTCTGATAAGTTGAATTTAGTGTCGATAACTCTTCTTTATTCTTCTCGAGGTCTGCTTTCGAACTAGTAAGTTTTTTTTGATCTGCTACTTGTGCTTCAATAATATCTTGGTCAGCTGTCACAAGTGCTGAAACAGCATCCATTCTTTCTACAAATTCTCCGAATGAACTGGCGCCAAAGATCACCTCAGCATACCTTGATTCCCAGCCATTCTCTTGTACGAGAACAAGTCGTTCCCGAATAATTTGATCACGTTTGACGATATTATCTTGTAAGGTTACAATGTCTGTTTCTAGCTTAGCAATATCATCATTCACCTGGTTGATTTGATCTGTTGTTGATCTGATTTTTTCGGAGGTATCTGCAATTTGTTGGTCAAGTTGCTTAATACTAGTTTCTGTTTCTTCTTTTGATTTCTTTACACCGTCAAGTTCTGCTTGACTTTTGCCAATGTTTTGATCAATTTCAGATTGTTGTTGATTAATATCTTCTTGCTGATTTTCGTAGTCAGAAACACTAGTAGCAAGCGCTTGTCCTGGTAGAAAAACAAGTAGCGAGCAAATTAGCAACATGACAATACTTCTTGTTCTTTGCATTTTGCCTCTTCCTTTCTAAATCTTAATGTACTTTCTAATCGATAATAAACTAGCAATAACACCAATGATAGTACCAATCGATACAATTGAAAGTGCTACGTAGATAATAAATGGATCTGGTGGAAGCGTTTTAAAGAATTCGAGTCCTGCGCGGCTCAGGATTTCATGTCGATCAACATAGATATAAGTGAGACTAATTGTCAAAATCGGTATAATCGACCCGAGAACACCCAGCCAAATTCCTTCAAGGAAGAATGGCCAGCGGATAAAGCCGTTTGTTGCTCCTACCAGCCTCATAATCTCAATTTCACGTTTTCTAGAAAGTATCGTTACGCGGATCGTATTAACAATTAAGAAGACTGCTACTAAAGCCAAGGCAACAATTAAGACAAAACCAATTGTTCGTCCCCATTTTGTAAATTCAAACATTTGTTCAACGTAATCTTCACCGTAGTTAATACCATCAACATAATCGAGTTTTTCGATTTTCGGTACAACTTCGCTTGTTTGTTGTGGATCCTTCAACTTAACGACAAATACGTCATGCAAAGGGTTGCTTGTTTTGTACTGTTGATAGAGCTCTTCGCTTTGGTCTAGTCCAAGGCTTTCCTTATGCATTTCAAGTTCTTCATCTTTTGATGAAAACTTGATTGTATCTACTTCAGGGATTTGCTTTAATTGATTTTCTAATGCTTTTTCATTTTCAGGTGTGGCCATGACATCAACATGAACCCTGATTTCTGCACTTTGTTCGAACTGCTTTGTAATATAGCTTGTATTTGCGCCAATAACAATAAAGACACCAAGCATTAGTAGTGTAACAGTAACAGCGCCAACAGAGGCAACCGTCATCCACCCGTTTCGTGCTAGATTTAATGTACTCTCTTTGAAGTGATAAGCGAGGTCTTTAGCCTTCATAGCCGTATTCACCTCTTTCTTGGTCGCGGACAATTTCTCCACCCTCGATCGCAAGTACACGATGACGGAAAGTGTTAACTAAATCTTTGTTATGTGTAGCCATCACGATGGTTGTTCCCATCCGATTAATTTCTTCAAAAAGACGAAGAATATCAACGGATGTTTCTGGATCAAGATTTCCTGTAGGCTCGTCTGCAATGACAATCTTTGGATTTCTGACAATTGAACGAGCAATGGATACACGCTGTTGTTCTCCACCAGACAATTCATAAGGTTTCATGCGGATTTTGTGTTTAAGTCCGACAAGATCAAGTACATCCATGACGCGTTTCTTTTGCTTACTACCCGATGAACCTGTCACTTGCAATGCATAAGTGATGTTTTCGTAGACATTTAGTTTTGGAAGAAGCTTGAAATCCTGAAATATCACACCCACTTTCCTGCGGAGAATCGGAATTTTACTATTCTTGTAACTGGCGACATCGACCCCGTCAATAATGACAGATCCTGTAGTTGGCTTTTCTTCACGATACATTAATTTGATAAAAGTTGATTTACCTGCACCACTAGGTCCGACGATATAAACGAACTCGCCAGCCTCAATGTTAATATCAATGGAGTTGATTGCACTAACCCCATTTGGGTAAGTCTTGTATACATTTTTCATTTCAATCATTATAGTAGGCACCTTCCAATATATCAAGCATTACACTACCCTATTAGCATGTTAAAGTGCCATTTTCTAAGACTAGAAGTTCAGAGTGTATATGGGCACACCTAATCATGCTTTCTCAGGTGAGAAAACTTTAATTATTGTATCATTATAGCATCTTAACAAAAGCATTAACATGTTTTTTTGTGCCAAACTTACCCATGAAACGGTGATGAAAAAGTCAAGCACATACTTGTCTGTGCTTGACTATAGCTGATCCGTAATTTTCTTGATTTGCAGAAGACACTTTTTAATAGCGTGAGGTAATCATCTTACTTCTAAATTTTGATATGTTTTCTAATCGATAATAAGCTCGCGATGACACCGATTACAGTGCCAATCACTACGATAGAAAGCGCCACATAAAGGATAAATGGGTCTGGTGGAATCGTTTTAAATAAGCCAAGCCCCATGCGGTTAAGCACTTCATGCCGGTCAACATAGATATAGGTGATACTAATTGTTGTAATCGGAATAATCGATCCGAGTAATCCCAACCAGATTCCTTCAAGAAAGAAGGGCCAGCGGATAAAGGCATTGGTTGCTCCGACGAGCCTCATAATTTCAATTTCGCGTTTTCTAGAAAGAATCGTGACACGGATCGTGTTAACAATCAAGAAGACAGCAACAAGTGCCAAGGCAATGATGAGAACGGAGCCAATGATCTGGACCCATTTGGTGAATTCAAACATTTTCCCAACATAATCTTCACCGTAGTTGATATCATCAACATAGTCGAGCTTTTCAATTTGTGGCACAACGGTTTCTGTTTGCTGTGGGTCTTTGAGCTTCACCACAAAAACATCATGAAGGGGATTGCTTGCTTTATATTGTTGATAGAGCTCTTCACTTTGGTCGAGTCCTAGGCTTTCCTTATGCATTTCAAGTTCTTCGTCTTTTGATGAGAAATCGACCGAGTCTATTTCAGGGATCTTTTCTAATTCACTTTGTAATACGGCTTCATTTTCAGGGGTAGCAGTTACATCAACATGGACTCTGATTTCCGCGCTTTGTTCAATTTGATTGGTGAAGTAGCTTGTATTTGCACCAAAGACAATAAAGACGCCAAGCATTAGCAGGGTAACCGTGACTGCGCCAACTGAGGCAATGGTCATCCAACCATTACGCGCCAGATTGAGTATACTCTCCTTTAAGTGATAGGCTAGATTTCTACTCTTCATAGCCATATTCACCTCTTTCCTGGTCGCGGATAATTTCCCCGCCTTCGATTGCTAGTACACGATGACGGAAAGTGTTGACTAAGTCTTTGTTATGTGTTGCCATCATGATAGTTGTTCCCATTCGGTTGATTTCTTCAAAAAGACGAAGGATGTCGACAGATGTCTCTGGATCAAGGTTCCCGGTAGGCTCGTCTGCAATGACAATCTTTGGATTTCTGACGATTGAACGAGCAATTGATACGCGTTGCTGCTCGCCACCAGATAGTTCATACGGTTTCATCCGGACTTTATGTTTTAGCCCAACGAGATCAAGCACATCCATGACGCGTTTCTTTTGCTTATTACCTGCGAGCCCTGTCACCTGGAGGGCATAACTGATGTTTTCGTAAACCGTTAGATTTGGCAATAACTTGAAATCTTGAAAGATCACGCCTACTTTTCTGCGAAGAAGTGGAATTTGGCTATTTTTGTAACTTGACACATCAATTCCGTCAATGATGACTGAACCGGTTGTTGGTTTCTCTTCACGGTACATTAATTTAATAAAAGTTGATTTGCCTGCGCCGCTTGGACCAACTATATAAACAAACTCACCAGCGTTGATCGTGATATCAATGCAGTTGATTGCGCTAACGCCGTTCGGGTAAGTTTTATAGACATTTTTCATTTCAATCATTAACAATAATCACCCTTCTGTTTTTAAATCTACAATCACAGTTTGTACTTTTGATAGGATTTTTATAAAAAAGACAAGCACATTTGTGTCTGTACTTGTCTCGCTGAGCAGTTCATGAGTGGAAGCAAGCACATGCCGATCATTCGTACTAAGCACAAATACTGATGTCACTTGCAATTGTATATTGTTAGTAATTTAACCAAGGCGCTGGGTCAAAGCAGTTACTGTGATCAGCCTGCCATCCGCCATTCATCAATTCAAAATGAAGATGTTGTCCGTATGAATCGCCTGTGTTTCCCATGATACCAATCTGTTGTCCTTGCGTAACAACTTGACCATCTTCGACAAAGCGTGCTTGCATATGAGCATATAGTGTTGAATACGTTTTTCCGTTGTAGGTATGTGAAATAATTACGCAATTCCCATAGCTCGTTGAGTAATAAGAACGGGCAACGACACCACTTCCAGCAGCATAAATAGGTACATCAGCTGAATTGGCAATATCCATACCATAGTGGAATTCTCCATCACGTGCACCAAAGGGCGAAGTAACGGTGCCGGTAGTAGGATTCACCAGTGGGCTACCGTCAATTGGAATTGGAGGGGCAGTACCAGTTCCAGCTTGAGCAAGTTGAGCCATTGCCTTTTCTTGTGCAGCCAGAATTTCCTCTTGTTCTTTTTGGTCAAGAATATGTCCTTCTAATTGTGCTTCTTGCGCTGAAAGGGTAGCAAAATATTGTTCTTTTTGCGCCTTCTGTACTTGAAGGTCTCCAGATAGCTTTGTGTAGGTTGTATTTAAATCAATTAGAGCTGCTTTTTGATCTTCAAGATCTTTTTGAGATGTTTCAAGCTGAGCTTGGTCGTTCATTTGGTCTTCGATGATGTCTTGGTCAGCACTGACTAGTGATGAAACAGCATCCATTCTTTCGATAAACTCTCCAAATGATGCAGAACCAAATAGGACTTCAGCATATCTTGATTCCCAGCCGTTCTCTTGCACAAGAACCAGCCGTTCTCTAATGATTTGGTCACGTTCAATTATTTTTTGCTGAAGGTCGGCAATTTCTACTTCTAAGTCAGCAATATTTTGATTGACTGTATTGATTTTATCTTCTGTATCTCTAATTTTAGTTGCGGTTTCAGTCACTTGCATGTCCAGTGCTTTTATTTGTGCGTCTGTTTCTGCTTTTGTTTGTTTGACTGCATCAAGCTGTGCTTGGCTTTGATTGATATCGTCCTGGACGGATTGTTGTTGCTCATCAATTGAGCCCTCAGCTTTGGCGGTAGGAAGGAAATGTGCCGGGAGCAGTAGCAAGGATAAGCAAGCCGCCGAAACGAGTAAGCTGTTTTTCTTTTTTGTCATCAAATCTACCTTTCCATTAAAATATTGTTAGATGATCTATCTGCAATCACCCTAATGATCTCAGAGATTGCTATTTAATTATTCTTTTACAGCACTCAAAAAGCTTTATTTTGCATATGATTCAACAGAAACCATTATAACATCATTTTTCAACATTAAATTTGTTTTTTTGTTTACAGATATATTACATAAAATTACTGAAAAATAGGATGATTGGGATTCTTGTATAC
>JAVBKE010000193.1:0-22241 GCA_031554185.1 Caryophanales bacterium
CAAAAACGAAAAAAAATACATCTCATTTATCCCATTAAGCAGTTCACTTGAAAAGGTTCAATTATCAGGTTTTAAATATGACGGGACTGATTTGCGACTTCTTCGTGATAAGTCACTTGGGATTAGCAATGAAATTAGCGGGCAAGTTGGTCATATTTCTTTTACAAACGGAATATGTTTAGTTGTGAGAAGCGATGATTCCTGTTCAAACGGAATGTTTTAGAACTCATTTTTGGTCATGCGGAGGAATTCGCTTAAAGCACGTTCACTTTGTATACAAGCATGGATTGGGGGACTGTTGGCGTGAGATTCTACACGATCAAATTGCCAAAATTTATTGGAGGCATCGTCAGAGTTTTTTTAGGGGTATTCAAGAAGTAGGCAATAAAGAAAAGCACGATTTTGGTGCAATGCGCTCCCCGTAAGCCAGACTGTTCAATTCTGCCTAGGCTTTCGGGGGAGCTTTTTGTAAAGGTGGCAAAAACTAACTGGTTTAGTGAAGTTTCTTATTTATTTTGGCGATTGTTGATTTCTTAGTAGATCAATCAATGTGTTTTTAAATGCAGTATCTTGATCATTTGTACGCTTACTACTTCCTTTTAAACGACCGCCTGCCATACGGATTTTCTTGGCGGTGTGTCGTTGCAGTAGCAAGGCACCAATATTGTCATCGCTATAAACCATGCCGTTTTGACTGATTGGAACGGCCTGTCGTGCTAAACACATAGCTGCTAAGCCATAATCTTGCGTAACAACGATATCGTTTTTGTTCACTCGATTGACAATCTCATAGTCAACACTATCTGCACCTTGAGAAACGGTAATGGTCGTGGCACCCTCTCGGTCAAAATGATGAGCGGTATCGCAAATCAATACACATGCCGCTTTAAATTGCCTAGCCACTTGTATGGTGATATCAACAACAGGGCAACCATCGCAATCCACATAGATCGTCATGTTATTCTCCTTGTAGTTCAGTATTTCCTGCTCAAAAAAATAGAAGAAATTAAACAGCCTTAGGTCGAAGGAAACGAACTAAAGCTGCGTGATGAATATTCAATTCTAAGTGCCTATGCTTACTAAAGCACATTTGATTAGACACGTTCTACTTTACCAGATTTCAACGCTCTAGCTGAAACATAAACACGCTTCGGCTTGCCATCAACAAGAATACGAACTTTTTGCACATTTGCTTTCCAAGTACGTTTATTTGCATTCATTGCATGCGAACGGTGATTACCACTTGAAGTAGATTTACCTGTAATTACACATCTACGAGACATTCTATAACCCCCCAATCAAATTCTTGTGCGAGGACAAACAAAAGTTGTCAGATGCTCGCTAAGACCTCTATTATGTTATTTTTAAAATACACCTAAATAATTTAACATAGTTTAGAACGAAAATCAATGCTAATATGATGCTTTATTGTTTTATCTAGTTCTTTCCGTTCTTTCTATGGTAACTAAGCCGGATATCAATTCAGAAATTCGGTAAAATTAATTGAAACGCGTCGTTCTTCTTATCTTAAGACAAATCGGTCATCATGGAAAAACTGATTCTAGGGAAGCGTAATGAATGTTTGCTACAATTCATTTTATTGCATTTATTCTGTTGGGCGCGGTATCATCTTTTGCTTCTAGGAAAATGTCGCCAAAAGGGTGATAAAGTTTCAATAAGCTGGCTTTGATTTGCAAGTCTAGACCGAAAATATTTCCAATTCACTTTATTTATTCAGTATTGATAAACTACTAATGTACATAGCATAAAATATAATCGGTTTACTCTTATGATTGCTGCTGAAGAAATGACCGCCCGAGTTTGAAATAAATCAAAAAAAATATTGCAATTTCTGTGCTTTTGTAATACGTTAAGCATGTAGGGTTTTTAGTACCTATTCCTAATAGTAGTTATAATTATTTTTCTTCAAAGTTTTGATTTGGATTATTGATATGAAATATAGTAGAATACGGTAGGATAAGCTAAAAATTTGTTTCTTTCTTCACAGTAAGACATTTTTCGAGAAAAATACAGTATGCATGTTATGATTCCAAAGGAGGAAGTCATATGTCAATCGAAATGAGCAATAAGTATGGTGCGATCGATATTACAACAGATGTCATTGCATTAATTGCTGGTGGCGCAGCAATGGAGTGTTACGGCATTGTCGGCATGGCATCGAGACACCAGATTAAAGATGGTTTTAGTGAGATTTTACGCAAAGAAAATTTTTCTCGCGGCATTGTGGTTCGTCAGAAGAATGATGAATTACATATTGATATGTACATTGTTGTAAGCTATGGGACGAAGATTTCAGTGATTGCTGAGAACATTCAGCAAAAAGTAAAATATGTGCTTGATCAGACAGTTGGTCTTGCAGTTGATTCAGTAAATATTTACGTGCAAAGTGTTCGTGTTGCTAGTTTGTAATGTAGAAGGGGACAATTTTAATGAAAACGATTAATGGAATTAAGTTTGCAGAAATGATTATCCATGGAGCGAATAATCTATCACATCATGCGGCCTACGTTGATTCATTAAATGTATTTCCTGTGCCAGACGGTGACACGGGAACAAACATGAGTTTATCGATGAATTCAGGTGCAAAAGATGTGAGTGCGGTCAATCAAAAGCACATAGGTAAAGTCGGTGCTTCTCTTGCTAAGGGCTTACTAATGGGCGCACGTGGCAATTCAGGTGTTATACTTTCGCAGTTATTTAGAGGTTTCTCAAAAAAGATAGAAAACAATGATGAAATTGGTGCGGTTGATTTAGCCAATGCATTTGCTGCTGGTGTTAATATGGCATACAAAGCTGTCATGAAGCCAGTTGAGGGTACTATTCTGACAGTTGCTAAGGATGCCGCTCGGGTTGGTATCGAAGTAGCAAAGACAGAAACGGATGTCATTGAGCTGATGGAAGCGATTGTAAAAGAAGCAAAGGCCTCGCTGAAACGGACACCAGATTTACTTCCTGTATTGAAGGAAGTTGGCGTGGTTGACAGCGGTGGACAGGGACTAGTATTTGTCTATGAAGGATTCCTTGCTGAGTTAAAAGGAGAGGCTTTCACAGGTGAAACAAAGTTTGCTGTTCAAGAAGTGACTTTTAATGATGATCATGAACACTTACTAAACTTTATGAATACAGAAGATATCGTTTATGGGTATTGTACCGAGTTTATGGTACGCCTCGAGTCTGGTAAGCGCCAGTTCAATGAAACTAATTTCCGTAATGAGATCAGTGAGCATGGCGATTCCTTGCTTGTTATTTCTGATGAAGAAGTTGTAAAGGTTCATATTCACTCGGAGTCGCCTGGAACTTGCTTTAATTATGGTCAGCAGTATGGCAGTTTAATCAAGTTGAAAGTCGAGAACATGCGTGAGCAACATCGCGAACTGCTAAAAGAACAAGCGAATTCAGAACAAAATAACAAGAACGCTACACCTGTTGAAAAAAGTCCATTTGGGATTGTATCGATTTCAATGGGAGAAGGGATTTCAAGTATCTTCAAAAGCTTAGGTGTTGACGTCACTGTTGAAGGTGGACAAACAATGAACCCTTCTACAGAAGATATCCTAAAAGCTGTGGATGAAATTAACGCTGAAACAGTGTTTATTTTCCCTAATAATAAAAATATCATCTTAGCAGCAGAGCAGGCACGAGATGTCTCTGATCGTCACTTAATCGTGATTCCAACAAAAACAATTCCACAAGGGATTACTTCGCTATTTGCGTTTAATCCAAGCGGAGCTACTGCTGAAAACGAGCAACGCATGGTTGCTGCCTTAGGCACTGTGAGAACAGGTCAAGTCACATTTGCCGTTAGAGATACGAGCATTGATGGTATTGAAATCAAAAAGGACAACTTCATGGGTCTAATTGAAAGTAAAATTAAAGTGACAAATCCAAATCGTTTAGAAGTCGCTGAGGCGTTACTTGCTGAAATGATGGGTGAGGCAGAGGTACTAACAGTTCTTTACGGTGAAGGCGTATCAGATGATGAAATTGAGGCACTTGTAGAGTTCTGTGAAGATCGCTATCCAGATGTTGAAGTTGAAGTGCATGAAGGCGGACAACCATTGTATCCGTACATCTTTGGCGTAGAGTAGTCATAAATGATGATTGACCTCTGGTTGATCATGCTATAAAGAAGATTGAAGAAGGGAATTGACGCCTTCTTCTTTTTTACGGCTTTTATTCAATAATGCTAGCGACTACTTATCAAAGTTTTACGACAATCAGGTCAAACCTTCTGTCTTTTGCACTTTTATCGAAAAAATTTTATAAATAAAGGTCATAAATCGATAGGACAATGTCATAGATTAAATTGTCCAAGGTTTAAATAGCAGAAAATCGGGCGGGGAACGAGTATTTATGTGATGTGTTCAGTAGGTATTCGGGTTATCTTAGCACCTAGAGCAGGAGGGGAATCTCTTGGAAAAAATAAATGTTTTTCGAGACATTGCAGAAAGAACTGGCGGCGACATCTATTTAGGCGTAGTGGGAGCAGTACGCACAGGGAAGTCAACTTTTATTAAAAAATTCATGGAGCAATTAGTATTGCCAAACATGACAAACGAATCTGATCGGATTCGTGCGATTGACGAGCTACCACAAAGTGCAGCAGGGAAAACAATCATGACAACCGAGCCTAAATTTGTACCGAATCAAGCTGTGCAGGTACAAGTTGAGGAGGGACTGGAGGTTAATATTCGCCTTGTCGATTGCGTTGGTTATACTGTCCCGGGTGCAAAAGGCTACGAAGACGAAAATGGACCGCGCATGATCCAGACGCCCTGGTATGAAGAAGCGATTCCTTTTCATGAAGCAGCTGAAATCGGCACAAGAAAAGTAATCCAAGATCATTCAACAATCGGTGTTGTCGTGACAACGGATGGTACGATCGGCGAGATTGCCCGTAAGGACTACGTAGATGCAGAAGAGCGCGTTGTAAACGAGCTTAAAGAAGTTGGCAAGCCATTTATTATGGTCGTGAATACGATCAATCCTCAGCACCCAGAAACAGAGAAGTTAAGACAGCATTTACAAGGAAAGTACGATATTCCGGTACTTGCACTAAATGTTGAATCAATGCGCGAAAGTGATGTCACGCATGTTCTACGTGAAGCACTATATGAATTTCCAGTACTTGAGGTAAATGTGAACCTACCGAACTGGATTATGGTACTAAAAGAAGAGCACTGGTTGCGACAGAATTTTCATGAGGCAGTAGCCCATTCAGTGCAAGATATTAAGCGTCTGCGTGATGTGGATCGTTTGGTACAAGGTTTTGAAGAATATGATTTCATTGACTCAGCAAGGCTTGCTACGGTTGAAATGGGGCAGGGAGTCGCTGAAATCGACCTGTATGCGCCAGAAGATCTTTACGACACAGTTTTGAAAGAAATTGTGGGCGTGGAGATTCGCGGAAAAGACCATCTGTTAGAAATTATGCAAGAGTATTCATCTGCAAAGGCAGAGTATGACCTTGTTGCTGATGCGCTTAAAATGGTAAAGCAAACGGGATATGGAGTAGCAGCACCATCTCTACAAGACATGAGTCTAGATGAGCCAGAAATCATTCGTCAAGGGGCACGATACGGTGTTCGTTTGAAAGCAGTGGCACCATCAATTCACATGATCAAAGTAGATGTTGAATCAGAATTTGCGCCAATCATCGGAACTGAAAAGCAAAGCGAGGAGCTTGTGCGCTACTTGATGCAAGACTTTGAAGATAACCCACTGAGTATTTGGAGTTCAGACATCTTCGGCAGAAGTCTATCATCAATTGTTCGTGAAGGAATCCAAGCAAAACTGAGCCTAATGCCAGAAAACGCAAGATACAAATTAAAAGAAACTTTAGAACGAATTATTAACGAAGGATCTGGCGGTTTAATCGCAATTATCCTATAAATTCACACCAATATGTTAAGGCTAACAGAGCACTTCATGGAGAAAAATCATGAGGTGTTTTTACCTATATCTTTGTAAAAAAAGAAATAAAATGTCAACCATTAGGAAAATACGGGGTGTATTAAGATTTTTTTATAAGAAAATCATGAATACGACTTGATGAGAATATTGATTTATGATAGTCTTTCATAGTGGACTTGCGTAAACAGTGGGTATTCAAATGAATTTCTCTACTTTTTACGTTCATATGTATATTTTGCACTTAACTTGTTAAGTACTGAAAAGAGTCCTATACAACGAATGTTGTCATAGTTTTCTCGGGAGGAGGTGTAGGGCATGAACAAGACAGATTTAGTTAATGCAGTTGCCGAAGCTGGAGAATTTACAAAGAAAGACGCTGCTGTTGCTGTTGACGCAGTTTTAACTGCCATCTCTGATACGCTTAAAAAAGGTGACAGAGTACAACTGATTGGATTTGGTACTTTTGAAGTTCGTGAGCGTGCAGCTCGCACAGGTATTAACCCTAAGACAAAAGAACCAATTCAAATCGCTGCAACTAAAGTACCTGCTTTCAAACCAGGTAAAGCACTTAAAGAAGAGGTTAAGTAATTTTTCCTTATCTTCGTTTATAAAAAATACGTAGTCCTCAACTGGATTGCGTATTTTTGTTTTCAGGTGACCTAAATCCTCGATCTGGCTAGTAGTACTCACGCTAGAGTGGTCAAAACAAAGTGATGTACCTGTGTACGTCCTCTACGACGCTACCTAGCACAAGTAGCGTATCAGCATTAACAACTACGCAATGCTTTCTTAGCGTATACAGGGTGCAAGCTGAAATGCACTGAGATATAGCTTCACCTCAGTTAGCATATTTAATGAAGCCTGAGCAACTCTTTGTAAAGAATCAAAATACAAAGAGGTTAATGAACAGCGTTTCTGCAAACAGAAATTGGCTAATACTAGGTACATTATACTGAGCAAGCAGTTTACAATAAATCTGTAGCCTTTCTGTAGAATTTTTCCACGCCCCCTTCCTGCGGAAATCAAATGAAAAAATCCTACAGAAAGTCTACAATTGCAATCACGATGAATACAATTAAAGATTTTTGTGCTAATATAAAAAAGGGTGTTTTATATGAAAGAGATGGACATAGATAAAATAGAAACGGCCGTACAAATGATTCTTGAAGCAATTGGTGAAGATCCAACACGTGAAGGGCTTTTAGATACACCTAAGCGAGTAGCGAGAATGTATCAGGAAGTATTTCAGGGACTAAGTGAAGACCCTCGTTCACACTTCCAGACACACTTTACCGAAGAGCATGAAGAGCTAGTCATGGTGAAAGACATTCCTTTTTACTCTATTTGCGAACACCATCTTGTACCTTTTTTCGGAAAAGCGCATATTGCTTATATTCCAGCTAACGGAAAAATTGCAGGGATTAGTAAATTAGCAAGAACGATTGAAACCGTCTCAAAACGGCCACAATTACAAGAAAGAATCACATCAGTGGTTGCCAATGTAATGATGGAAGAACTGAATCCAATGGGTGTGATGGTTATTATTGAGGCAGAGCATATGTGCATGGCGATGCGTGGGATTAAGAAACCTGGTGCAATCACAGTCACATCAGCGGTTAGGGGAATTTTCAAGAGAAATGCGGTGTCACGTCAAGAAGTGATGAGCCTCATTAAAAATTAATTTAAATGATTCATCCGAAAAGTGTTGTAAAATAATATGTGAGACTAGAGCAAATTCTATCGGTTTACTAAGCACCTTTAGTTTATCTCTGTTATAATAATACATAGTTTATATTCAGGAGAAATGGATTTGTGATGAAAAACGTGGAATTGATTAAGAAGATTGAAGAAAATATTTATACCAAAATTCATCATCCATTTCTTAAGGGCTATACGCCAAAGACAACTATGGATCAAGATAAATTGGCGTTTTTTGTGCGTGCTTTTAGTCAAGCAAATGTTTCCTACGAAGAAACCATTCAATACACTTCTGCGATTATGATTATTCAAATCGCTTTAGATACACACGACTTGATTGCACAGTCTACTCCAGTAGGACACGACGATGATATCGTGCAAAGGCAATTACAGATCCTTGCTGGTGATTACTACAGTGGTTTGTACTACCAAACGTTAGCAGGCATGTCAAACGATCAAATGATCTACCAGCTTGCTGAAGGTATCAAAGTGATCAATGAGTTAAAAGTGATGCGAAAAAATGAATCACTTTTAAAAGCGGAAAAAGAAGCAATTGAGTTAGAGATCAAAACAATCCTTTTGGTCAAAGTATGCGAAATGTATGATAATACAGGCCTTTTGAAGACCATTATCAGTCATTACCATGAACAAATGAAAGAAAAAGATTTAGTGGAAGAGGGTCGCTTGCTTTGACAGAACAATCGAAGGAAGAACGCGTTCATTCAGTATTTGAATCCATTTCAGAAGACTATGATAAAATGAACTCAATTATTAGTTTTAAGCAACATATCAAGTGGCGTAAACGAACAATGGCGAAAATGAATGTTCAAGCAGGTGATTCAGCATTAGATATTTGTTGCGGAACAGCTGACTGGACAATAGCACTTGCTAAGGTTACAGGGCCAACTGGTAGCGTAACAGGGCTAGACTTTAGTAACAATATGTTAACTGTCGGTAGAGAGAAAGTACAGAAAGAACAGTTAGATACAGTTCAATTAATCCAAGGTAATGCAATGGAGTTACCATTTGAAGACCATACTTTTGATTACGTAACGATCGGTTTTGGTCTGCGTAACGTACCAGATTATTTAACAGTACTAAAAGAGATGCATCGCGTTTTAAAACCTGGTGGCATGGCTGTATGTTTGGAGACATCACAACCAACAACTTTTGGCTACAAGCAATTGTTTGCGATTTACTTTCGCTTTATCATGCCTACTTTTGGTAAGATCTTTGCAAAGAGCTATCAGGAATATTCCTGGTTACAGGAATCTGCTAAATCATTCCCTGGAATGAAAGAACTAAAGCAAATGTTCGAAGAGGCAGGATTTTCTGAAGTTGACTACCAGTCTCATAATTTAGGCGTAGCTGCCTCGCATTACGGAAAAAAGCACAAACAAAACTAGCTAGGTGAGTAAATGAAGTTACCATTTTTCTTTTCAGCATTCAGAAAAGATCTTCAAGTAATTGAGAAAGAAATCGCGCTTTTAGGAGACACAAAGTCGGTTCTTTTACAACAGACAACACGGCATTTAATGCAGTCTGGTGGTAAAAGAATACGGCCTATCTTTGTGTTGCTTTGTGCTAAGTTTGGCGATTACAACATGAATCGGGTAAAATATCCGGCAGCGGCGCTCGAATTGATTCATTCGGCATCACTTGCCCATGATGATGTCATTGATCAGGCTTCACTCCGGCGTGGAAAGCCAACTATTGGGGCAAAGTGGGGGAATGATGTAGCGACTTACACTGGTGATTTTATCTTTGCTCATGCGATGCAACTGATCGCGAAGATTGAAGATCCGATTGCCCATCGAATTGTAGCAGATGCGATTGTTGAAGTGTGCAAAGGAGAACTTGATCAAATTCATGACAAATACGACTTTGATCAAAACTTACATACATATTTAAAACGTATTAAGCGGAAAACAGCCTTACTCATTGCTATTAGTGGTCAGCTGGGCGCTGTTGCAGCTGGTGTTTCCGAGGAGATGCATCAGAAGCTATATAAGTTTGGCTATTATGTCGGGATGTCCTTTCAAATTATCGACGACGTCCTCGATTTCACTGGTTCGGAAAAAGAATTAGGCAAACCGGCTGGTGGTGATCTACTGCAAGGAAATATTACGCTACCAACTTTAATTGCTATGAAAGATAGCAAGTTGCGTGACCAGATCGTTACTGTACACGCACAGATGTCACAAGAGGAACTAAAGCCAATTTTGGATGCCATTCGAAATTGTGGTGCGATAGAGCAATCTTATCAAGTGAGTCAGCGCTATCTAAATAAGGCGTTTGCCATATTAGATGATTTTCCAAATAGTAAGCAAAAAAAGAACTTATACGATGTTGCTAAGTACATAGGCAGACGAACAAATTAAATAGTCATTTTTGTGACAAATTGATTAACCGGTCCGAAAAGAATTGCAGTTTCTTGCTTTCTCTAGTTATTTTTGATACGATTTTTGTGGTTTAAAAATGGAGAAATAATGAGGTGCTAGAAGTGATGGAACAAACTTTCTTAATGGTAAAACCTGATGGTGTACAACGTAATTTAGTTGGTGAGATTGTTTCGCGTTTTGAAAAGAAGGGATTTACCCTTATTGGTGCTAAGTTAATGGTTATCACTCGAGAGATGGCTGAAAAACATTATGGGGAACATGTTGGTAAACCGTTTTTTGGACAACTGGTAGAATTTATCACTTCAGGTCCTGTGTTTGCAATGGCCCTGGAAGGCGACAATGTTGTTGCTATCACACGAAGCATGATGGGCGCAACGAAGCCAACGGATGCTACACCTGGAACAATTCGTGGTGATTTTGCAGTTTATATGGGAAAAAATATTATCCATGGCTCTGATTCAATAGAAAGTGCCAAAAGAGAGCTTGGTATTTTCTTTAAGAAGGAAGAATTGCTCAACTATGACAAGCATATGAACGCATGGGCATACTAATTTTAGAAAATGTTTTAGACTGACTTCCGGATGACGGGAGTTTTTTTTGATCGAGCACTATTTGAATCACTAGTACGATCAACATCGATCGATATGGGGTATCGTATTTAAATAGATGAGGGAATGAAGAATGACTTACTGTTGTAAGTTGCTTGAGAGGGAAGTGAATGTTAATGAGATTGATTACAGCTGGAGAGTCACATGGTCGGGGGCTCACTGCAATAATTGAAGGATTACCAGCCGGATTAGCCGTAACAAGTGAGTGCGTGAATTGGCAATTAACGCGGCGTCAGCAGGGCTACGGACGTGGGAATCGAATGAAAATAGAAACGGATCAGGTCGAGATTTTGGCTGGTATTAGGTATGGTAAAACGCTGGGATCACCAGTAACATTAACCGTTGAGAATAAAGACTGGAAGCATTGGCAGACAATTATGTCACTGACACCCCAAAATGAAGTATCTGAGAATAAAGTCAGTCAGCGGATTGTGAAAAGACCAAGACCAGGTCATGCTGATCTTGTTGGCGGGATTAAGTATGGTCAGCGTGATCTGCGAAATATTTTAGAACGTTCATCGGCTCGAGAAACAACGATGCGAGTTGCTGCTGGTGCAATTGCAAGAACATTACTTGCAGTGCTAGGCATTCAAATTTACTCTCATGTAACAGAAATCGGTGGAGTGAAAGCAAGCAAGCAATCAGTAAGTCCTAGTGATCTCAACCAATTGGAGACGATCACTGATGCCTCGCCAGTTCGTTGTTTAGATATGAATGCTAGTAAAGAAATGATCAACGCTATTGATAAAGCCAAAAAGGCTGGTGATACACTGGGTGGTACATTTGAAGTGATAGTGACGGGTATGCCTGTTGGCGTTGGTAGCCATGTTCATTATGATCGTAAACTCGATGCAAAATTGGCTGGTGCGCTGATGAGCGTACAAGCAATTAAAGGCGTTGAATTTGGCATTGGATTCGAAATGGCCCATTTACCAGGTAGCCAAGTTCAAGATGAAATTATTTGGGATGAAGCCGCTGGTTACAGCAGAAAAACCAACCGCCTTGGTGGTATTGAAGGGGGCATGTCAACAGGTATGCCGCTAATCATTCACGCTGTCATGAAGCCGATATCAACTTTGTATAAACCGTTACAATCAGTTGATATTGAGTCAAAAGAGACTAGTTATGCGGCAGTGGAACGATCTGACACTTGTGCTGTTCCAGCTGCAGCAGTTATTGCCGAGAACGTTATTGCATGGGAGCTAGCAGCAACTATTTGTGATCAGTACTATGCCGATTCGATGGATTCTTTGCAAGCTTCTGTAGACAGCGCTCGTCAGAAGGCGAGGGAATTTTAATGAAAATGATTCAGGTGACAACACCATCTAAGCATTACCCCGTTATTATTGCAGAGGATGCATTGACATCACTACTCACTTTTTTAGTAAAGGAATGTCAACATACCAAACTGATGGTGTTGACTGACTCTCATGTAGCTGACTTATACCTTGCCGATTTTGTAAATCAATTAACAAGTCATGGGTTTTCTGTCAACACACATATTGTTGCACCAGGAGAAGCGTCAAAATCAATGGAGGCTTATTATCGCTGTATAACTGCTTGCCTTGAAGTTCACCTTTCTAGGACAGATATGATCATTGCTTTTGGCGGCGGCGTCGTTGGTGATCTGGCTGGATTTGTGGCAGCCACTTATATGCGCGGAATTCGTTTCATTCAAGTACCAACAACATTACTAGCTCATGATAGTGCTGTTGGTGGGAAAGTAGCTATCAATCACGAGCGTGGAAAAAACTTAATCGGCGCATTTTATCAACCGGAAGCCGTTTTTTATCACCTTCCTTTTTTAGCTACTTTATCTGACCGCGAATGGCGTTCAGGATTTGCTGAGGTCATCAAGGAAGCGATGATTGCTGACGATCCGTTTTACAGCTTTCTTACTAATCAGGTAACGTGTATAGATCGAATTCGCCAGCATGCACAGACATGCATTGAGCGGGGAATCACCATCAAGTCCGCCATTGTTTCGGAAGATGAGAAAGAAGTTAAACAAAGAGCGATGCTTAATTTTGGCCATACATTTGGCCATGCCATTGAGACAACTCATGCGATTACACACGGTGAGGCAGTTGCAATTGGCATGTTATTTGCGATCGAGTTAAGTACTCAGATGAGTGGACTTTCATTTGACATCAGCAAATTCGAGCAGTGGCTTCGCAGCCTAGGCTACTTACAATTGGAATGCACTGCTACATCAGTAACACTGATTGAAAAAATGAGGAATGATAAGAAAAATCAACAAGAGAATATTACTTTTGTTCTCCTAAAAGAACTAGGTAATCCTTGCCTTGTAGAGATACCACCCCAAGTACTCAATGAAAAGATTGCTGATTTTATCAGAAGATTTGCGGTAACTTCAAGTTGAGAGAATGAAACGATCAATGCCTGCATACGAAGCAAGATATTAGCTAAAATTGATAGTGAATTGGTATGATGGATGTAGTCGCCAGATGTGTGGTGCAAGAGGACCTGGATTCGATTTATTCCACAGATAATCGCTATCAAGCGGTAGAGGTAGTCGTCTGAAAATCGATGGAAATTGTGCTTTAAAAAGTGCCATTTTCATTTATATGATTTTTTACCTTACTTCTAAAAAAAATATGATACGATGGTGACTAAAAAATGAAAATAGAACAAATACGAAAAAATTTAGAAACTGGTGAATTCGAAAAAGCACACAAACAAATTAAAGATATGCAGCAATCAGAAAATGAAAATGACATTTTTATGCTAGCAGAAGAACTGATGCATCTTGGTTTTTTAGATGAAGCGAAGGGGCTCTTTTGGGAGCTTCACAAGCGTTTTCCTAAAGAGGGCATTATTCTCATCAATCTTGCTGAAATTCTAATTGAGCAAGGTGATGAGGAAGAAGCCGTGCTTTTGCTTGAGAAAATAGACAAACAAGATGAAACATTTGTTACGTCACTACTTTTACTCGCAGACTGTTATGAGACTTTTGATATGCCAGAAGTAAGTGAAGCTAAGCTAATCCTGGCAAATGAAATGATACCTGAGGAGCCAATTATTCAATTTGCACTGGGAGAAATATTTTTTCTTCACGGGAATTATGCTGATGCGCTCTCACAATATCAGAAAATCAAAACGCCAGAGATCGATGGTATTGCGGTTGTAGGCCGGATTGCTGAAGTATTAACTGCTGTTGGCCGGTTTGAGGACTCACTTGATTATTATAAACAGGCGGGTCGTTCAAATCATGAAGACAATTTCTTATTTCAATACGGTATCGCTGCTTATCATGCGAATGAACTGGAGATTGCTCACCGAAAGTTCACGGAAGTGATTACGCAGGATAGTGACTACGCCGCTGCTCATTTCTATTTAGCAAAGATTGCTGAACAGACAAATGAACTGGAGACGGCAATGGAACATTTGAAAAAAGCAATTGCCATCGACAACACCAAAAAAGAAAACTTTCACTTACAGGCAACTCTTTTTCTAAAAATTGGGCAGGTAGAGGAGGCAGTTGAAGCGCTTCAAACCGCAATTGCACTAGATCCTAACTATCTAGAAGCAACAATTGTGCTCGCGAAATTGCATGTGCAACTTGAAGACTTTGAGGCTGCATTGCATTTGATTGAGGTTGCCAAGGCAGAAAACGATGATGATCCTCAGTTTAACTGGATTTTGGCGTCAGTGCATGCTGGGCAAGAGAATTATCACGTGGCAAAGAAACATTTCCGCGAAGCCTATCCTTTCTATACAGAAAATATCGAGTTCCTTGAGGAGTTTGGCCAGTTTATGCTGGAAGAGGGGGAACTCGCAGAAGCTAGGCAGGCATTTGCCATTTTAATTGAAAAAGACCCAACAAATGAGACCTATACTGATATTCTAGAAAGACTATAGACTGACAAACGAAAGCGTAAAGAGGAAATGTACTAGGGGGAGATACAAATGAACTCATCTGTTTCTATTCACGATAAGAAGGAGTTTCTCAAATTCTTTCTTGATCATTATAAACTGAAGCAACGCGAATGTTCTTGGATTCTGAAATACGTGCTCAACAATGATGAACGCTTGGATCAGGTTTCTTTTGTGGAAGATGCAAGTAATTGCCCTAGAGCAGTCGAGATTTCGGCTACTTGCATCGATGCTCCTCCGTTCAAGTATACAAAAGATTATGTAGAAACAACTGATGTTGAACAATCCTTTCATGATATCCGTTCAATCAAGGCAAAACATCTCTATATTCAATTGAACTTTAAAGACAATGCAATTTGCGAGCCTTATGCCATTGTACTTGAAAAAAATCCGTTTCTCTCTAAGGAGATTGCTGATCATGAGACGATCAAAGTTGAAGTTGAAAAACTTTTGCAGAGATGTCTTTATGATTTCCACTATTCTAAATTAAGGGCAGATATCGATAAGGCAATCGATCTCAGAGACCGTAGCAAGTTTCTGCAATTGTCGCAACAGTTAAATAACTTAAAGGCAGTGTAAGTGGGCAATTCGCCGCTTGTATCTACCATGATAAAGATCCAATAACTGAAATGACTTCTTCTAATCAGTTATGGGTCTTTTTTTTGTTGATTTTGTAATGAAGGTTCGGGCTTGTTTGCCAAACGAGAATTTCAATTCATTAATCAATAGATAAAGAATTATTCTTTAAAAAATGGATTTTAATGGGATAAATTATACTTCAATATATTTTGCATAATTAGTAACAAAAAGCCTAGATAGTCATGTTTTAAATTGGAAATCAGTCGGTTTTTGTCGATATAAAACCAAGCTAAAACGTTGACAAATCCCTTTGAATAAGCGTTTTTCAATTGTGTTGCATATTATTTGCTGTTCGAAAATCTTTATTATAGAATGAATTTGTTAATTGAGCAAAAACAATATTTTCTAGTTGGATTTTGACGACAAAGGATGGATTTTAATGAATTCAATAGAAGAGATTTCTGAAAAGATTGAGAAAAAAGAAGTAACAAGAAGGCAGTTTTTGAATTATACCCTAATGGGTGTTGGCGGCTTTATGGGTGCTGCATTGATTGCACCAATGGTTAGGTTTGCGGTTGATCCCGCTACCAAAATGACTAGCTCTAGTAAAATGATTTCAACTGGTTTGAAAGTGTCCGAGCTCACAGCAAAGCCGCAACGCGTCGATTTCAAAGTGAAAGTGCAAGATGGTTGGTATGAAACGGAAGAGACACGAACAGCTTGGGTGTATAAAGAGAAAGAGGAGATTGTTGCCTTATCGCCGATTTGTAAGCATCTTGGCTGTACCGTTGATTGGAATGGCAATAAAGACTTTGAGAATCAATTTTCCTGTCCTTGTCATGGTGGACGCTATTTGAAAAATGGGAAGAACATCCCAAAGACGCCACCAACAGCCCCTTTAGATATTTATGAGCAAAAAGTGAAAGATGGTATTCTCATGCTTGGTCAAAGACGACCAAATCAGGTATAGGAGGGATTCTTATGTTTAAGTCAGTTTATGATTGGATCGATGAGCGCCTTGATATTACGCCGCTTTGGCGTGATATTGCAGACCACGAAGTACCAGAGCATGTCAACCCAGCGCACCACTTTTCTGCCTTTGTTTATTGTTTCGGAGGCCTTACTTTCTTTATCGTTGTGATTCAAATTTTATCTGGTATGTTTTTAACAATGTATTATGTCCCTGATATTGAGAATGCTTGGAAGTCAGTTTACTATCTACAAAACGAGGTGGCTTTTGGACAAATTGTTCGGGGTATGCACCATTGGGGCGCAAGTCTTGTGATCGTGATGATGTTCTTGCATACATTACGTGTTTTCTTTCAAGGGGCATATAAAAAACCAAGAGAGTTTAACTGGATTGTTGGTGTATTAATATTTTTCATTATGTTGGCACTTGGTTTAACTGGCTATTTGTTACCATGGGATATGAAAGCACTGAACGCAACGAAAGTAACGATGCAAATTGCAGAATCAACACCACTAATTGGGCCCTATATTAAAACATTGATGGCTGGTGATGCAAATATCGTCGGTGCTCAAACAATTGCCCGTTTTTTTGCGCTTCACGTGTTCTTTCTACCAGCAGGATTGATTGGGCTAATGGGTTTACATTTTATCGTCATTAGAAAACAAGGGATTTCTGGACCATTGTAACGAGGAGGGGTTTATATGAAACATGGGAAAGGCATGAAATTTGTTGGTGACTCTCGTGTTGTTGCCAAAGATCAAAAACCTGATACAATCCCGAAGGATTACAGTATTTATCCAGGAAAAACGGAAGCATTCTGGCCGAATTTTCTTTTAAAGGAATGGATGGTTGGTGCAGTTTTCTTAGTCGGATTTCTCGCACTTGTGGCAGCACATCCTGCACCACTTGAGCGTATCGCTGACCCGACCGATACGTCCTATATTCCGTTACCAGATTGGTATTTTCTGTTTCTTTATCAACTGTTAAAATTCGAATACGCATCTGGACCTTATAATATTATCGGAACAATGGTGATTCCCGGGCTGGCGTTTACAGCACTTTTGTTAGCACCGTTTCTTGATCGTGGTCCAGAAAGACATCCGAAAAAACGAATTTATTCAACTAGCCTGATGCTACTTGCGATTGCCGGTGTATTCTATCTAACTTGGGATGCCGCGGCTCATCATGATTGGGAAGCAGCGAAAAAACAAGGACAAATTGTACTAGGACCAGAAATTGATAAAACGACTGAAGGATACAAGCTTTATAAAGATAATGGCTGTATTTCTTGTCATGGTGATTCATTGCAAGGTGGTGTCGGCCCGAAACTTGCTGGCACAAGTGTCACTGCAGAAGAAGTAATGAAAATTGCCAAGGAAGGTAAAGGGAAAATGCCTGCGGGGGTATTTAAAGGGACTGATGAAGAACTGAAGACTCTTGCAGATTACGTTACAACACTCAAATAAGATTAAGACGATAGAAAGTGTACGCCAGACTATAGGGCGCACGCTTTCTTTTTTAGTGAATAAGGAAAATAAGCTTAATGGTTCGAATGGCTTCATAGGATAATATAGGTAAACTGATTTATTCAATGAACTCTTTATGATAATGCATTCTATTCTTGTCCTAATAAACATACATTTTTGTTAAGAAGTCATGAAAATGTTGGTGCGAAACTAAGATTTGGAGTCTCACAGGTGTTATAAGGAGGGACATGATGAAAAAAAATATTCTGATCCTCATTCTTTTTGTTTTTATTAACCTAGCTGCATTTAACAAAATACTCGCTGCCAGTCCTTCCCCGATTGAAAAATTAGATCATCTTGCCGATCAAACGCTTCAAATGACTAAATTGGGTCGTTTTTCTGATGCTAAGCAGATTCTGGCATTGTTTATCTCTGATTTCTCGGAAGTCAGTAGGAAGAGTGATGCGCTCACTAATGAAGAAATTATGACCATTAAGCATGCTGAGCATGACGCAGAGACTGTTTTTAAATCTGAGGATGTTAGTTCAGATCAAATTTCGAATAAAGTCACTTCTTTTAGGTTAGTCGTTGATGCGGTTCAGCGAGACGGAACACCGCTATGGACACAGATGAAAGACCCGATATTCGCGAGTATTCTCCGAGCTGAAAAGGCCATCGAGGATAATGACCTGACGGTGTTTAACCAACAAGTATCTCAACTGGTCGCTCAGTATGAAATGATTTCACCATCTCTAGAAATCGACCTGCCTGATCCCGAATTGAAGGCACTTCATGAAGAAGTTCAATTTGTCGATGAGTACCGAGGTCAAGTATTCCTAGAAAAGGGAAGCCAGGACGAATTGGAGAAGTTACGGACCGAATTTGATCAAATTTTTCGTGAAATGGAACATACTCGGTCTGAGCCGTCAATCCTCTGGGTCATCGTGGCTACAAGCAGCATTATTGTTGCGACATTGTCTTACGTTGGCTGGAGGAAATACAAAGCTGAGCGCTATCACAGTCGTTCTAAATAGCCTAGATTGACTGTAAACATCGGGCTAATATCATCTTTGAAAAAAATATTTTTTGACATAATGGAACTTCAAACTTTGAATCAAAATGATGAATGAATCTTTTGATCAGATAAAAATTTTTCATCAATTGTATAATTCATTCCAAATTGTTAAAACTAACCTCAAAAGCACAGGAGGTTAGTTTTGTTATGAAGCGATTTTTTAGTATCTGTTTAGCTGGTTTATTCTTGCTTGGTAGTGTATCACCGGCCTTTGCAAACGAGACTTCCGAAACTGATTTAGCACCTAATGCAAAATCCGCAATTCTGATTGAACGAGATACGGGCACAATCTTATATGCAAAAAATCAAGATGAAAAACTGGCTCCAGCAAGCATGACAAAAATCATGACAATGATTCTGATTATGGAGGCGATTGAGCAGAGCCGAATTGATTGGGATGATCAAGTAACAACGAGCGAATATGCAGCTTCAATGGGCGGATCTCAGATTTTCCTTGAGCCTGGGGAATCAATGACTGTCAAGGAAATGCTGTCAGGGATTTCGATTGGGTCAGCCAATGATGCTGCTGTTGCAATGGCAGAAAAGCTTGCCGGAAGTGAAAAGGCGTTTGTTGTTCAAATGAACAAACGAGCGAAAGAATTAGGACTGAAAAACACTCATTTTTCAAACTGTACTGGTCTTCCAATTGATGATCATTATAGCTCTGCAAGAGACATGGCATTGATGGGCAAAGAGCTTTTGAAGCATCCTGAGATTACGAAATTTACTGGTACATACGAATCATTTCTTCGAGAAAAATCGGACCAAAAGTTTTGGCTGGTCAATACAAATCGCTTGGTTAAATTCTATCCTGGTGTGGATGGGCTGAAAACAGGTTTTACGAATGAATCAAAGTACTGTCTCACAGCAACGGCTGTAAAAGATGATATGCGCTTAATCGCTGTTGTTTTCGGTGCTGAAAATCCGAAAGAACGTAATGCACAAGTGACTTCAATGCTTGATTATGGTTTCAGTCATTACGATACTTCTGAGCAATTTAAGAAGGATGATAAATTGGCACTGGTTCCAGTGTCAAAAGGAAACCATAAGCGTGTGAAATTAGCGGTTGCTGATGATGTGACAATTCTAACGAAAAAAGGCGAGAAGCTCAGTAATCTTGATCCAAAAATGAAGTTGAATAAAGATATTCAAGCCCCGATCTTCAAAGGGCAAGAACTTGGTAAAGTGATGATTGAAAAAGATGGAAAAGTCATTGCTCAGTCAAAGCTTGTCGCTGCCGAAGATATTACAAGTGCAACATGGCTCCAACTATTTGGCCGAACGCTTGGTCATTTTACACAGGTTAAATTAAGTCAATAAGCAACTGGTAGTGATTGCGAAATTTAGATTAAATTGATCCTGCTATACCAGCAAAAAACGACATATGAGTGAAGAAATACAGAGATATCTTCTAGTTTTGTCGACAGGCAGGAAACAGGATTTCTAGTAGAGAATAACTCACAAGAATACCTAAAAGGAGGTACTTTTGTGAGTTTATTTATTGAGTTTGAGACAAAGGGAAATGTACTGTGTATTCGTTTAGAAGGCGAACTAGATCACCATACTGCAAACGATTTGAAAGAACAAGCATCAGAGATTATTGATAGAGAGAATATTCGTCACTTAGTGCTCAATCTTGCTTCACTAGATTTCATGGATAGCTCTGGAATCGGCGTTGTGCTAGGAAGATACAATCAAATCAAAGGGAATGGCGGAGAGATGGTTATTTGCTCGGTTTCGCCAACGATTTGCAAACTGTTTGAAATGTCTGGGATGTTCAAAATTATGAGGTTAGCCACTTCAGAAGAAAATGCCTTACATGGTTTGGGGGTAGCGTAATGAAAAATGAAATGAATTTGCAGTTTTCAGCCTTAAGTGAAAATGAATCATTTGCTCGTGTTGCTATTGCGGCATTTATGATGACACTTGATCCTAGTCTTGATGAGCTGACAGAGATTAAAACTGTCGTTTCTGAAGCAGTAACCAATTCTATCATTCACGGTTATGAAATGGAGAAGGGTGGCATCGTCTATCTTTCAGCTTCAATCGATTCTGAAACTGGCAAGCTCGAAATTGAAGTTCGAGATGAGGGCTGTGGGATTATGGACCTAGAGGAAGCACGCCAGCCTTTATTTACTTCAAAACCAGAACTTGAGCGCTCGGGAATGGGTTTCACAATCATTGAAAATTTTATGGATGAAATGGTGGTTGAGTCGCATCCAGGTATTGGCACAAGTATAAGGGTCACTAAATTTTTTAGTAAAAATAATATGATGGTTCATTGAGGTACTTGGTATGGATGTAGAAACGAAAGGAAAAGCGAGTCCAATTAAGGATGAAGAGATCAAAACGCTCATCTTTTTAAGCCAACAGGGCGATATAGCTGCCAGAGATGAGATTATTGAGAAGAACACAAGACTCGTCTGGTCAGTGGTACAACGTTTCGTTAACCGTGGCTACGAGCTTGATGACCTCTATCAAATCGGCTGTATTGGGCTCTTAAAATCAATTACGAAGTTCGACCTAACATTTGATGTGAAATTTTCTACTTATGCTGTACCGATGATTATGGGGGAAATTCAGCGTTTTATTCGCGATGATGGTACGGTTAAAGTAAGTAGATCGCTAAAAGAGTTAGCCAATAAAATTCGCCGTGAAAATGAGAACTTCGTCAAGATCCATGGACGCTCGCCAAAAGTACGTGAGCTATCAGAAATTCTAAAGGTTAGTGATGATGAAATTGTCATGGCATTAGATGCAAGCAGGTCGCCTTCATCAATTCATGAAACGGTTTATGAAAATGATGGTGATGCCATTTTGCTTCTAGACCAGATTACGGACACAAGTAACGCTCGGTGGTTCGAGAAACTTTCATTGAAAAAGGCAATTGAAACGCTCGATGAACGCGAGCGACTTATTGTTTACTTACGCTATTATAAAGATCAGACACAATCTGAGGTTGCAGAACGTCTAGGGGTTTCGCAGGTGCAAATATCTCGGCTAGAGAAGAAAATATTAAAGTTGATGAAGGAACGCATGGATTAGTCCATGTGTTTTTTTTGTCCGCTCCGCATGTGTAATAACTAGATGGTAGAAGTTCACTACGGGCTTCTGTTAGCTAAGAGTGAAGTGGAATCTGAAGGAAACTGGAGGCGGAGTTTTGCACTGATGAACAGAAACTACATATAGGTTTGCTTAACAAAACAATGTTTAATAACACCCAAATCCTATGGTGTAATGGTAGTGGGGACATGAGAGGAAAGTGATTGTTCTTACCTGGGAATAGCAGAGGTTGTAGGTTTAGAAGGATAAAATATATTTCTACAGCAGGAGCAAAGGCAGTGTTGTGATTGTTGAGGATAATGTTCTATGATATACATAAAAATTGGAAATATCATTTTTTTATGTATATTTTATTAAGAAATACATAAAAAAATCTAATGGAATTACTAGAAAAAAATTCCTATAAAAAGTGGAAATGTCAATCTCTTAATTAAATCTTAACTAAATTGACGGAATTATTAATTAGTGTCTTCAGAAAAAGTGTTGTTATAAATTGTATTTTATGCTCTAATAGTATATGAAAGTATAAAATATCCAATAGATTGGAAA
>JAVBKE010000161.1:0-9913 GCA_031554185.1 Caryophanales bacterium
ATAATTATTATTAACAAGTGAAGATCGTCCCGTGTGCAGGATAGCAGGGCATTCACGCTACATGTGAGCGGTGATCATTTGCATAAATAATGGTGATACATAGACTTCAATAACACTGGCAATCAGTAGTACTACTAACCCTAGGATCAACGTTGCCGAATAAAATTTCAGATAGCTTGCAATTGACTCATTTTCTTCTTTTAGAAACTGGCGCTTAATCATTTTCATCGAAATGAGAATTGCACAGCTAGTAACGAAAATCAATAGTGGTATCAATAGAAAATTATGAGGGAGAACAGTTACACATGCAAGTAGAAATCCCTTTACACCACCTTGATTGACTAAAAATCCGACAGTAAACCCAACAACTATTCCCCTGACGAATAACAAAATTAATATCAGTGGTACCCCGATTACAGAAATACCCAAAATCCAAATCAGAAGAAATACTTTCAGATTTTCTTGATAACTATATATCAAATGTTCTTTAGAAGGCACGACTTTTCCATTCGAAATTTCTGTGAAGAACTTTGATAAATAGGAATAGAGATCATGCTTTTGATCGATTCCTAAACTGTTAACGATAATTGCGCCAAACACAACACCAACTAAAAACAAAACCGAAACAAATAAAAATAGCGACACTTGATCTTTTACTATTTTTCGAAAAACACGCTTATACCCTCTAATCACCATACCCTATCACCTTCCAAACCGACATCTGTTTAATAGAATCTATGAGCGGATTGATAGTGATATTCTTTAAATTTTTTTGATATAAGCTACTAGAATATGGACCGACCATTATCTAATGAGGGATACCGGGCTAAAAGTGCTGTAAACAAAAAATTCCAGCGATTTTAATTCTGATTTGGAATTAAATCGCTGGACCTCTTATTTAATTTTTTATATGCATTTGCATGTATTGAACTGCAATGATTGTTTTCGCATCCTTGATCTTTCCAACAGCTACAAGCTGAAGTGCTTCTTCTAAGGAAACTTCGATTACATCAACGAACTCATCTTCATCGCAAACTGCAGCATTTTCAACGCTTGAAATACCTGTTGCAACGAATAAATGTATGATCTCGTCTGCAAATCCAGGCGATGTATAAAACGAGTAAAGCGGCTCTAAATCCTCAGCAGCAAGGCTCGTTTCTTCTTCTAACTCCCGTGCAGCTGTAACAATCGGCAACTCGCCTGGTTCTAATTTTCCAGCAGGAATTTCTAGCAATCCCCGCTCTAGCGGTTTACGAAACTGATCCACCAGAATCAACTTCTGTTTATCTGTAATTGCAATAACACCAACGGCACCTGGATGTTTGACAATCTCACGTGGATGCGTGGTACCGTTTGGCACTTCAACCTGATCCACTTGTAACTGAATCACTTTCCCTGAAAAAATCTTCTCTGAACTAATTGTCTTCTCATAATAATGATGTGTCATTTTTACACCTTCATATCCCGTCTTTGATATCCTACAAAAGCGCCAACAATACAAACAATGATGACCACAATTGAAAGAATCACGTATTTTGTTTCAATCATCCCACTTTCGAACAAAGCACCAACTTCAAAATATTGAAATGGCGTCAAATATTTTAAAAAGTTAATCTTGTCCGTCATACTAATTAATAACCCTAGAAAATATGTAGCTAACATCACGCTGGTAGCTATATTAGCCCCTGAGCGGGATTGAGTATTCACCGCCGCTACTCCAAGGCCAATTGAAAAGAAAATCAATTGCAGCAAAAACATAGCGATATGAACAGTACCCATTAATTGCATGCCAAAGTTACCAGATTCGAATTGACTAACAAAGTAAAGTCCGCTAAGAAATGAAACGAGATTAAATACCAGAATGAGTGTGACGCCTGCCGCCATTTTAGCTACAATCACTCGGCTTCTTGATACTGGTTTAACTAATAAAAACTCAATTGTTTTCTCCTGCTCTTCCTTCGCTAAGATATTTGCACCGAGAAGAACTGCATGGATGGCAGCCATCAATAACAGATAGTTGAAAATGACACCATAGTAGCCATTCGCTGTTGAAATATCCAAAGTGCTCATTCCAAAAATCGCCTTAATTGACTGTGGTAGTTGATCCATTAAAGCGCTAACATCTTGCCCTGATGTTTCAAATGAACCAAACTCTACACTACCTATATAGACTAGTAAAATCATACTGATCGACCAGATAAGGAGCGATTTCCAGTAGGATTTTACCTCATGTAAGTACATGTTCATCATTTTACTCCTTTCTAGAGAGAATGAATATCCTTATGTTGAAAATAATAGAATGTTGCGCTCATAAACACGGCTGTCAATAAAAGCTCTATCACGACAAAGTTCCACTCATAGCTATGCTCCGCCAAAAGATGCGTAAAGTCCACATATTTAAACGGTGAGAGATAACGAAAATTTTCAATTTCTAACAGAGCACCAACCATCCCGACGATATACAAACCAAACACAAAGCTAAGTGAAACACCAATCACAGATTTGATTTTTTTCATGAAAACAGCAACGAGAAATCCTAGTGATAAAAAGAATAGCTGCAAAATAAACATCGACAGGTTCATTTTTATAAAATCACTATCGCTGAAACTCTCTGTTTTAACAACTACTAGTACAGCAAACGAGACAATTAAATAAATGGCATTGGTCAATACAATCCCAGTTATGGCTGCGGCAGCTTTTGCAGTCAGTACAGAAACACGCCTGACAGGCTTTGTTAAAAGAAAGTCTGCTGTTTTCATGCGATTTTCCTTAGATACAATTGACACACCTATATTCATCGCCTGAATGGCAGAAAATAACAACACATAAGTAAAAATATACGAATAATAACCAAGCAAAGAAGTGAGTATCTCAGGTGAAATACCAAGTGCATCCTGAAACGCCTCTGGATAGGCGCTTAATAAATCCTTCAGTTGGTCTGTATCCTTTGCAAAACTCGGATATATGGCAAGCATTAGAATTACCGTAACTGCAAGAGAAACATTCCAAATGATCAGTGACTTTCGCATTGACCTCAGCTCATGAATAAACATGTTCATCGTCTTATTCCTCCTTCGGAAGTGCTTGTTCATCAACTTCATAGAAATGCATGAAAATTTCCTCTAAGTCAGGCTCCTCGATCCAAACATTGGTGACTTCCACTTGACCAATCACCCTCAACAGCGTATTAACATTTCCTTGATAGATAAAATGAATATTGTTAACTTCCTGTTCTAATTTCTGTACTCCTTCAATGGCAAACTGCTGTATATCAATAGGGGTAGTCGTCTCTATTTTCACCTTTTTATACGTGTTCTCTTGTAACACACTGATTTTTTCAACTTGAACAATTTGCCCCTCTTTGATAATTGCAACGCGATCACACATCCGTTGTACTTCGCTCAAAATATGAGATGAGAACAAAATCGTCGCGCCCTTTTCATTTTCTTCACGAAGCAGATCGAAAAAAGTTTGTTGCATTAGTGGATCAAGGCCACCAGTCGGTTCATCAAGAATAATCAGCTTTGGAGAATGCAATAACCCCTGGATGATCCCCACTTTTTTTTTATTGCCGTACGATAAATCATCAATTTTCTTATTTAGATCCAAATGAAGGCGATCAGCAATCTGATGAATTCGCGCTGTACAATCTTTCTTATAAAAACTAGCTGAATACTTCAACAGATCAATTGCTTTCATATTGTCATAATAAAAAACCTCAGATGGCAAATAACCAACCTGTTTCGCAATCTCATGAGAATCTGTGACCGCATCTTTGCCAAATATCTTGATCGAACCACTCGTTGGATAAATCAAAGAAAGAATCGTCCGAATGGTCGTCGACTTACCTGCACCATTTGGGCCAATAAAGCCAAAAATTTCTCCCTCTTTAACATCAAAACTGACATTAGTTATCCCGCGAGATTTACCATACATTTTTGTTAAATTTCTAATCTCGATTACATTTTTCATGCAAGCGAACTCCCTTCTTGATAAAAAGTTTCTGTTAAAAATTGCAATAATTGTTCTGTTTCTTGCGTTGCTTGCTCATAATCAATTTGCCTATTATGCTCATGTGCCTTGGAGATTTCGCGCCCTAATCCATCCAGTGACCACCAAATCACTTTGATTGCTTGCGTGGCATCAATTCCTTTTTTAAATAATGAGGTATCAATATCGTCAAATAATTTTTTGGTGAACAACGCTGATTCTTTGCGCTCCTCTAGCTCATGCATCACTTCAACTGATTGCTCGAAATAAGCTGCCTCTACAAACTGAAAGATCGTAGGGTATATTTGGCTTAACTCTAATTCAATATCTACCATCTGCCGAATCCTCTTAAACAGATCTTTTTCAGCAAAATCAACACGGATCTTGATTTCAGAAACGATTTTCTCAATGGAAAAATCAAGTAAGTAAATAAATAACTGCTTTTTGTTTTTGAAATAGTGAAAGAGACTTCCTTTGGAGATATCCGCACCTTCGATAATCCGATTGGTAGATGCATCCTTATAACCTTTGGCAGCAAACTCCATCAACGCTGCGTTAATGATCACCTCACGCCTCTCTCGACTTAGCTTGTTAAATTTCGCATACATTTTACACACTTTCCTTCTGTGTAGCAGTTTTTTATTGATTTTACATATTTTGACCACATTGGTCAAATACATCATATACCAATTGACCAACTAGGTCAATCTATTTTGAAAATTTTTCACTTGGGTGATATAGGCACAAATTGCTTAGCAGTGGAGCAGAAGAATCTGTAGTCAGTTCTCCGGTGTTAAAGCAAAAAAAACTAGCATAGAATTTACACTCTAGGCTAGTTTTTATAGATCGAATAACATTAGTTTAGTAATTAGAAACCCACTATGAAAAGAACTGCAAGTAGGCATTAACATCAAAATTCTTCTCCTGAAGCTTCTTCTTCAAAAACCGATGATCGCGTTTAGGTGTTGCCAAAATGTATCCGCGAATCAGTAGCTCTTCTGATATAGCGGGTGCTTTCTCTGCTAAAGCTAACTCACCAATTTTGCCGGCAATTTTCATTCTTGCTACATCACGAAATATCTCTGGCACAGGGCTAACAAGCTCCTCTAGCAAATCTTTCTCAGATTGCATCCAAAGATGTCTTGTTTGATCAACATGATCAACCTCAATTTCATAGTCTGACTTGCCGCCATGTTTCGGTAACCTTTTTAAGAATTTGCGAAACATAAAGAAGCCCCCGATTGCCATAAACCCGACCATAAACAGTCCCCAGGCAATCACAAACCAAGTCATCCATCCCTGTATCATCCGTAACACCCTCTATCGAATGGTTATCTCATTTTCGGAAAATAGCTGCTTTATGCTCCGAACATCTGCTGCTGCTTCATTTTGTGCATGGCTAGAGTCTCTTAGATTGAATAGATGCTGCCATTGTCTCAGTGGCCGACATTGAATGATATGCGTTGCAATTGCATTTGGCAGAATTGAACGTGCCACCTCTTTAGCACGTGCCTGATGAACGCCAAGCGAATCAAGCTCCTCGAGTAAGAGATTATACTGCTCATTGGCTTGTCCGAATAGCGAGGAAACCTTCTGGCTAATCGGTGCAAGCAGCTGATCTGACGCCATATCGCTTTCAAAACCAATCAAATCCCGAAATTGCGCATTCCCACGATTTACATATCGCTGACTAAGTTCTGTGCCGCCCGTCATATCGCCATGGCGCCACAGCTGTAACCCAGTGCTTCGATCTGTCATGTAATTTATAGTGACTGTCGCATGAATAAACAGTTCAGCCTCTGTGAGTCCTAGCTTTTTCAAATGCGTATAATCCTCAGACAGCAAAACAGGCGCATAAAAATTAGGCTCTGGCATGAGTGTATAACCATTTTGTTTTGTTGGCACCACTGTATCACGATCATAAAACCAACTCAAGTCTGGTGCTTGGTCAACCAATTCTTTTAGCGTATCAAATAACGGAATTTCCTGACCAGCATCTACCTCGTTTTTTATATCTAAAAAACTGAGCATATTCATTGAAATAACCGCTTTAAACTTTGAATCACTCTGGTTTGGTGTGATTGTCCAACGGATAAAATTATTAATCTCTTTCATTTTGAGAAGACTAATCATGACTTCTTCATCCACAACTGCTAGTCCAAAAACAATATTACCAACGGAAGCAACTGAAAGATGTCCTTTACTCATAATGCTACGAATGAAACTATGTGATGTATCACTGACTTTTCCGAAAGATTGGTAGCACTGTCTAGCAACCATTTCAACAAGTTTTGGGTAGTCCTCTGTATAATAAAGTAATGTATTTGTTTGCTGATTCATCATTTCTCCTGCCCTTGCATTGAATTTTAATTCAATCTATTATAACGTAATTCGAAGTCCGAATGCGACCAACAAATCATTATTTTTCAAGGCTATTTTTTACAGTGACTAGGTTGAACTAACTTTAAAGAGAATGCTCATTTTCAGCATAAAAACCACCTCGGATAAGTCTGAAAGGCGGCTTTAATACAAAATTTATTGATTTACATGTTTGAAATAATGGGCAACAGCAAACCAGTTAAAAAGGAGTATCATGGACATCATTCGCTTTCTTCTCTAGTTTGGTAAATCAAGGATGGTAAGAGGTATTGTGGCTCTTATGCTCTCACTTCTATATCTATATGCAAACAGCAAAAAATGGACAATATGATTGCCCATTTTTAATCATCATCTCGATAATTTTTATCATACAACCAGTCATTTAGGGGTTAGCCAGCAACTGACTCATTCATATCTAATTCCGCACGGATTTTACGATAGTTTAGATACATGCCGATCCGCCAAGGAAGAATCATGCTAAAGGCAAGCAAAAAGAATGCACCACTCATTTGTGCCGGATTAATATCAAATGAGTCAGCGAGAACTAACTTAGCAATAAAGCGAATTGCGATCAGCCCTATAAGCACAACAATAAAAAGCTTTGAGCGTTGCAAATAAATCTGCCCATCTCTCACTTCAAATTTCGATGTTTTAATCAATAGAATAGAGAAAAGCATACCAGAAATAATCGCAAAGATGATTTCAAAACCAGTTGGTCGAAACATCGGCACAATATACATTGAAGCCCCTGTCGCCATAAACAGTGGCGGCAATATCAATTTTCTCGCTACCACCGGCTTCTTGGTATTCTTCAAGCGAATATAGTTAATCATCGTGTACATAAAAATCGGGACAATAATTGAGAAAATGATAATGATTGTTTTATTTTCCATATAGAAAGCCTTCTATCATCACATATTTTATATCAAATGCACAAAATTAATAAAGGAAACTCGGGATAAACCTCGAAAAAAAGCTAGTTAATGCTGGTAACCAATCTAATAACAGGACGAATCCCATCAGAATCATTAATAGGCCGCCAACTTTAGACACCATATTGGCGTGCCTTTTCAGCCAGTTCATTCTTCCAATAAAAAATGAAAGAACGATAAACGGAATGGCAAAACCAAGTATATAACAAATCATATAGAACATGCCAGAACCAGGATTTGTAGCTGCAAGTGTCATGACGTAACCCAATGTTGGCCCCATACATGGCGTCCATCCTGCTGAAAAAGCCAGCCCGATCAGTACACTTCCTAGGTAACCACTTGGGCGATTTTGAAATTCGAATCGATGGTTCTGCATGAGCATTTTTGGCTGGATCACACCTGAAATGAGCATTCCGAACACTATCATTAAGATTGCGCCAACCATCCTAATGGTATCTTTATATTGCAAAAAAAATTGACCTAAAAATGAAGATGTAAAACCTAAAGCAAGATAAATCACTGAAAATCCGATCAGAAAACAGATTGTATGGAAGAGGGCACGCCTTTGCAAGAGACCTTTTTCCTCTTTTAGCTCACTGATCGAAACACCAGTAATGTATGATAGAAAAGCTGGATATACAGGTAATACGCACGGAGACAAGAAGCTGAGTACTCCGGCACCAAAAGCAGTCAATATACTTACATCACTCATAGAACACCCCAAATCGTTCTCTTTACTTAAGACTGCACACTTCATGTGGATGTACTACCTATCTATATGTCTAGTAGGTTAGAAACGTTTTTGAATTTAGCTGTTCTTGTCGGTAGAAGAAAAAAATAAATATGTTCATATCTTACCAAATGTCACTCGGAAAATAAACAAATGTTCCAGCACCTTCCTTGAGCAAAGTCTTCATTATTTTAACTTCAGCGATCATTTTCGTGTAAAAGAAGTTGGTTCCGCCAAGATTCGACAAAAAAAGACGGATTACTTCGGGTATGATAGAAAAGAAAACGATGAAAGGATTTTCTATTATGGCAGATGAAATGGACCTACTAAATGAAAAAATTGCATCTAAGAAAAAAGAATTAATAGAGATCACCGAAAATCATCGTTTAACCTCGGATGAAGTTTTACAGGTTAGCCATGAACTAGATAAACTTGTGTTAGAATATCAGAAAAAAAGTCTTTAATTAAGTCTTTAGTAAGCATTTTCGTTTTGCTACGCCCCGTTTCATGCTACCCTTGAAGGCAAGGAGTTGAGTACATTTGAATCCATACATGGTTGATTACCTCGCCTACTTCCATGGAAATCGTGATTATTTTCATTGTCATGACATTCTAGAAGAATATTGGAAAACGATCAAACCCATTGATAAAAAATCTCCCTATGTTGCCTTTATCCAGCTAGCAGTTGGATCTTATCATTACCGTGCTGGTAATCTGCCAGGTGCAAATAAAATGCTAAGCAATGCGAAGAGAATTAGCTTATGCCAACAAAGTGCGATCACAGCGCTTGGGATTGATAGCGTAGCGCTAATTGATTTACTAACTGAATTGATCACTGATTTAGAGCATGGGCTTCCCTTTCAAGATAGAAATATTCCGATCAGCAATCCATCACTCTTGTCTGCTGCAAAAAAGCACTGTCAAGCACTCACTATGCCGTGGAAAGTTGATTCTGCACCTACCGAGGCAATTCGCCTCAAACATCGCCTCCGCGACCGTAGTGAGGTCATTGAAGCAAGACTACAGCAATTACAGTTAAAAAGAAACTTACCAGAGAAAACGTAGCATATAAACTGACGAGCCAAACACCATAAAAAAACTGCGAATAAGAATCTCAAGACGAGGTCTTAGTTCGCAGTCATTAATTATAGCTGACTATACTTCCAACATTTCCTTTTCTTTATCCTTCGCTAATTGATCAATTTTCGCAGTATGGCTATCTGTTAGCTTCTGAATATCGTCTGCAAACCCTTTCGCTCCGTCTTCAGAAATTTCTCCTGCTTTTTCAAGTTTCTTAAGGTCATCATTGCCATCACGACGGATGTTACGAATCGCAATCTTTGCTTCTTCAGCGGTCTTCTTGACTTGCTTCGCTAGTTCCTTACGACGCTCTTCTGTTAACGCAGGAATTACCAAACGAATCATTGTGCCATCGTTTGTTGGATTAATGCCTAAATCAGAACGCATAATCGCTTTTTCAATTTCTTTTAAGGTTTCGCGATCATAAGGCTGAATAACAAGCATTCTTGCTTCTGGAACAGAAACGCCTGCTAACTGATTAATTGGTGTCTGTGCCCCATAATAATCAATTGAGATTCTGTCCAAAAGCGAAGCACTAGCACGCCCGGCACGGATGCTTGCCAATTCCTTTGTAAAAGAAGAAATTGCTTTATCCATCCTACCGTTTGTTTGATCTAGAATTTCTTTACTCATTTTTGTGGTCCCCTTTCCTTGCTACATTCTATTCTGCGGTCACAACAGTACCAATTTTTTCACCTAGAATAACGCGCTTGATATTACCTACTTCCATCAGTGAGAAAACAATCAAAGGAATATTGTTATCCATTGATAATGAAGAAGCTGTTGAATCCATTACAGCTAA
>JAVBKE010000121.1:0-21614 GCA_031554185.1 Caryophanales bacterium
GCAGCCATCATTTTCTTACGGCTTTTCTTCATGCCAATCATCAGGCTTCCGTATTCATGCTCCATTTTCAACATGCTTGGAAATGTTGCCATCGCACTCATCGTTTCAAGATTTCCAGCATAAATGCCAGAAAGCAAAGGATCAACAAGATTTGTAACCAGCTCATCACCAAAATGCTTGCGAAAAAATGGTGCTAATGCCACATCTCCCTCATCCTCAGTTCTAGAAGAAAGGAGGTCAAGTCCTGCTCTCAGTTTACCAAGTGGCGAAATCAGTCCTGTCGTCGCAAAGGGAAGAATCTCTGTAGGAATCCCAGAAGTAGCTCCTTCTGGTAAGTGGTGTAACTTGTTTTTCACACAGATGTACGATGGTGGCGTTGGTTGATTATAAACAAGTGTATCACCAAGCCCAACTTCTTTAGCAAGGTCCGACATCGAAGTCTTTGCAGCTAACCAACAATCTGGGCCTCGCTCAATGACAAACCCGTCCTTGTTCAACGTTTGCAACTTGCCGCCAAGGCGTGACGATCGTTCAATCAGAACCACTTTTAACGACAATCCTTTTTCTTTGATCTCTTTGTTTAAATAGTAGGCAGTAGAAAGTCCGGTAATACCGCCACCAATCACAACAATATTTTTCATCTTCTGTTGCTCCTCTCTGATCGACAGGTTATGCCTCATCAACCATTTATAGTAAAAGTGAATTGTCAGGAATCAACTCACTTTTAACTTCATTAAAAATAAGAGACTTGTCATAGAGTGCACTATTTTTATGATAAAATTTTCAAATGACGAAGTACAACATCTGACATTGCTTCGATGAAAGTGGCATCTGTATTGGGCATAGCTGCTCGGTAGTAGTTCGCACCCAATTCCTCTGTTAGCTCTTTGCACTCTGTGTCATTGTCATAAAGAACCTCTAAATGCTCTGCAACAAATCCGACTGGCACATAGATAAATCTTTTGTATCCCTTGTCAAAATAGTCTCTGGTAAGATCGAGTACATCTGGGCCAATCCATGGTTCAGGTGATTTACCTGCACTTTGCCAAGCAGTGGCGAAATGCTGGATATTTGCAGCTTTACTAATCATTTCAGCCGTTTCTGCTAGCTGCGATTCATACGGATCATTTTTTTGCCTGATCCGCTCTGGCAAGCTATGTGCCGAGAAAACCACTAATGTCTCATCCTTCTCACTAGCTGAAAGTTTACCGAGCTCATGGTTCACGCTCTCTACCCAATATTGAATGAAGCGCTCCTCCTTATACCAACTATCAACGGATTGGATTTTCAGGTTACCAAGGCTAGCCGCCACTTCAGCAGCCCGGTCATTATAGGATTGAATACTCATAGTCGAATAATGCGGGGCCAAGACAATACTAATTGCCTCTTCAATTCCATCTGCATGCATTGCCTCAACCGCTTCTTCAATGAAAGGTGTGATATGCTTTAAACCAAGATAGGGAACAAATTGAACTGCTTCCTGAACTTGATTCAACTTCTTTGCCAATACCGTAACTTGATCTTTTGTGATCTTTGCAAGCGGTGAAATACCACCAATTGATTGATAGCGTGCAGTCAAATCAGCAATCAATTCGTCTGTGGGCTTGCGGCCATTTCTAATATGTGTGTAATATGTACTAATTTCTTCTTCCCGTTCTGGTGTGCCATATGCCATAACTAGCAAACCAATTTGTCGTCGTCTACTCATGTAAGCTCCCATCTGTTTTAAAAATCATTATGCTCTAAATGAGGATGAACTCATTTGATTAGAGAGACCGTACCTCATTTATTTTTCCAACAAGAAAAATACACTCAAAACACCATGTGGCTAGTATTTTGATATGTATTTAACGTGATTTCTTTATCTTTGTGAATATTCATGAATGAACGCAGTCAATCTCCGGAGAGTATCAGGGTTGACTTCTGGATATACACCATGTCCTAAATTAAAAATATGACCTGGGTGCGCCATTCCTTGATCAAGAATCTCTTTTGCTTTTGCCTCAATAATATCCCATGATGAAATCAAAAGTGCTGGATCGAGGTTCCCTTGCACGACCTTATTAATACCTAATGCACGTGCATTCTCAATTGATAAGCGCCAATCAAGACCAACAACATCTAGCGGCAACTCATTCCAAACTTTCGCTAAATGACTAGCACCAACTCCAAACATAATTAGAGGCACATTTTCTGAACGTAACGCAGTAAAAATTTTCTCCATTACAGGACGAATGTAGAAATGATAATCATCTACATTAACAGCCCCCACCCATGAGTCAAAAATTTGAATCGCTTTTGCTCCTGATTTGACTTGGTATTGAACATAAGCAATCACCATGTCACCTAATTTATCCATTAAGGCAAACCATGTTTCAGGCTCAGAAAACATCATCGCTTTTGTTTTATGATAGTTTTTTGATGGTCGACCTTCGATCATGTAACTAGCCAACGTAAAAGGACCACCAGCAAAACCGATCAGCGGCACATTCAGCTTCTCATTGACAAGAATTTTAATCGTCTCACCAACAAATGAGATATGTTCCTCTGGATTAAGTGTCGTTAGTTTCTGAACATCAGCAAGTGTTTCAATTGGTTTTTCAATGACTGGGCCGATTCCAGAGACAATATCAAGTTTACATCCGATGCCTGGAAGTGGTGTCATAATATCTTTATACAAAATTGCTGCATCATTGTCATATTGGACAACTGGCAACTCAGTCACATAAGCACAAAGTTCAGGTTGATGGGTAATTTCAATTAAAGAATATTTCTCTTTAATCTTTCTATACTCAGGTTGTGATCGACCTGCTTGCCTCATGTACCAAACCGGGGTATAATCTGTCTTCTCGCCCCAAGCGGCTTTTAAAAATGTGTCATTCATCTCTCATGTTCCTCTCTAAACTTTGTCGACGATCGTACTGATATAATAAATGTGCAGGTTTAAGAATAAACTAGCAACAATAAAGCATGTGACAAATCAGATTTCATCACAAAGATAGTAAAAATAATTTAATTTCATGCTAGGGTGTGTCTGAAAAAGATTTATGAGAGGGTTTTGACAAGAATTCTTTTGCAGTAGTGCGGAGAAAAAATCGCAAATATCGGGAATATTTAAGATTTTCCCGGGCAAATCTAGTCAGAAAATCCTTCAAAAAGCTTTCATAAATCTTTTTCAGACACACCTTAACTATATAAGTAATATCAAAAGTTGTAAACAGCTCAAAACAGATTTTGTTAACCTTTTTAACAATTTTTATATAAAATGAAGATGTGAATGAAAAAGCACATTATATAAATAAAGGGAGATCTTAAATGAAATTCTTTATCACTAGCGGTACGCATGATTTTATGAAACAAATCTATCTCAAAAATAAGCAGAAGCCATTGTATCTGCTCACGAACCAGGCTGAAACGTTACTAGTACAAGAGTCGGAAACAAAATCAATTTTTAGTAGCCCTAGAAGTTACCAAGTTCTCAGTAGTGCTGGTGCGCTAGCGCAAACAGGTGTCGTGCTGATTTCTTATGTCTATCTCGATGAAGAAGATCGACCAGTCATCGAAGAAAAAGTAAATGCCTTTACTCAGCAACACTTTCAAAAACAAGGACTCACGGCTTATCGGTTTTTGCGTCCAAGAAATGTTGATTCTTATGTCATCTATACACAGTGGCAAGATCTTGCGAGTGCAAAAGGTTGGGATGACTTAGCAGATTTACTACCAAAGCAGTCTTTTTTACACCATGCTAACCCATTTACTTCACAATTTTACACAAAGGAATATCTGGCACCAAGCAAGATTGAAGATTGATACCCCGGGTCATGAGTCTATACCTAGGCTTGGCTAAATTTCTTCAAAAGATATCGAATGAAAAGGAAGGCAAAAGCTACGCAGACAGCGATCAATTCTACTGCAACAATCCAGCTAATAGCAATCAATGTGATCACAGCTAATACTGCCGACTGAATGAGCAAGACTTTGAAAATAAGTCCTGTTACAGCTTTCTTACGGACTTGGTCTGGAATTGGATATAAATCGAGCCATAACTGAAAGTCATGATGACTTCGGATCGGAACTAGCTGTAAGGCAGTTAGATAGAGAAAAGCCACAGCAACAATAATCGCACCGTATGCCAATGGCAATAATAGCAAGATGACAGCAGCAATCAAAGTTAGGCGAACCACCATACCCAAATAATCATTTGCACGAACAAAAGTCCGAATCAGTAAATAGTCTAATGCTTTTTCTGGCTTTGTAAAACCAGACTTCAGCGGAAGCCACTTGCGCTCTTTCACACGATTTTGTAAATGCGGAACATCTGTAAACAAGTTCGCAAGTCGGTAAAACCGATCCATCGATTGGCTCTCTGCTGCAACAAGACGTTCCCAAGGTAATGGATATTTCCTCGCTGTCAGCATAAAGACAATCGTCGCAAAGATCATTGAACCGATAATCGCCATGAGAACGATCCATTGCGAAAGTAACAACGAGTAAATCGCCAATCCACTTAATCCAAATCGCAACACTGTATTAAACAACGTCTCACTATCTGTTTGGAAAAAACCACCAAAGAAGACCATGCAAAGATTAATCGCTTTAAGAACCAGTGCCAAAAACAATACATAAAGAAGCGCAACACCATCATCATGTACAGCTTGATACGTTGGTGAAAGTAACAGTGCGACAACGAAAAGAATCAATCCTTGAAATAGAAAACTAACAACAAATGAACGAATAAAATAGCCGTTCAACTTTGATTCTAATGGCAACAGGTAGACCTGATCCGCACTTTTTAAGAAGGAACTGATCGACCCCATTGTTAGAAAAATAGCAAAGGCAATCCCCATAATAATATCGATTGGAAAATCTGATGGCACATCTTTCAACCATTCTTGATAATTATAAGCAGCCCAACCGATCATAAAAAAGAAAACAATCACAATATGTCCTGAAAGCATGTAGCGTAAATACCTACTAACATTTTTTATATAAAATTGAAAACGATCAAACCAAATTTGTTGATTATTCATTGTCATCATCCTTTGTCAATGCTGAGAAAATCTCATCTAGTGAAGCGCCTACCATTTGACATTGGTCTTGTAGTTCAGCTAGCGTTCCTTCGGCACGAACTTTCCCCTCATGAAGAATGATGAACTTATCACAATACTTTTCAGCAGTTGCCAGAATATGGGTTGACATCAAAATCCCAGCCCCACTATCTTTCATCTGTTGCATCATCTCTAAGAGTGACTGAATCGCCAATGGATCGAGCCCTAGAAAAGGCTCATCAATAATATACAAATCAGGCTCAACAAGAAATGCACAAAGTATCATTACTTTTTGCTTCATGCCTTTTGAGAAATGTGAGGGAAACCACTTCAAGCGTTTCTCCATACGGAACTCTTTTAATAATCGCCGAGAACGTTCCTTATACTGATCCTCACTAAGACCATAAGCCATAGCAGTTAGTTTCATATGCTCTTCTAAAGTCAGCTCATCGTAAAGCACAGGCGTTTCTGGAATATATGTAAACTGCTTGCGATACTCATCACGATTCGTCAGAAAAGATGATCCATTGATCAGCACTTCACCTTGATGCGGTTTCATAATCCCAATCACATGTTTAATAATTGTCGACTTTCCCGCACCATTAAGACCAATTAAAGCAACAATTTGGTTTCTATCCACAGTCAAATTAACATCATTTAGAACAGGTTTCTTTGTATAACCACCGGTTGCATGTTTCACTTCTAATAAGCTCATTTATCCTCATCCTTTTATGGAACTTAAATTTTAATTGATTATTTCTTTAGTGGTCTTTTTCGATATTTTATGTTTGTATGTAAGTGTACACCTAGTTTAGCAAGGCATCAACTTACTGGTCCTAGTGCCGGTGCTAGGGTTTCAATAGAATTTTCCCACTTGATTCCTATGGGAAAGCGATGCCATATGAATCCTACAGATAAAAAAACAAATGCTTTTCTACCAGGGGTCAGAGGCTTCAACCATGGAAAGCAAGTAAGAAAATCCCATTGAAACTTTACAACGGGCGAAAACCTTTTTACTAAGCTAGTTCTATTTTACCAAATTTCTGCAGTATATAAAAACAATTTTCGCACAAACTATTTTTACAGAGGGGGCATCACCTGACAGTTAATTAACTGATGAAACATCTGAACAGAAATTGATTGCAATCGCATTCAATAGGGGATGGTTGCATTGAACAAAGTACAGGTAGACTTTCTCTTTCACAACATGTTCTAACCACTGTTAGCACACAATTGTAAATGAGGTGTTTGTCGCAGACTTTAAAAGTGACCACATTTCCATAATCCGATTCATTTGATTCAGGTTGATGACTCCCTCTTACTGAGATGTAGCTGCGCTACATCTCTTCCCGTACATAGATATTTCTCTAAACAATTTCAGTCCATTCTACAAAATTTCACATTTTCAGACACCCATAGCAAAAAAAAATTATTTTATCAGTAATTGTCGCAAGAATGCTTGTTATGATAAAATGAAGGCATTACCTAATAGGGAGGTCTTCTTAGTGGAAGATTGCGTTTTTTGTGAAATTATTAACGGTAAAATGGCAGTTGCAAAGATTTATGAAAATGAACATGTTTTAGCCTTCTTGGATATTAGCCAAGTAACAGAAGGACATACACTGATCATTCCAAAACAGCACGTCCAAGATATCTATTCACTTACACCAGAGATTGCAGGACAAATCTACAGCGCGATTCCCGAGATTGCAAAGGCATTAAGAAAATCTTTGCGTCCAATGGGCTTGAATTTATTAAATAATAACGGTATGTATGCTGGTCAATCTGTGTTTCACTATCATGTCCACCTCATTCCCCGTTACGACGAAAACGACGGTTTCGACCTAGTTTGGAACCCAAGACAAGGTAAAAATTTAGACAAGCTCGCAACAAAAATTAAGGAGGTAATCGAGTGACTTCAAATCGAAAAAATTCAAATGAAAACTGCTCATGCGGCTCTAGTTCAATGAGTGGTACTTCATTCCTCGCAGGCATGGTGCTTGGTGTGGCAGTTGCAGGCGCAAGTGTCTTGTTAACAACACCACAATCAGGCAAAGAAACACGCGAACAAATCAGAGAAACACTCAGCAATCTAAAAGAAAAAGGTGCCGAACTTTTAGAAAACATTGTAAATCTAATCCAAATCGTGAAAGAAACAATTCAAACTGGTCGTGATAAATTTGTTCCGATCGTGCAAGAAATTAAAGCCTCTGTTGAGAAATGGAAGCAAGAAATCATTCCACACCAAGACCAAATTAAGCACCAATTAAGTGAAATTGAAACATCACTTAAACAACTTGAAGATGTCGTTAGTGATATCAAAAACTAATGGGCAAACTACGGGGACCTGCGATGATGAAGACGCTGGTCCCTTTGTTTAACAAAATCCTATGTCGTTTTTACAGCCAACTGGCACCTATAACGATCAGTAAAATAAATACCACAATAATTAACACAAAGCTGTTACCGAAAGAGCAAGAAGACATACCAAGCACCTCCTCCGCATGCTGTGATATTGTATTCTATTCATGGAAAAAGGAATGGGCGCGGAGAAATTCTTTTAAGGCATAAAAATAATTCATTTATGCTAAATTAAAAAATGGTTTTCCCTAAAGAGAGATGAATATATCCCTTTTCAGAAAAACCATCACTACTTTTTCATAGTAGACATCTACCTTATACTTGAGAAAGTCCTGCAATAATTAACAGAACGAATAATACGACAACTAGGATAAATACTTCAGCACTATGATGTTGTTGTCCACTCATTTTAACCCCTCCTTCTTTCGAATTTACTATAATTTATGAGGGAGAAATAAAAGTGCAACTTTTAATAGCCTAAAAAATATGGTATAGTCTTCCTCAGTACGTTTTTTTAATGGGAAACTCACTTAATTAAGGAATAAAGGAGATTGACAAATGTCAGAAGAACAAATTGTAAACGAGCACAAAGTAAAGAAAAATAACGGAGGAATGGTCAAAGGTCTGATAATAGGAATTCTAGTGGCTGCCATTATTGCAGCTCTTGCCTATTTCTTCTTCCTAAAGCCTGAGACCGTCGCAACAACCAAATATGGTAAGATTACGCAAGATGATATGTTTGAAGTAATGGAAAACTCTTATGGCCAACAAGCCCTACAACAAATGATTTTCACCGATGCATTGATCGGAAAGTATGATCCTTCAGAAGCAGAGATTGATAAGCAATACGATCAAAACAAAAAGACAGCAAAAGAAAACGGTCAAGATTTCGACCAACAGTTAGAAGATTCTGGTTACAAAACAGAAGAGCAAAAAAGAAAAGTTGTTGCAACACAAGTAGCGTACGACAAAATGCAATATGAAGGCGTTGAAGTAACAGATGAAGAAATTCAACAGTACTACGATGAAAATGTTGCAAACGACCGCCGAGTCAGCCATATTCTAGTAGCTGACGAAGCAACTGCTAACGAAGTAAAAGCAAAAGTAGATGCTGGAGAAGATTTCGGCGAACTAGCAAAAACGTACTCAATTGATACTGGTTCAAAAGACCAAGGCGGTGACGTTGGTTACCTAAGCGAGAACCAATTCGTTCCTGAATTTACAGCTGCAGCAGAAACATTAACTGCAGGGCAAGTATCGGCACCAGTTAAGTCTCAATACGGTTACCACATTATCAAGGTAACAGAGGGTCCTGGAATCCCACTTGATGATGCGAAGAAGAAAGAAATTGAAGAAAAGGTCAAGAAAGAAAAAGTAGACCCAACTAAACTTCAAGAGAAAGTCAAAGAAGTCATCAAAGATGCTGATGTAAAATTCGAAGATGATAAGTACAAAGATATGTACAAAAATGCACAATCTTAATCGCTAATCAATCAAATAGCAAGTCCCCAATCTCTCTTCTAGATTGGGGACTTTTATTATGAAAGCATTACCTAGATACCTGCAGATCGCATTTCTTTTTCCTTTTCCATACGGGCAATATAGACTTGCCCTTCTTCTTCGATAAACTTCTCATTTACTTGGTCTTCAACTCTCATTGAACGCACAGTCATAAAAGCACTAATGATAATTCCTGCAAGAACGACCCAAACCCAAATTGACATATGATTTCTCCCTCATTTGCAAAGTGAACAAATTCAACTCGCTTGATATTTACAGCATATGCTTGTCTTATCGAAATATGCTAGAAAACTAGGTCAAAATGAAGCCAACTATAACTTAACCCAAGTTTTAAAAAAATAAGGTGTGTATCAAAAAGTAGCTTGCTTTTTCCATACACACCAGAGAACTTATTCCTTAGGTTTATAGAGTATTCTTCCATCCATCGCAAAGATTCTTTCTGTAAATTCGCCTGGTTTTACATGCTCGAGCGCTCGATCCATCATATTCATCTTGGCATCCAAATCATCTAAATGATGGAGCACTTCAGCCTCGCGGATCATCGGTTTCTTTGGACTTCCCCATTCTTCCTTACCATGATGAGATAGCACCATATGTTGTAGTAATAATATATCCTCAGAATCAATAGCAAGCTCATCTGCTGCCTTCGCAATCTCCGTGACAACCAAGGTAATGTGCCCGAGAAGATTTCCCTCTAGGGTGTACGATGTGGCAACGGCACCTGAGAACTCCATCACTTTCCCCAAATCATGCAAGATAACTCCCGCATAAATCAAATCAAAATTCAGTGTCGGGTAAACGCGTTTCATTGCACGCGCCATATCGAGCATCGAAACCACGTGGTAGGACAGACCTGAGACAAACTCATGATGATTCTTGACTGCTGCTGGATACTCGTAGAAATCCTTTTCATACTTGCGAACCAAGTATCTCGTAACTCGCTGGAAATTTGGGTTCGTCATGTCTAAAATTGCCTGGTTCACCTTATCCTCAAGGTCTTGCCTTGATAACGGGGCACGCGGTAGCAATGAATCAAGCGTTATCAGCTCCGTTTCAAACTTTGGACGAATTGCTTTTAACTTAATTTGCTTCTTCCCTTTATAATTCTGGATCTCACCAACAACCTTGACAATTGCCTCTGCAACAAAAAGTTCCTCATCTCGAGGTGTTGCATCCCAGAGCCTTGCCTCCATCTCACCGCTTTGATCTTGCAATACCAAGGTCAAATAAGGCTTACCTGAAGTAGCCATTGCCCTTGTTGAACGTTTAATTAAAACAAAAATATCAACTGCTTCACTTACAGCAAAATGCATCAGTTTCTTCATGAAATCCATCCTCCTACGCTTACAATGCTAGCGTGATTGCTCTGTGTTTAGTATTAGGGAGCCTTCTCCGAGTGAAAATAGCCTACTTCATCCAAAAAAGCTCAATTGAAATTCTCCAAGTGTCGTTACGCTACTTTGATCAAAATGAGACAGTAAATGTTCATGGCAAGTAAAAAAGAGGATCTGTTGCTCCTTACTTATCTCATGTAACAACTCAATGATACGGACGGTACGATTTTTATCAAAATTAACGAAAGAATCATCAATAATAATCGGGTATTTCATTCGGCCCTGCAGGCTATGAGTAAAGGAAAAGCGCAGTGCTGTGTAAAGCATTTCGGCCGTCCCACGGCTCAAATCCTTCGCTGGCACCAAATTACCAAAACGATCTAGCAATTGTAATCCATTTTCTTGGTCAAAAATGATCTTTTCATACTCATCTTCTGTTAAGAATAACAAATATTGCTGTGCCTTCGCCACTATTGCTGGTAATTTTTCCTCTTTAAAGGTGCGTGTGGCTTTTTGTAGTATCCCCTTAGCGATGACGAGTTTCATCCATTCTGCCGCATCAGCACGAAAGGTTTCAATGTTTTTCTGATGCATTTGCGCCCTAGTTTCCACCTTGCCAGCTGTTTCAATTTGACGAATGTCCTGCTTCAGTTGCGCTAACTGTTCGAGCGTCGTACCACGCTCTATTTTGAGCATATCGCATTGCTGGCCGAGGCGATCAATTTCCAGCCGTAAGGCAGATTCATTGATATCGATGAAATCAAAATGCTCAATTTGCACGTTCAACAATCGTAATTTTTCTTGAACCTCCACAACTTCCGCATCGAGTCTTCCTTTAACATAAAAGCTTTCACAATCGGGGCAATCAGCTACTTGCAATAGTTGCTCTTTTTCCTTTTGCAGAGATATGATTAAAACTAATATCGGCTCCAGCTCTGCTTCAAGTTCAGCTATCCTTTGTAGATGGTTTTTCTGTTCTAACTGCATCTGCTTCGCAGTCTCGATAGTAGTTGCTAGTCGCTCGACAACACTGTGGTAATCATCAGTTGTCTCGATACCAACTTTTCTAGCTACTTGCTTAATATAGTCAAGTAACTTGTGCATATCGCCCTGCTTGGCAATTTGTTGCTTCTCAATTCTAAATTGTTCATTGACGAGATTCTTAAGCTGTTCCAATTGTTCGAAAGCTACCATTAGTGATGATTCTGTCACCTCATCAGAAAGATACAAATTCTTTCCCTGTAGTAGTTGCTCAGTTTGAACTAGTGTCAGCTCGTGATCAACTTGTCCTAAAGTCAACTCTGTCTGCCTTAAATCTTCGAGGCAATCCGCATGGCGTGCCCGCTTTAAACGCAGATCTTCTGATACCTGGTTATTTTCCCGCCTGCTCGTTTCAAGTGTCTGACGACTTTCGAGGGAAATTGCTCCCGCTACTAACTGGCGCTTTTTCTGCTCATAATGCGCCAATTCTGTTGTAAGTGCTGACCGATGACTAGATGAGCGCCCTAATAGAAAAGGTATGCCTGCGATGATTAACGCCAAAACAAAAAATATCGCTGAAAAAAACAAATTCCCTTCTCCCACCAGAAGTAGAATCAATGACAAGCCAGCCACGCCTGCTGCACCAAGGAAAAAAGCGATCTTGTGTTTCCCGTCTGGCTGAGTTGCTTTTGAAGATAGTCTTGCAATCGTCTCCTCCACCTCAGCTAATAACGCTGACTGATCACCAGATTGTAGTTGTGCTTCAATTGCGGTAATTTCAGCTGGACTCATTTGTTGGCTTTCAAGCTGTGTGATCTCCACTTCGAGGAGTGATAATTGTTCTTTTCCAATCGTGTACTTTCGCTCAAGTTCTTCGCTTTTCCCCAGCAACGTTGTTCGAGCCGTTTCCAATTCACTAATTTTCTTCTTGGTAAACATACTTGTATCAAGTGCTGTAATTTGTGTATCAGATAGCCGTAAATGCAAATGATCCTGGCAAGCAGTAATCTCTTCCCGCTTATGGTCAAATGCTGTAGAAAGCTCCTTATTTTGCTCTATAAGCGTTTCTATTTTTACGAGTGATGTCTTGCATTGCTCAATTTCAAATGCTGCTGCAAGTATATTTTCATCAATAGTGATACCAGCTACTGCTTCCCGTTCCAGTTGTAATTTCTGCTCTTTCTGCAGAAGGATTTCTTCTTGTGGCTCAAGTTTCGCTAAACAAGTGCGCATCCGCTCTAAACCATTTGCGGGAAAAGACATTTCACCAATTTCTTCTAGGCGTTGACTAGCAGTCTCACGTTCCAATGCCAGTGGCATCAAACGATTTTGTTCCTGATATTGAACAAGCTTACGCTCCGCCGCGGCCAATTTTGTGTCAATTTCCTCTGAGCGATGTCTAGAGCTTGCTTGCTCGCTTGTAAAGCGTTCATGTTCCGCCTCTGATTGCTTGGCTATTTTTAACGCCTGAGCGCTATCCTTTAACTGATCGATATCAACATTAAGGCGTGGAATTCTTCCTTGCGGCTTATACAATGCCTCGATCTCTTTATCCAACTGCTTTTCTGTATCCCAAAGCCGATCACTACCAGATACACCCGTGTAAAATAAGAACCTGCCAATCTCATTTTCATTTAGCTTAAATACATCCTGTAGCCCATCTAGATTAAATGAAAAAATTTGTTCAAAAAAGCCACGATCGATCCCTTGCAAAATTGTTTTTAAATCAGATTCCTCGCCGATACTACCATCAGGGTAATAAACCCTTATTTCATTACCGCTACGCTTCTTGACACGTTCCACCTTGTACTGCTCATCTGCAAGCGCTATCGTTACACTACCACCGTAGTTTGCTCCCTGCTTTGGCTCGTAATTTGATGCACCCACCGATTTTGTCGGGAAGCCAAACAAGACAGCATGAATAAAAGCGTAGATTGTTGATTTACCCGCTTCATTTTCGCCATAACAAACTTGTAATCCCTGATCAAAATCCTGTTGGTATTGCTGAAACTTCCCGAACCCATAAATATCAATTGCTATGATTCGCATTCATACTCTCCTCGATCAATTAAAATAAATTACTTACCAGCCCATTGCAAATAAAGTGCCCGTTTCGCCTCTTCCAACAATTCTCGCAATGAAGCATCATCCAATTGCTCCACATAGTTTCGTGCGGTAGTATGCGAAAAAAGTGGTCGCAGCATTTCAGTGAGCTCGTCTATGGTCATACGATTCGTTAACACATCAATTTCTTCAAAAAAGGGCCCTTGTAATTGCTGTTTCGATGTATGAAGAACAAGCCGATAAATCCAACAAAACGAGTTTGAAAAATCATCATGCTCATCTTGCAAAGCTTCAAGTAACAGCGCTTCATCTAGTAGCCCGGGATCAATTTCCGGACAAGTGCTAAAATCTAAATGCAATTCCAGCAAAAGACGTTTCCCATTTTCTGATGAAACTTGCAGGCGCTTCTGCACAGTCGCAATCAATTCCTGAAAATCAAGCGTCTCCGTAATCAAGATCGTTTCTTGCTGCCAAAGAACCTCTGCCGCGGGTACAAACGTCATTTCTGCATGGCTACCATCCAGTGATACGAGATAAAAGCCTTTTTCACCATGCTCTTTACTACTTCTCCCAAATAGGCTACCTGGGTATACTACGGGCGGTTCAGTGGATAGTACTTCTGCCTTATGAATATGACCAAGTGCCCAATAATCTAGTTGCTGATCTCTGAGCTCTTTCAATGTAAACGGTGCATAATTATGATGATCAGTTGTTCCACCTAAGTTGCCGTGTAAAATGCCGATTGTATAATCGCAATTCCCCTGCTTTTGATAGGTGCTAGCCATTTTCTCGCTGATATTTCTCTGGTCATAGCTAAAACCAAGTAGCTCAACTGTCGCACCTGTTCTTGTTTTTAGTTCTGTACTTTCAAGCCTTGCGGGAAATGTATAGACATTCTCTGGCATCGCTAGCTGATAGCGTGAGCCATTCAGAAAATCATGATTACCACGCACAATAAAAACGGGGATCACCGCATGATTTAGACGTGCCATCTCTTTTTGAAAAAACACCTGTGCTTTGAGATTGTGATCCTCCACATCATAAATATCACCAGCAAGAATAACAAAATCAACCTGCTCTGCGATTGCAACATCAACAAGCCTTTGAAAGGCTGCGTAGCCGCTTGCATGTAGTTCTTCATATATTGATTGAGGTAATTTGCGAAAACCAGAAAATAAAGCCCCTAGGTGCAAATCAGCCGCATGAAGAAAACGTATTGGTTGCAAAAACCTCACCCTTTATCCATTATTTTTTTCATATAGTCCTTTCTATTCTACTACAAAATGAATTGCTTTTCTTAGGGAGTGCTGAAAAAGATTTATGAAAGCTTTTTGAAGAATTTTCCGACTGTCTTTGTCAAAAAAATTTTTAAATATTCCCGATATTTGCGATTTTTTCACCGCGCAAAAGTCAAATAAGAAAATATACAAAAAAGTATGCACTATAAATCTGAGGTTCGATATTTTTGAGAATGCTATTTAAAAGGTCAAGATAGAAACACTAACTGTTTCCAAGAAAAAGTTAAAAAATCAAAATAGTAGGAATAATTATTCTAGCCCGTACATATATATAGAATAATAAAAAAATCAAGCATGCCTAAGGCGCTTGACAATTAGAAGTACAACCATTATTTCCTGCTGAAACGACGTCGCTGTTCCATTCGCAGTTTACATTTGCGATTTTTTTTATATAAAAAAATCTCATCAGATCAGGAGGACGATCATGGAAAAATATCTGGTTTATATCGGAATAATCACTAGTCTCTTCACTGGTTTTGAAAAGATGTTAGTTGTGTATGAGAAGTTAAGGGGTCATATCGACCTGCTCATTTCAAGAAGGAAGTTAAGAAATCAGCCACCCGCTCTGTGTGAAGAAGAGAAATGCCAGCGTAACTGTCAGTAACTTCCGTAGCTACGACTTAGCAAACTGTACTTTCTAAGTATAGTCGGCGCAATACCCTAATATGCTAAAAAAAATGGTGACTCATCATGGGCTATATCGCCTGTTTGGTCACCATTTCTTGTTTTTATGAATCGCTATTCTTTTTTTCCTAACTGAATCGCTTTGCGGAAGTCCCGCCATACATTTGTTTTCCCGTACATTAGCACGCCGCCTTTATAAACCCGGCTGCCTACAATACCAATTACAACGATACAAACGACCATATCAACAATGGCTAACAGTGGTTGCCATAGCGGGATATCAAGCATTCCGACCCGGAGAAACATGATCATTGGTGTGAAGAATGGGATGAAGGATGTAATAGTTACAAAATTAGCTTCTGGTGCCGAAATCCCGAACATTGCAATGATAAAACCAATAATAATCAAAGATGTTATCGGCATAAATGCCTGTTGCACTTCCTCGACCCGGTTTACCATTGAACCAATGACAGCACCGATTGTTGCATATAAAAAATAGCCAAGAATCAGAAAGATAATCGCAAAAAGAATTGTTGTAAATGGAATTTCCGATAGATCGAATCCTATGTCTTTACCACCTATTTTGAGCGCTAAAAGCCCTGCGGCAATCATAAACATGATCTGCGTAATGCTTAACATCGCAATTCCAAGTATTTTCGCAAACATTTGCTGAATCGGTGGCACACTGGAAATCAATATCTCCATAATCCGCGAGTTCTTTTCTGATGCCACATCAGTTGCAACCATATTGGCATACATCAATACGCTCATATAAATCAGTAGTAGTAGGATATAAACAAGGCCAATTGCCTGCGCCATTTCCTTATCAGTCTTGGCATTTTTATCAACAGAAACACTGCCATTGCCATTTGCGGTAATCGCTACTTTATTAAATTCAACAGGCGAATAAATTTGGGCAATTTCATCTTGTGTGATCGACATGCTCTGTGTTGCTTCATAAATCTTCACCTGTTGCAAGGCTGCTTCCAGCTCACTCGGAATCGTTTGATCACTAATTTTTGTCGTTTTATACGTACCAGCAGGGACACCGTTACTGTTAACGACAACCATGTAGCCAACGATTTTTTCATCTGCTACTGCTTCTTCCGCCTTTTTTTCATCAGGGTAGGCAGTTAGTTTTAAATCACTTTTCAAGGCTGCCAGATTATCTTCAATCTGCCCATAAATATCAGTTGGTGCCACAACGCCAATTTTTTCACCCTGACCGTCATCGAAGAAGCCAATAATTTTCGAGAAATTAATTGACACAAATATAAGTAATATCATGATAGCTGTTACAATACGAAAGCTTTTAGAGCTTACACGTGATAAATAAGTATGTTTGGTGACAAGCCAGAACTTATTCATATTTCCCACCGACTTTCTCAATGAAAATATCATGCAATGAAGGCTCTTCTAACGCAAATTGACGGACAAATCCGTGTGACATCACATCTTGTTGAATCTGCTTTGCTGCCCTCTCATCAGCAATTTGCAATTGCATCCCTTCTGTTGTTGCCCGATATTTCAATACTTGTGGGTGATCGGCTAAAAAAGTTAGATCAAAGTCTGCTTTAATTAAGAGATTTTTCTTCCCATAAGAGCGTTTAATTTCTTTTAAAGCACCATAAACGATTGGTTTTCCTTTTTGTAAGATACAAAGATTTTCACATAATTCTTCGACATGGGACATCTGATGGCTTGAGAATAAAATCGCAGTCCCTGGCTGTTTAATCTGATGAATCGCATCTTTTAATAAATCCGCATTGACTGGATCAAGCCCGCTAAAAGGTTCATCCAGTATGACAAGCTTCGGTTTATGAATGACAGCGGCGATGAATTGAATCTTCTGCTGATTCCCTTTTGATAGATCGCCAACTTTCACATTCATATAGTCTGGCACGTTAAAAAAAGTCAACCATTTTTCTAGTTCTAGCACAGCGTCTGCTTTTGACATTCCGCGTAGCGATGCTAAGTAAATCAGTTGTTCTTGTACTTTTAGCTTCGGTAATAGACCGCGCTCTTCCGGCAAATAACCAATTTGGGCACTTTTCGAATAGTCAATTCGTTCACCATTCCAACGCACTTTTCCAGCTGTAGGATCTAAAAGACCAAGAATCATTCTGAACGAGGTTGTTTTCCCTGCACCATTTGCGCCTAGAAAACCAAAAATTTCACCAGAACGAATTGATAAGGAAAGATCATCAACAGCAGTAAACTCACCAAATTTCTTCGTAACATTTTTAAGCTCTAACGACATACCACTCACCTCGCAGTTACTATTGATATTGACTGTAAAAATAAAACGATCACGCACTTGTTCGATCTACCGATCAGATAGAATTCTTAAAAATAATCAAAAACAACTCATCCAGATAACTAACCTATACTGGATAGTGGATCTTCCCTGTTTCAACTAGTTGCTTAAGTCCCATAAACATATAGCTCCAGCCTTGTTCTGTTGCAGACATTGCCTCTTCTTCAGCAAGGCTGATTTCTACATCTCCCCACCCGGCTTCGTGTGGCACGATGATTTCCTGCGTAAATGTCATCTCACTACCTTGCTGAAGTGACTTAAATTCAATCGTAATCCGGTCTTCGGTATTACTGAATTGCGGCATTTTAAAGCTAAATACTAGCCGGTTTGGCGTATTCATTTCTATGTACTCGCCTAGCGCCTCGTAAGTGTTGCCTTCTCGCTCATCAATCACTTTCCATGTCCCTCCTAAACGGGCATCATTTTCAGTGAGTTTGTTCGTTGGTTCCGTAGTGAAGAACCATTTTTTCATTATTTCTGGATCGATCCAAGCTTGAAATAACTTGTCCGTAGACGTACTAAATTGACATACCACCACAAGCTTTGTTGTTGAAAACTTACTCATTTACGCACCGCTTTCTAATAGTTGACGTTCCCGGTTAAAAGGCAACTTTGAAGTCGTTTCCTAGTGCCAATAATTCGTCATCCCATCTTATGATAATTTGATTCCTCTTCATTCTACCAATCTCTATTTACAAGAACAATATTTAATCATTTATTTAGTAAATAATGCTGGTAACCGATCTAATTTTTCACGAATCACTTTTGCTGTATTTTCAATATAAGTTTTCGGATCTTTAGGATTGGCATATCGCGTGATCTCGCCTGTTTCTTTATTGATAAATTTACTGGCTGCCCCGCACCCAAGACCTATAATTGTCTGTGCTTCTTCCATGATTATGATATTATACATACTTTCATTCCCCGGCTTCGCATAACCAATATTTTCAAGATTGCCAAGAATATTTTGTTGTCTGTACAAGTAGTAAGGAAAATACCCATTTAGCCCAGTCCAGTCAGTCGCCATTTGCATCATTGCTTTCACTTCATCACCGCTCGCCACTTTGTATCGCTGTTTATTTTTCGTCATCTCTGAGGCACGCTTGAATGCAAGCGTATGCACAGTCACTGATTCAGGATTAAGTTCCTTCATTTGCGTCAGTGTCGATTGAAAATGGTCAATGCCTTCACCAGGTAAGCCAATAATTAAATCCATATTAATATTACTAAAACCCGTGCTACGAGCGATATGAAACTTTTCAATTGTTTCCGCTGTGGTATGATGTCGCCCAATCACTTTCAATGTCTCTTCATGAAATGATTGTGGATTAATACTGATTCTTTCAATCTGCCACTTCTGCAGAACAGCCAACTTTTCATCTGTCAACGTATCAGGGCGACCTGCCTCAACGGTTATCTCCCGTACCACTTCCATTCCCGGAAAATAATTGTACATCGATGCGTACAAACGGTCCATTTGTTCAGCGCTAATACTCGTCGGTGTCCCTCCGCCAAAATAAATCGTCGTAATAGGCACCTGATTGACAGTCAGCCAATCAGCTATAGCTCGCATCTCTTCTTCTAAACATGTTAAGAAAGCCTCAACCATCGTTTCCTTACCAACAATTGCGTATGCTGGAAACGTACAATAAGCACACTTTGTCGGACAAAAAGGGATGCCAATATAAATACTAACCGCATTTTTGAGCGCATATAAATCAGGCACTACAGCAAGCTGTGAATTAGCAATCTGTTCCAGCAAATCAATACGTTCAGGCGCAATCATACACTCCGCTTCAAGCGCTCGCTTCGCTTCTACCTGTGTAACCCCGGCCAACCATTTTTGATGCCACAATTTCATTGGCCTCACCCCTGTTAACACACCCCAAGGCTGGACGACGCCCGTCTTCTCTTGTAATGCAATTAGAAACTGGCGCAACAGCGCATATTTATAGGCACGACCACTTGGCAACTGTCCAACATGACGAAGATCTATGATAATTGAATCTACTCGCTCGGCATCCGCTATAGGTGCACAAGCGGCGGACTCCTCTGATGTAGCATACAATTCAATCGCTACGGTCTCGTAAAACAGTCTCGCTATTTGTTCAAATGACCGCCTGAGCTTGGTATGACTTATTCCAATAATGATAATACGCATCACAAATTCCTTATCTTTTTCTATTAATGTGGTGGCCAGTATTTTGACCACCACACCTAATGCAATGATGAACAATATAGTTTACTTTTAAAAAATTGCCATCACTAATTGTCAATACTAAGGGAATCAGTCTAGATTTTTTTTACCGGAATCCAAATCTCAGACATGTAAGTTGAACTTGATTTATCACCTGGGAAATAGACTTCAAGTTCTGGTGCACCAGTTTGGCACAGACCAGCAGCTGGTAATTCATTTTGGTAAATATCTTTCCAAGCTGATTGAAGCGCCGCAGGAATTGGCCCGACCACTTCAAATACAGCCCAAGTGGCCGCAGGAACCACCAAGCGTTTAAGCTCACCAACGACAGCACCGTCATCCTCAATGGCAACATAGTAAGTCATGCTGTTTGAATCCATTTGGTAATCCGCAATAACCCCCATTAATCCCAGTTCACCAATATGCGGCATCACTTGCCCCATAAATTGCTGATCATCAGCATTCTTCATCCAAAAATCTGGGATTTTGGCTGTTTCACCATTACGAATTTCTAATGATCGCCCAACTATGGTAAATGTAGCTCTTTTTTCTAAGCGATGTTTCATTCTATCACTCCTTGTTTGATCTTTTGTTCACTTATTATTGTGACATGGAGAAAGCGGTCGTGTAAATAGGTAGCAGCTATTGCAATCAACATGAAAGCCATCAGCACAATGAACAAGGCATGAAAACTATAGGTTAGCACAAGCGTTGACCCAAACAGAGGACCGACCATCCTACCGCAGGTTGCAGCCGTGCTAGCAATTCCTTGGAAAAGTCCCGCCTTCCCGGGTGGGGCAATCATATTTGCAATGTTAGGTACAGCAGGCCAGATAAAAATCTCACCAATTGTCAGTACCGACATCGCAAGAAGAAAAGTGAGAAATCCCTTCGCACTAGCTGTCATCCAAAATGAGCCAATAAAAATGATAATCCCAATTAAAATCTGAGTTTTCAAAGAAATCCGCCAGAAATCCATTAGTCTACCGAGAATCGGCTGCAGACAAACAATTAGAGCACCATTGATCGTCCAAAACAAACCATATTGTTGTAACGTCATGCCGTGCCTAGTGACATAATCAGGCACAACACCTTGCCACTGCACGTAACCTAGCCAGCAAAGAAAGTAGGCAAGACTAATAATGAACAAGGCGCCAAGCGCCCTAGTACTAGATCGCCCATACTCTTCTGTCAACAGTTTCTGACTGGCTGAGGCTGGTTTAATATTACGAATTCCGAACCAAGCAATCAAAATAAAGAAAATATAGAAAACCAAGAATCCGGTAAAAGCCAAATGATAGGAAATTCCAGCAACAAAACCACCAATTCCTGTCCCAATTGCCACACCAAGATTCTGCAATAGATAGCAGACATTATAAGACTTCCGTCCACCTTCTGGCCAAGTTGTACCAATCATAGCAAACATCGCAGGAAAAACAATTCCCTGCCCCAAACCAATCAAAGAAATAAAAATGGGGTAAAAGGGCCAACCAGCGTTTACATTAAGACCAATCAGCGCTATGAAAGTGATCAGAATCCCTGCAAAACTAGTGCGAAAACCGCCAAAATGATCGAATAACAAACCACCAAGCATATTGCCAATGGCAGATACCGCGGCCATGATCATCATCACAACACCCGCTGTAATCAGCGTCTGATTTAATTCCCTTGTCATAAAAATGACATTAAGGGGCCATAAAAAGGACCCGGCAATCACATTAATCATCATACCCACATTCAAAATCCAAATCGATTTAGGCAGGTAGTTGACAATATTGTCCACACTACCCTTCACTTTTCGCACACTTCGATCTACTATGCTCATTACGCTTCCCCATTCGATCTGGCTTGCCAAGCGACTTCTTTACA
>JAVBKE010000238.1:0-3804 GCA_031554185.1 Caryophanales bacterium
TCATGATGAAAATGAACATGGAGCAGTGTGCCAATAATGACTTCAGGAATTGGTGGGCAACCTGGCACTAACGCAAGCGGTACATCTTCAGGCACTATCTCTGTGACAGCGACAGAGTTTGTTGGGTTGGGTACTGCTGCAGGTAGGCCGCCCCAAGCCGAGCAACTACCGAAAGCAACGACTGCTTTCGCATTTTTTGCGGCATGAATCACCTCTGAACGGATTGTTTTACCTGCAACCATCATAAAACCATCTTCAGGAATACTGCCCTCAACTGCTAGAACATACTGCCCCTTATATTGTTCAAAGACAGACTCTAAATGGGCTTCGATATGCTTCCCGCTTGACATAGAAAGCAATTCACAATACTCCAATGAGATAAAGTTAAATAAGGTATCGAAGATAGACGGTTTAACTGTATTAATAAATGACTCCTTACAACCAGTACAGTCTAATGCGCTGATCCAAATGACAGGTAGTCTATGTCCTTTTTTATTTTCGACCATTTCTTGTGTAACGTTTACAGCTTCTAACCAATTATATTCCTCCATTGTGTACCCCTTCTGATCCTGATATTTCGAGATATGAAATAATTTCCTATGAAAAAACAATATATCAACTAAAGATAAAAAACAATAGAATTTTCGTGAACACTTTCAAAACTATGTGTTAACTTTTAAAATTTGCGCCAAAAAGCGATTTTTTTAAAACAAAATGCCTATTCGTCAATGTTTAATCGGTTAGACTTCTACATCAGATTAACTTCATTATTTCTCCGCAATCTATTATAGGTGACTTGTTCGCGGGAGGAATGGGATCCATTTATATCGCTATGCCGGTGATTGACACGATTGGCCAATTTCGTTAAAATGTACTCTCGAGTGAAGGATTAGATTACTTGGGGTGTTTCATACATCTCATCTATGATAAGGCAGAATAAAACGAGCTTGGGCAATTCTTATTGTTCATTAACTCGAAAAATAGAAGTGGAGTGTTTCCCGAGTGGCAGATGAACAATTAAACCCAAAAGTTGATGCGTATATCGCTCGATCGAAGAAATGGCCTATAGAGTATGAGCGGTTACGATCAATCGCGCTTAGCTGTCAACTGACTGAAGAATTGAAATGGGGGGTACCTTGTTATACATTACAACAAAAGAATATCGTTTTAATCCATGGATTTAAAGATTACTGCGCGATTCTATTTCACAAAGGATCTCTGCTCAAAGACACCCATAATATTCTCATTCAGCAAACAGAAAATGTGCAGGCAGCACGCCAGATTCGTTTCGCAAATATTGACGAAGTTATTGAGAAAGAAACGATAGTAAAAGCCTATATTTATGAAGCGATGGAGCTTGAGAAATCTGGTGCGAAAGTGGAATACAAAAAGCAGGCAGAAATGATGATGCCAGAGGAGCTTGAGGATAAATTTAATGAAGCACCTGAAGTGAAGATCGCTTTTGAAGCGTTAACGCCAGGTCGACAAAAGGCCTATATCTACCATTTTAACGCTGCAAAACAATCGAAAACCCGTGTGGCAAGGATTGAGAAAGCAGTTCCGCAAATTCTGGATGGTAAGGGACTTAACGATTAATCGGGTCCTAAATATCAACAAAAGCATGTACTCAGGTGAAAAACTGCGTGCATGTTTTTTATGTGTTAACGTAAAATTTGATATTAAAAAGAGAACATAGATCCGTTTTTTATCATCAGAAGTTCGAAAGGTTTCTTCAGTAAGTGTAATTTGTGACATCATTTGAAGATTAGCAAGTGACGTAGCCTGTACTAATTTGCTATACTAGCTATTATTCGTAAGGATCTTTTGGTAGACGAAAGACCGAAGTAAAGTGAGGCAACTGTAATGAGTGTTTTAAATGTAGAGAATTTAAGTCATGGTTTTGGAGACCGTGCTATTTTCAACAATGTGTCCTTTCGTTTGTTAAAAGGTGAGCATGTTGGTTTGATCGGGGCAAATGGTGAGGGAAAGTCAACCTTCATGGATATTGTCACTGGTAAATTGCAGCCAGATGAAGGGAAGATTGCTTGGTCACGTAAGGTGCGTGTTGGTTATTTGGATCAGCATCCTGTGCTTGAAAAGGGTTTAACGATTCGTGATGTGCTGAATACAGCGTTTGCTTATTTATATGAAGTAGAGACTGAGATTGGTGAACTTTATATGAAGATGGGCGATGTATCTCCTGATGAGCTGGAAAAATTATTGGCTGATGTTGGTGAGTTGCAAGAAACGCTTGATCATAATGATTTCTATCAAATCAACGCAAAGGTAGAGGAAGTTGGTCGGGGACTTGGCTTGCATGAAGTTGGTTTTGACCGTGATGTCGAGGAGCTTAGTGGTGGTCAGCGTTCTAAGGTATTACTCGCAAAGTTACTATTAGAGAAGCCAGAAATTCTGATGCTGGATGAGCCGACAAACTATTTGGATGAGCAACATATTGAGTGGTTAAAACGTTTCTTGCAAGCGTATGATAACGCGTTCATCTTAATTTCACATGATATTCCATTCCTCAATAGCGTTATTAATCTGATTTATCATATGGAAAATCAAGATTTAACGCGTTATGTGGGTGATTATGATAACTTTACGACTTCTTATGAAATGAAAAAGCAGCAAATGGAGTCCGCTTATAAAAGGCAGCAACAAGAAATTGCGAGTTTGAAGGATTTTGTTGCGCGGAATAAAGCGAGTGTGGCAACTCGAAATATGGCGATGTCGCGTCAGAAGAAGCTTGATAAGATGGATGTGATTGAACTGGCGAAGGATAAACCTAAGCCTTCATTCCAATTTAAAGAGGCGAGGACACCGAGCCGTTGGATTTTTGAAACAAAGGAACTAGTAATTGGTTATAATGAGCCACTTTCAAGAGCACTTGATTTAACAATGGAACGCGGGCAGAAGATTGCTTTTGTTGGTGCCAATGGAATCGGGAAGACAACACTATTACGTAGTATTCTGGGTGAAATTAAACCGATTTCTGGTGCGGTTGAACGCGGTGACAATCTTCATATTGGTTACTTCGAGCAAGAAGTCAAAGGGGCAAACCGCAACACTTGTTTAGAAGAGATTTGGAACACGTTTCCGTCGTTAACACAGGCAGAAGTACGTTCAGCATTGGCACGTTGCGGGCTAACAACGAAGCATATTGAAAGTAAGGTTGATGTGCTCAGTGGTGGTGAAAAGGCTAAGGTAAGGCTGTGTAAATTGCTTAATGTTGAAACCAATTTACTAGTGCTTGATGAGCCAACCAACCATCTTGATGTCGATGCGAAAGAGGAACTAAAGCGGGCACTCAATGCTTATCATGGTAGTGTTCTACTGATTTCGCATGAGCCAGAATTTTATCGCGATGTTGTCCAAGAAGTATGGAACTGTGAGGACTGGACAACGAAACTTTTTTAAACATTTAATCTTTAGTGCTGGAATTATCATCGGGCATGATTGACTTGTTGTAGTTTTGGTGTGCAGGAGATGCAAGACTTCTGATTGTAAAATCTGTATACTAGTACTAATCGAGTTTGTTAAGAATAAATAGGTTTTTTTAGCTATTCTTTAATCAAAAAAAGAAATAAAGAGGTGTGGAGATGGAATTACTGACACTTGATCCAGTGGCATTTACACTTGGACCATTGACTGTTTATTGGTATGGATTAATTATTTCCCTTGCGATTCTCATTGGAATGGTGTGGGCAATTTATGAGGGAAAGAAACGCGGGATTGACCCCGATACATTTGTTGATCTTATTATCATTGTCATTCCTGTTGACATTATTTGAGCAAGGCTTT
>JAVBKE010000093.1:0-7117 GCA_031554185.1 Caryophanales bacterium
AGATCCTCTAAATAAGAAATCACTCATTTGAAACACTTGAGCAGCTTGAACTGAAGTTATCGGATTATGTACATTGGTTTACCCACCACAGAATCCATTCGCCATTAGGATATTTAACACCGGCCGGGGAACAAGGCACTCGTTCCGAATTCTTCAATAGCCGTTTGATGATTTGACAGCGAACTTCTGCAGTCATACATTCACCATCAAAACGTCAGCTCTGATAAACAAACTTGACGTCCTGAGCAGGGTAGCATGACCGCCACTCCTTATCAAACCGTGGCTCGTTTGTTGGTTTGTTAAAATCACCCTTATAAAGTTGTTCAACGAAGTGTTGACTATCCACACCAGTCTACTTTAATGTGCAAACGATACCAACAACCCTATCTCAATTCGTCATCTAATGGCACGACAATTGTATCCAGTACCACTTTCCATTGGCGCTTCATTTCTGGGCTATATTTCAGCTTTTTCGCATCTGGATGTAGCGCCTTATATTCATCGAAGCTAGCACTGCTGATGATACTTCCTATGTTTGGTATTGGCTCTGTACCAACTACATACTGGACAGCTGATGAATGAAGTTCGTCTAGTGAAACTAGCCAAGTGCTAGCGAAATCATGAAGTGCTTCATTGCGTGCATGCGTAAAGAAATGACGCTTTACCGAGAGAATATCTTCATCAGTGTCGATTTCTTTTGTATCAATTGCATTCAAGATATCAGCATAAATATTTTTGACAATCTCCGTTTTGTTCATTTTTTGTAATGCTTTTTCGATTTCATCACGAATATCTTTATCATTTGCTGAATAAGTACCTAACAATCTATCGATATAGGTTGAATCGATATTATAAGATTTAATAGCATCCTCTCTAACAAAAAATTCAATATCCGAGAAGTCGCCATTGTATTCAGATTTCTCACTGTCCTCCACAAGAGAGCCTTTGATCGTGTTATATACCCCAAGATAAGAATCTAATGTCTTTACTTGTTCCTGCATTGACTTTGAAGATTCCATATCATTGTTGTATTCATCATAGGTATCCAGTGCTTCAAATGCGTTATTTAACTCTTGGAAGACCTTCACGAATTCAATTCGCTCTTCAAGTGGAGAATGCTCGCTCATATCCGTCCAATTTGGCAATGTTTCTATTAATGCTTTATGCGCTTTTTTAAACCGTTTCTTCGACTCTTCATATGTAGGGTGCACAAGATTTGTTTCCTCTTGCGCCTGTGAATATAACTTAGTTGCCTCTTCTACGTTAAACTCCATTGTATAAGGCTTGCGGAATGTTACAACCAGACCTTTTGATTTCCCTGGATAAGTACGGTTTGTGCGAGAGAACGCTTGAATCAAGCCAGCATAGCTAAGATTACGGTCAACAAACAAGGTTTGAATCGTAGGCGCATCAAAACCTGTTAACAAACGATCAACAACGATAACAAGATCAATTTGTTTGCCGAACTCCTTAAATTCGCCACGCTTACGCGCTAAACGATTATTGATATCACCATTGTAGCGCTCGATATCTTCAACCGACCAAGCTGTACCATAGTACTGGTTATAATCTTTAATGATTTGCGCCATCTCTTTTTGAATTGCCCCAGCATTTTCTTCGTTTTCTTGCATTGAATAAGTAATCGCAATCCGCGGGAAGTCAGGATCATCAATGGTACGCCCTTTCCGAATTGGATGCCCTGCGAACTCTTTTGTCAACCAATCCGGATCTTTCGTCATTTCCTTAATCGCAAAATAATAGCGTTTTGCCATATCTATCGAATTGGTGGTGAAGATTGCTGACTTTTGCGGACGACCATTTTGGAAATCAAACTTTGTGTAGGTGTTGTCAGGTCTGAAAATTTTGTGCAGCACTTTTTGAATATGCTCATTCTTTTCAAACGACAGTGGATCAAGAAAATTCTCCTTTTCTAACCCATCCATCTGATCAATCACATCGTTAAGTTCATTATCACTTTTATACCGGTGTTTTTCAGAACTGCGAAGATGATCAAAAATAAAATTATTTAGCGACGCTGGTTCAACTGTATCTTCATGCTCTACTTGAAACCCAAGAACCGCTCCATCATCGAGCGCATTTTTAATTGTGTATACGTGCAGTGCTTCACCAAATTGTTCATATGTAGTTCGAGCTAGCTTTCCTTTTGCCTGCTTCTTATTTTCATTAAAAATTGGTGTACCCGTAAAACCAAACCAGGTCGAGCTCTGGAAGAAGCTCTTGATGACCGCCATACCTTCCGCACTGACAGCACGATGACATTCATCGACGACAAAAACAATATGCTGACCCATCAGCTTTTGAAATCGCTTTGTTCCGTCTTGCTTTTCTTTCTCCTCAGCATAGCGTAATGCTGCCTCTAGTTTCTGGCGTGTCGTGATAATAATGGTATTGTTATTGGCATCAGATAATAATGTGCGACTTAATTGTTTTGAACTACCCGTACCAACAATTAGACTATTCGAAATGGCTCCACCTGTTGAAATACCCGTATTGAATTCTGAGGCGAATTTGGTAAATTCATTCGTTGTTTGGTTATCTAGGTCTTTTCGGTCGACAAGCATAATTGTTCGATCGACGCCTGCTTTCCGAGCAAGTAGCTTAGTGGCGACAAAGCTTGTTAATGTCTTGCCTGAGCCGGTGGCATGCCAAATGTAACCCGACTTATGGTTGTTTGCTGAGGCGAAGAGCGCTTCAATTGCGTGAACTTGATATGGATGCAGAACCATGAGCATTTTATTATCTTGGTCTTCACTCACGATTGTATAGTGCGCGATTAAACGGTGTGCATCAGGAATATTTAAGACCTGCTTAGCAAATTCGTATAAGTCTTCAACCTTACGATTATCAGTTGTACGCCAGCAGAATAGAAACTTTTTGTCCATATCTTTTGACAAGGCATTGGCAAAGTAGCGTGTCGTTTGTTCGTTAGAGATAACAAACAACTGTAGTGTGGAGAAGATATTGTTTCGGAATACACCTTCATCAGCGTACTTCTTAATTTGATTATACGCTTGATATACGCCGTCTTTTGCGTTTACTTGTTTCAGTTCGATCTGAACAATTGGCAAACCGTTAATGAGAAGGGTTACGTCAAAACGACGATCCCGGCCATCAATGGTTGCCTTTTGTTTGGCAATCTGATGCACAACTTCATATGACGAGATTCCACCACCGATATCTTGATTTGAAAAAAGGATTACTGACATTGAGCCTAGGGAAATATCCTCACGGTCAATTGTGATTCGGGAGATACCATTTTCTCCTTTTAGCCATTTAGCAGCATCAAATGGTGTACGCGTGCGGAGCAGTAATTCGGTTTTGATGCGCTCGAATTCACCATTTGTGATTGGGTTTTCTCCGATTTCAGATAGGTTGTTTTGGGTTATCTTTTGTCGTAGGTTGCTCCATAGGTCAGCTTCTGATTTTAAATCTGGACGATAATTCCATTGGTTGTGTCCTTCTCCTAGGACTTCGATTAGACGGCGTTCAACTTCTGCTTCGTTGTTGTGTTGGAGCTTTGACATGTTTTTCCTCCTTCCTTTGTTGGTTTAGATAAACATTTTTTGTAGGAAAGCTTTTTTTGTTTGTTTTAGTGCTTCTAGTTCGCGTTGATGGAGCGTAATGGTTTCGTCAATTTTTTTAAAAAAATCAGCAATTTTAGTTTGCTCTTCCAAGGAAGGAGTACGAACTTTTATCTGCTTTAATAAAGGGAATTTCAAATTCCAAGTATCAGAGGTTAATCCCTGTGAATTAGCCTGAAACGTTTGGATCATTCTAAATAATTTAAATTGGTAAGAAAAGAACCTTGATAAGCACTTTTTTTTGGGTACAATTACTGTATATGCAGGACTTAGAATACCAGAGTAATTAGAAACCCCACTTGCACCTTGCCACATACGCATTGAATTATATGCTATGTCATCAATCTCGACCCTTTTATAGTTAGACTTATCTTCACTTGAGTTATCTTTTCTATCTAAGCTGCTAGCTTTCACTACTCCAGAATGTATTGTTACTGATATTAATTCACCAACATTGGAACGCTCATTTCGCTCACTAAACAACTCACTTAATTTACACTGTAACCAAGCATCAGTAAACCCAGGAAAACGAAGTTCTGGAACTGACTCGCCCTCTTTTGGAAACATTTTTTGAAGGAACCCTTGTTTTGTTTGCTTTAAGTTGTTTAGCTCTTGCTGATGAAGAGTAATGGTTTCGTCTAGTTGTTTGAAGAAGTTTCCGATTCGGGCTTGTTCTTCAACATTAGCAGGTATTTTAAAATAAGTATTTGATACAGTTTTCCAATCCGAACGTGGCATTTTTGTACCAGATGAAAGGTTCGCAACCGTTTGAAATCTTTTGCTTTGTATTAGATAATAACCAAAGACGGGAGAGTTATTATCCGCTCTGAATACCCAAAAATCTCCCACTGCAATTCCTTTAAAATCTGGAAATAGCCAGTTTTTCAAGTAAGGTCTCAATTTACCGAATAAAATGTAGTTGGGTTCAAACTCTATACCTTTACGTATATCTAGCTTCTTTGAAACATCTTTGTTTAGGCGTCCTTCTCCGGAAATAATATCTTCAAATTCAATCTTTGGAAAATCAAAACGATTTGATTGTTTTGAAACCCTATTTAAAATTTCTGTAAATTTGTGCTCTTTCCATTCCTGTTCAAATCCAGGAAAACTAACTTTTGGCTTTCTTTTATTCCCCATGACTAAACACCTCAATAGCACCTTTAATCCAAGCTTCATTCTCTTCATCAAATTGTAAAGAAGAAATCATATCTAACAAACTAGCTTCAAGTTCTGCCTTCTCTTTCCTAACCTCCCCAATCGTCGAACCAATAGCAGCCATATCAACCGCTTCTTCCTCCTCAAAAGTATTCACATATCGAGGAATATTCAAGTTATAATCATTCTCTTTAATCTCATCAAACGTAGCAACATGAGCATACTTCTCTACATCTTCACGCTTTTTGTAAGTTTCAACAATCCTCATAATGTTCTCTTCAGCTAATTTATTCTGATTCTTCCCCTTAGTAAAATCATTACTAGCATCAATAAAAAAAACATCACGAGCAGTACAATCTTTCTTAAAAATAATAACCGTCGTCGGAATGGATGTCCCAAAGAACAAGTTTGGCGGCATACCAATAACCGCGTCAACACTACCATCTTCCAATAGCTTCTGGCGAATAACCCCCTCGGCAGCACCACGAAAAAGCACCCCATGAGGCAAGACGATTGCCATTGTGCCAGTATCCTTTAAATGATAGAAACCATGCAACAAGAAAGCAAAGTCTGCCTTTGATTTCGGCGCCAGCTTGCCATAACGGTTAAAACGAGAATCATCAAGAAACGAAACATCGGCTGACCAATTGGCTGAGTAAGGTGGATTCATCAGTACAGAATCAAATGTATACGGTTCATCGGTCGGCCAGTCCTTGTCCAATGTATCACCATTCCGTAGATTCATATCTTCCTTTTCAATACCATGCAAAATCAAGTTCATCTTCGCAAGGTTATAGGTCGTTGTATTCAGCTCTTGCCCGTGATACTTTACATCATGTTTATTCTTGATATAGTTTCGAATGTTTAACATCAGCGATCCTGATCCCATCGTCGGATCAAATACGCTGAATAGTTTTTTATCTTCTTGTCCAATCGCAACAATCCGTGCCATCATGTCTGAAACTTCATGAGGTGTGTAGAACTCTCCCGCTTTCTTCCCTGCTTCTGAAGCAAACTGTCCAATTAAGAACTCATACGCGTCACCAATGATGTCACCATCATGCCCCAAGACATCAACATCATTTAATTTCTTCAATACTTCTGTAATCGTAATATTCTGCTGTTGCTCATTTCCTCCCAGTTTCCTAGAACTTAAATCAATATCATCAAATAGACCAATAAACTGGTCATACTTCGATGATAAATACAGGAATGCTTTTTTCAGGTCATATAATTGGAAAGTGTTACACTTTGCTTGTTCTGTTAGTACATTGAACAAATAGTCTGGTTCAATGTCATAGTTAATTGTATCTACAAGCGTCTCTGTTAAATTATCTTTCGTTTCATCATCCGCAAGTAGCGCTCGGTATAGTGCCGTTTGCTTTTCCTGGGTGTCGTATTCTTCTAGTGATTCGCCAGCAGCTATAATCACGTTTTCTAACAATTTATCAGATAGATATTTATAGAAGATTAGTCCTAGTAAGTAATTCTTATATTCGGATGCATCCATTTTACTGCGCAAATTATCCGCTGCGCTAAATAATTTTGAGTTTAATTCAGTTCCCATTTCTATCTCCCATCAAATCATATACTTTCAATTCACTGTTTTTTTTTAAGTTGAAAAAGTTACTTTGTCATATAGTGTTATCCTTTTCATTTCGAAAAAAGGAAACCATTTTAGTATAGTAACTATTGTATCAGAACAATCCAGCTAGATGAACCTTACTTTTCAAATAAAATACAGCTGTACTACTTGCCGCTCATCATTATCTCTCCAGAATTAAAACCTCTAAATGATCACTCCATCGAAAGCAGCGATTAAACATCAAAATAATTCCTTGGGCAATAAATTCACCTCAGCAATTACCAGCAAAAAAGGACTTGCTGCACTATCACAACAAATCCCTTTTTAACATTTAATTTTCTACATAATCAACACGTTACTCAGTTCTACCTTGCCTCCTAATCAATTAAGCACCAGCAAAACTACCCCAACAGTTGCTGCCCACGGAAACATCGGTACCTCACCAGTTGTTGGTCCATGCCCCTACCATTATTCTCATTGCTTAAAAAAGCTCAGGAAGATATCGCCAGAGCCTTGAATTCATAACTTTAGACATAGCTTCGCTCCACATCTAATTAACAATAGCGTAGATATCTATCTGGTAAAAGAACTAATGCGACACGAGGGCATTAAACAAACGAGTAATACTTACGGGCCATTTGTACGTAGAGAGAAAGCACGAAGTAATGAATGTATTCAAAAAGAAGCGTGATACCAAAAAAGAAAATGGTATTATATTGGTATCACAGTCTGCAATTTCATCAAAATAAAAAAGCGAAACCCTTTATTCATCAAG
>JAVBKE010000084.1:0-3055 GCA_031554185.1 Caryophanales bacterium
TATAAGCCGAGCATGTGTTGGCATGGCGAGGATTGGAATAGCTGAACATCTCAACACAGGAAATTTTCGTTGTTCACGAATAGGTAGAGGAACATTTTGCAATATAGATCCGGCGCGAGATGTTTGAATGTGCTGCCTTAATGCCACCGGCAAATCAATTGAATCGGCAATGTCACCAGCCAATTCATCAAAAGTTGATGATTCAACTATATGTGCAGAGATTTTTAGTTCTAAGGCTTTATTAATGAATTCTTTTACTGCTGGCAGAATTGTACTTGCGGTAGGTGTTACCCAATATATCCCTCCGGGAAATGCATTGGTTTGACTCAGTGCGTCCGTAAGTGCTTGCATCACGGATGCATCACGCCCGCTGTAACCGAGGATAACAAGTCCAAAGCGTGAACAAACAGTAGTCAAAATCGACCTCATCTGGGCATCTTGTTCTCTAAGCTCATCTGAAGTGTTTTTCAGTTCAACTGAACGAAAGTCGCCATGGATTTTCGCCAGTAATGGCCAATTGGATTCTTTAACACAACGTTCAGCACGTCCTGCATTATCAGTTGCAGCGTCAGTTAATACCGCCCGTTGGGTAGTATCAATTAATTGGCTTGCCACTGTCGTAGCCGTTTCGATCAAGTGATCAAAATTGGTTGTGAAAATACAAGGGATGCGCCCTGTCGTTAGAAGAGATCCGATGACCTTGTGCGCAAACGAGGGGGAACCTTGCTTCACAGCATTTTCAATATATAAACGGCGCTCTTCCTGAGTGGGGTAAACTGCCTCAAAAGCAGCAGCATATTCAGTTGAATCTCCTGAAGGGGGAAGTACTGGATGAGTTTTGAAAAAAAGATTGATTCTATCGATCCAAAGGGAGTCATTGCCATCGACTTCTTGCGTTTTTAAGCCGGTTAACTGGCAGAATAATCGCTTCTTAAAGTCCAAGATCATCGAATAACCGGTTGGGATTCCGGCAGATGCAGACGCTCCAGCCCCAAGAAACCATGCAAATCGTTCTGGTTTCAAAGCGAAGGCATTAACAAATTGAAGCCCCGTCAAAGTTTGACTCATCTGCAGTTCCCCTTCGCGTAAGTTGTATAGGTGAAGTTCTAAGCCGACTAAGAATGGATACTAACAGTATCAATTTAATGAACTTAATCTATAGCTGCTATACCAAAGCTCGCGTATATCTCACAAAAATTGAGCGATAACCTGTGATAACATCCACAGATATCTTGTTGTATCCATTGCATAAGGCAACGATTTAATGGAGCAGTCTCGCAATTTTGAAATGCTACGCAGTCAGTGGCCTGATTTAGCAAGCCTTGCGACCGCAGCAGAACAGTACGTCCATTCGGATCCAGAAAGTTGTTTAGTTAAGCTTCGTAACTATGATGAGCAAATTGTCCGCTGGATCTACCGGCAGGAACGTCTTCCTGAAGGCTTCAAAGCTAGCTTGTATGATCTGATGAATGCTTCTGTATTTACTAGCATCATGCCTGAAGCAATTGTAATGAAAATGGACGCCCTGCGCATTCATGGCAATCGCGCAGCTCATGGCAGCACCATTAAAGCTCAGGATGCATACTGGTTGTTAAAAGAAGCATTTCTATTAGGGCTATGGCTTTACGTTCGTTACGCTCAGGGGAATGTCGATGACTGCCAACCTTTTGCTCTACCTCCATTGTCTGATGCTCTAAATACTTCAGTTAATCTTACAGAACAGCAAAAACGTTTAGATACGGCGATCAAAGATCTTGATAGTGCTCGCGAGCGGGAAATTGCGCTTCAGCGCGCATTGCAAAAAGAGCAGGAAAAAACAGAAATACTTGAACAACGCCTGCATGAAGTAAAAGATCGTAACCAGCAAGTTGCTGACATTCTCTCACTGGATGAAGCTGAAACTCGCCGCCATCTGATTGACTCGCGCCTCATTGCTGCAGGCTGGGATGTAGCTCCCGACGCTGCTAACACTGAGCAGGTGTCTCAGGAGCATCCTGTTAAAGAACAACCGACCACATCAGGCAATGGATTTGCAGATTATGTTCTGTGGGATGATAGCCATAAACCTATTGCCGTAGTTGAAGCCAAAAAAACTAAAGTCAGTCCAGATAAAGGTCGGACACAAGCCAGACTATATGCTGATTGGCTGGAGAAAGAGTACGGCCAACGTCCTGTTATTTTTTATACCAATGGTTACGATATTTATCTGTGGGATGACCATAAAACTCAGGGCTACCCGCCACGCAAAGTATTCGGTTTCTACAGTAAAGAAAGCCTGCAATATCTGATTCAACAACGCGAGACCCGCTTACCACTGAATGAAGTTCCTCACGCCAGAGACAGTAAAGGTGAACTTGTCGCTGGCCGCTTGTATCAACAGGAGACCCTGGCGAGGGTGAGTGAACGTTTTACCCAGAAATATCGTCAGTCGCTCATTGTACAAGCCACTGGAACGGGAAAAACTCGAGTTGCTATTGCTTTAAGCAAACTAATGATTGATGCCCGTTGGGTGAAGCGTGTGTTGTTCCTTTGTGACCGTAGAGAACTACGTAAGCAGGCAGGGAACGCGTTTAAACAATACATCAGTGACCCTATGTATGTCGTTGGCGTATCTCCAAAGAAAGATATGCTTAATGCCCGTGTCTATATAGCGACCTATCCAGGGATGATGAACATCATGGATCGCTTTGATGTTGGTTATTTCGATCTCATTATTGCTGATGAATCACACCGTTCCATCTATAACGTATACGGTGATTTGTTCAAATATTTTGATGCGTTACAGGTAGGTCTGACAGCGACCCCCATTGATATGGTCAGCAAAACTACTTTCGGACTGTTTGGCTGTGAAGGGCGCATTCCTACGGCCAACTACAGCCTGGAAGATGCAATTGCAGACAACAATCTGGTGCCCTATGAAGTGGTCACCCACACGACACAGTTTTTACGTGAGGGAATCAGGCGCGATAACTTAAGCAATTCTCAGATACGTGAACTTGAAGAACAGAATATTGATCCCAATACACTGGAGTTTGATAACAAAGCCATCGATGAT
>JAVBKE010000219.1:0-18660 GCA_031554185.1 Caryophanales bacterium
CCAGCGTTTTGTGAAAATCGAGGTGATCACTGGTGAGATTGGTGAAAACAGCGATATCATAAGCACAGCCGTGGACCCGGCCTATCTCTAGCGAATGGGAAGAGACCTCCATAATTGCTGTATCAACATGGGCGTTTTTCATATCATGAAAAATCTTTTGCAACGTAAGACTGTCAGGCGTTGTGTTTTTCGTTTCTTGGATCTGTTGATCTATCTTAGTATGAAGTGTCCCGATAACACCTGTTATCTGGTTAAATGATTGCAAAATCTCATCAAGAATTTGTGATGTTGTCGTTTTGCCATTCGTACCTGTGATTCCGACCAAACGCAGAGAGCGTGTTGGGAATTCGTAAAAACGATTAGCAATTACGGCCATGGCTCTTTCGGAGTCTGGGACAACAATGACTGGAACAGAAACAGGTAAAGGATGTTCAGCAATCAGTGCGACAGCACCTGACTGAACAGCTTGTTTGGCAAAATCATGCCCATCCACTGTGTATCCTTTAATACAGATAAAGAGGCTTCCAGCCTGAATCTTACGATTGTCATTTTCCACCGAAGAGATTGTCGGGTTACCCGAGCCGATTTTCTGTGCTAAATGAAGATTAGCAAGTAAAGAATCAAGTTTCACAAATAAACAAACCCTTTCTTTGGAATAAGTTTTAGCTGAATTATAACACGAATGCCAAGTGCTGTGGTGATAATTTCGCGTGAATCTGGGTGCTCAAGCTATATACATGATCGCAAGGTAAACAGTGGTTTTTACATCATCATTTACAAATTAAAGGGTATGTATTCTGAAAACAACATTTGATTTTCTTCTTATTCGTTTAGGTAAGTGACCAATTTATATTAAAATGTTTGTGGACGATGAAGTGCATTTACTAAGATCAGGCATTGCATCATTCTACAGGAAATTTTGAAATAGTCGTAATTGGGTGCCAAGGGGGGCACCGTTTATGCTATTATTAAGGTGAAATTTTATCAGTAATTTCAAATAAATGATAAAGGAGAAAATCATGATTGAAATTAGAGAACTTCTCATGAGATATAACAAGAGGGAAGTCTTGAACATTCGTGCTCTCGACTTTGAAAAAGGGAAAAGTTATGGTTTAGTTGGTCACAATGGGGCTGGGAAAACAACACTTTTCAAATGCATTACAAATATTAATTGTACTTTTTCAGGAAAAATATTAATTGACGGTGTTTGTGCGAAAGAGGACACAAGTGCTTTACGGCATGTTAGTATTGTTCTTGATGGGATGTCCGTTTACCGGGGACGTACAGGATGGTTTAATATCCAGTATTTTTCGGGGCTTAGAGGTCAGGAGAATGAGGCCCGTGCGAAGGAGTTGGCACATGAACTAGATATTGCACATGCCCTTGATCAAAAGGTGAACACTTACTCATATGGCATGCAAAAGAAGCTAATCTTGTTAATTGCACTATTGTTCGAACCAAAAGTTTTGATCTTAGATGAACCGTTTCGTGGGCTTGATTTTGACAGTGTGAAGTGGTTTAAGGGATATCTAAAAGAACTCACAGCTGGCGGATTAACCTTATTGATCTCAAGCCATGTGCAAAGTGATCTTGAAGCCCTTTGCGAAGAAGTGTTTATTATTGACAAAGGTGTAATTAGCGACCATATCGACATGCTCAGTGAGAAGAAAAAGATGATTCGTCTACTAGATACTTCAAATAATGCACAATTAATTCAGCTACTGGGTGAAATGAACTATCCGTTTGAATTAGATGATGAAAATCGCGTGAAACTTGATATTGGCGTTCCTGAGTGGAGTACAATTGAATCGCAATTAAAGAAAGCCAATATTGAAATAACTGAAATGTCTAAAGCCAAAGTGCTGGATAAAATTCTAAATTAGAAGGAGGGGTACTTATGACTGGAAAATTAATTTTTAAAATGGAAATGTTTAAATTTTTTAAAGACAAACCGTTTTTGATCTCAGCTGCGGTAATTGGACTTCTAAATATCTTTGTTACTTTATTCTTTGTTAGTGCCTTAAATGCCTCTGATACCTTTTGGGATATGGCTAGTGCGGCTCTTGCAGGGTTGTTCACATTGTTCTCGTTCCTTCTTATCATGGCGACTGGCGTTTTGATATTCATCTATCCGTTTCATGCTGTGTCAGTCGACTACAAAAATAACGTGCTTGCATTGATGGTTGCTTCGGGTGTTGATCGTAAAAAGCTCTATTTTTCAAAGGTTAGCGCTATTATACTTTCTTCTTTGATCTTGACAGCAATTGTTCTACTGATCCCATTAATTATTATCCTTGTGCAGTTTGCTACTATTGTTGATATAGGTGGTTTCTTTGGGATTGTATCAGAAGTATTTAATTACCTAGACTTGGGATTTGTGAAGATTATCCTCGTTATGGGTTTAGGCTATTTGAGCTCACTCTTAATTATGATTTTTTCAAGCATTGTATTAAAAGGATCAAAGTTAGCGATTCTTCTCTACTTTGGTTTTTCAATGGCAGTTCAATTTGTACGCTCAATCCTGAGTACCTTTGCGATCGGCTTTGCCGTCAGTACTGGTGGTGGCTTTTTCTGGTTCGCTATTTTTGCACCTCTCGTCACGATAGGACTGTTTACTTTCGTTTCGCTTCGGACATTGCAAAGGCAGAACTTATAGGTACATTTAAATAAAATCGAAAGAGGCTGGACTTTTACGGTTTTTCCCCCTGTATTTGGTCTCAGCCTCTTTTTCATAGTAAGCCAATTGAACTGGATAAAAGCGTAGTGCTATTGCTTAGACATAGCCATCCCGGTTTTCACAATACGGAAGGCCCGGTCGGCTGCATTAGTTAGCAATTGATTGCCGTTTTTCATCGCTCTTTCCAGAGGCATGCACTTGTCTACAATCGGAATGATACAATTAATCCCGTGGTCATAGACTTTCTCTGCACCATCACCAATACTTCCGACAATCGCAAAGCAAGGGATATTTTTCTGGGCACAAACGCTTGCGACGCCAACAGGAACTTTACCATTTAATGATTGCCCATCAATTCTTCCTTCACCAGTGATGACGAGATCAACATCGCCTAGTAATTCTTCGAATTTAAGCGCTTCAAGCATTACAGAAATCCCTGAGCAAAGCTCAGCTTTGAGAAATGATACAAGACTTGCGCCGATACCACCACCGGCACCAGTGCCTGGAATTTCATCGCTATCCACACCCGTTGTTTTCTTTAAGACGCGGGCAAAGTTTTTCATTCCAGCTTCTAGCTGCGTCAATATCTCCTGTGTTGCCCCTTTTTGTGGTCCAAAAATATAGGTTGCCCCATTAGGGCCAGTCAATGGATTATTGACATCACACATCACTTTAATATCTGCTTTGAAGACAGCGGGATTGAGACGAGAGGCGTCAATACGATCAATGTTGATAAGCTCTGCACCACAGCCAAATGCGATCTTTTCGCCCTCTTTATTGTAAAAATCAACACCAAGTGCCATCATAGCACCCATACCACCATCATTAGTGGCAGTGCCACCAATAGCAATAATGATTTTTCGATAATCACTGAGTGCGTGATTAATCAGCTCACCAGTCCCGTAGGATGTGGTATATAGTGGGTTTCGATCTTTCGGTGTTAAGGTTAAACCAGATCCTTGTGCCATTTCTATCACAGCTGTATCACTATCCATACGGCCAAAATAAGCATGAACTGTCTGTCCTAATGGTCCGATCACATCAAGGAATACCTTTTCACCACCACTGACATGAATCATTGATTCAACCGAGCCCTCACCGCCGTCTGCAATAGGTACAGCGAGTATTTCTGCTTCTGGGAAATGCCGTTTTGCTGCTGTTGTTAGATTATTGATTACCTCCATAGAACTCATAGAGCCCTTAAATGAATCTGGAGAAAAAAGAAATTTCATTTCATCACCGCTTCCTTTACATGGGTATACTATAAACTAATCATAGAGTAAGAATGCCCTTAGCGCTATGTTCGAAGTGCCAAATAAAGTGTATAATTATTATTAGATAGAACAAATGGGGGCTAACAATGTACATCACGGAGAGATATGCAAAGCAGATTGTGGCTGATGTTGAGAGCGTTATTCAGAAGAAAATAAATCTAATGGATGAGAAAGCAATGATTATTGCTAGTACAGATGTAAGCCGAATTGGCCAGTTTCATGAAGGCGCACACAAAGTGATATCAGAAAAACTAGATATCTTGCTCGTAGAGGCGCGTAACCAATTCACTGGTGCACAACCAGGAATAAATTTACCCATTGTCATTGAAGGCAATATCATTGGTGTTATAGGAATTACAAGTGAAAAAGAGGAGGATCTTAGACTAGGGAAAATCATCAAAAAATTGACTGAGATGCTCGTGTTTGAGCTCTATTTAAAAGAACAAACTGATTTGAAACAGCGTGCTAGAAACTCATTCGTAGAAGAGTGGATTTCTCATGGGAATGCCCAATCAGATAAGACGTTCGGCATCCGCGGGCAGCTAATTGGTATTGATATTGAAAAGCCAAAACGCGCTGCAGTAGCGCACTTTCATTTGATCAAGACAGATGCGTTAGAGATAGAGGCATTCGAAATACAGTCTATGCGCGACCAAGTGCTTCAGCTGGCCACACAATTAGTGTTAGCAACTGGTAATGGTTATCTTACCTTGATTGGTACAGAACTTGTTTTTTTAATAAACATCGAATCAGCACGAATGGCAGAGCAATTTTTGTTAGGGATTAAAGAACAAGTTGAGAAGCAGCACCCTGTTTGCTTCTACTGCGGGATTGGCCGCTCTATAGGTCCGACCTCAAACATGCATAAATCCTATATTGAGGCTCGTCAGTCAATGCTTTTAGCAAAAGAGAGCCAATCTGGCATAGCAGTTTATGAGAATATGACACTTGAGTACCTATTAAATGAACTACCACTGGATGCGAAAAATGAATACTATCACCGGATTTTTGATGGCTGCTCGCCCAATGAGGTGAAAGAATGGACCGCTATTTTGGCACAATTCTTTGCCAATAATTTTTCATTGAATTTAACAGCATCAGCCCTTTTTATTCATAAAAACACATTGCAATACAAATTAAATAAAATTGCTAGGAAAACGGGATTTGACCCTCGGAATGCGAGAGATGGTGTTACGCTGTATCTTGCTATCCTTGTCAAACATCTAGCTGTAATAGAAACGGACATGCCCTAGATCAATCGTTTTTTTATATCTAGGTATCAAAGACAAACCAGTCATACAGTCATTGGTTAAAGTTTTGAAAATCTTGTGAGAAAAATAGCGGAAATATAGACTGGTGGTATGCTAAAATAATGCTTGAGATAGATTGGCTGAAATAATCAGTCAATCTATTATGAAAGGAGATTCTACAATTGAGATTATTTAAGCCATCATTCTATAGAATGTTCATTATTGTCCTGCTCATCCTCATTCAAATTGGGCTCATTGCAATATTTGCACTGAACTTTAATCACTTATACTTAGTGAATTTAGTTGTCAGCGTGTTATGTGTGCTCTGGGTACTTTCCAGTCGAAGTAATCCGGCTTTCAAAATTGCTTGGGTAATCCCGATTTTATTATTTCCTCTTTTAGGTGCTGCAGCCTATTTTATTTTTGGTGGGCAACGAATCAATCGCGGATTGAAAAATAAAATGAATAGAATAGAGCAGAAAATTGTTGCATCTTTCCAGCGTCTTTCTAAAGGGAAACAGCCTCTAGAACCGCCTACAGCAATTGCTGCGAATCAGTCACGATATATTGCAAATCAAGCACATTTTCCGATTTATACAAATACTTCATCAGAATATCTTCCGCTTGGTGAGGTTAAGTTTGAGCGAATGGTGGAGGAACTGAAGAAGGCAAAGCATTATATTTTCTTGGAGTACTTCATCATTCAAGAGGGCAAGATGTGGAATACGATTCTTGAAGTATTACTTGAAAAAGTAGCTGAAGGCGTCGAAGTTCGTTTAATTTATGATGGGGTGGGCTGCCTGCGGACACTTCCTGGCGATTACAACAAAAAACTTGAGGCATTAGGAATTCAGTGCGAAATTTTTATCCCATTTAATCCAGCCCTATCAACCCGAATGAATAACCGCGATCACCGGAAAATCTGTGTGATTGACGGTGTCACTGGCTTTACTGGCGGAATTAACCTAGCAGATGAGTATATTAATGCCTACGTGAAACACGGTCACTGGAAAGATTCAGCGATTATGCTGAAAGGTGATGCTGTTTGGAACCTGACAGTGATGTTTTTGTCGATGTGGGAAGCGGTTCGCGAGGTGGAGGAAGATTATCTTTCTTATCGCCCGCAAGACGCTATCGTCGTGGAATCGGATGGCTTTGTCCAGCCGTTTAGCGACAATCCATTAATTAATGAGACAGTCGGCGAAACGGTTTATTTAAACCTGGTGAACAAAGCGCAGGACTATGTTTATATCACAACGCCTTATTTGATTATTGCGAGTGAAATGATAACAGCGCTGACAACAGCTGGAAAGTCAGGCGTGGATGTTCGGATAATCATGCCGCATATACCTGATAAGCGCTACGTTCATGCGGTATCAAGGTCACATTATCAAATCTTGATCGAATCTGGCGTCAAAATTTATGAATATACACCTGGATTTATTCATGCAAAGTCATTTGTTGTTGATGATGATTATGGTGTTGTCGGTACGATTAATATGGATTTCCGTAGTCTATACCTTCATTTTGAATGTGCCACATGGCTGTATAAAACCAAGAGCATTTACGATATTAAAGCAGATTTCCTGAAGACGTTAGCAGTCTGTCATGAAGTAACATTGGAGGAGTGCCATCACGTGAAATGGCATGTTCGTTTTGCTCGCACGATTTTATCTGTTTTTGCACCGTTGATGTAAGACTTTTGAATGCTACTATTCTTGGCTATACTGAAGAAAATAGTCACCATTACGATAAAAACTTATCATAATTTGATCACCAAGTGACGTTTTGTAAAAATAGTAAAAGTTTTGTGCAGTTTATTTGCTATCTAGCCATTTTTCCAGTATTTTCTACAGATTGACTAATCTCCAACAATTGCGATTGTATTACTGTGTTCGATCAATATCTCAGGAAAGTTATTGGGGGAATCATGATGAAAAGGCTTACAATCTTTTTGGTGATGTCTGTATTCTTTTTAGGCGTTTTTAGTGGATGTCAGGAGAAAGCTAAGACAGAACAAAAGCCGGATGCAAAACAAACACAGAAAGCAATAGAACCAAAGTACCAGTACCCGTTAACAGGTATTGAGTCGAAGAATCGGCCAACTGATCGTTCAGTTGCGGTTATGGTGAGCAATGCACCAGAAGCAAGGCCGCAAACAGGATTGACAAAGGCTGACATCGTATTTGAATTTTACGCTGAAAGTAACATTACGCGTTTTCTTGCCATCTACCAAAGTGAGCACCCTTCGAAAGTTGGGCCAGTGCGGAGTGCACGTGAATATTTTATTGAAATCGCCAAGGGCTACAATAGTTTTTATGTTGCTCACGGATATAGTCCGAAAGCAAAACAAATGTTGGCAGATAATTATGTCGATAATATTAACGGTATGGCTTATGATGGTACGCTGTTTCAACGCTCGAAAGACCGGGGGGCACCGCATAATTCCTACATTACTGAAGAAAATATCTTGGCAGGGGCCAAGAAGGTCGATGCACCTATGACTGCAACAACGCCAGACTACTCTTTTTACACAGAGAAGGAAGCGGCTACGATTTCAGGCACACCGACTAGAGAGGTCACAGTGGATTATGGTTCGAATCATTTTTCACCTACGTATCGATACGATCCTGAAACGAAGAAATATACACGTTCAGTAAATGGGATTCAAACCGAGGAAAAAGATACGCAGGAACCAATTGAACTTGATAATGTCTTGATTGTGGAAATGCAACATAGAAACGATCCAGAGGCACCAGAACTGCGCTTAATCGATGTTAAATCAGGTGGGAAAGCGTATTTATTACAGCGTGGACAAATGGTTCCTGTAGAGTGGCGAAATGTCAAAGGAAAGATTGCGCCATTTGTGAATGGAAAGGAAACAAAATTAGTTCAAGGAAAAACCTGGGTGAATGTAATTCCCTCAAATCCTGGATTAACTAAACTAGTGACAACGACGCCTTGATCAAGAGTTCCTAATAAAAGAATATCTCCCCAAGAGGCGGAACGATATAAATCTGTACACTTCCCAATTATTTTGGGAAGTTTTTTAAGGTGCAGTAGCAAGCATTAAGAAACGAAACGTCTCAGGAAAGGGACGAATGCGACGAAGTCGCACCGAGAGACTTGCCTGAAAGACCCACGATACTTTAATCTGCTGAGCAGATTAACTAGTAAAGTGCGTGTCAAAGCAGTCTGAAACGAAGTGAAGGAAGTGCTGATGGCTAGTAGTTTCTGCTTGCGGAAGCCCGTTTAAACTAAGGTGCTGCAGCAAGCGTTAAGAAACGAAACGTCTCAGGAAAGGGTCGAATGCGACGAAGTCGCACCGAGAGACTTGCCTGAAAGAGAGTAGTTTCTGCTTGCGGAAGCCCGTTTTTCACACAAAACAGCTAAATGACTGAAATCATTTTGCAGAAGTGTCATGCCATTTTTACATTCGTTTGAATTTCCACTTGAAGTTAACCGAAAACTTTGCCAAAATAAGAGTGTGAGGGGAGATGGAAAGTTTGCACAAACCGATTGTGATTGGAATCACTGGTGGTTCTGGATCTGGTAAGACAAGCGTTACAAGAGCAATTATGAAGGAATTTGAGGGGCGCTCGATTGTGCGAATTGAGCAGGACTCTTACTATAGAGATCAATCTGATATGTCTTTTGAAGATCGACTGAAAACAAATTATGATCATCCAATGGCGTTTGATAATGTTTTGTTTGCAAATCAAATCAAGCAATTATTTGAAGGAAAGTCCATCAATAAACCAATCTATGATTACACAATTCATACACGTTCAAGCAAAACAGAATTGATTGAACCTGCGGACGTGATAATTCTTGAAGGGTTACTCGTTTTAGAAGATGCGATGCTACGTGAGATCATGGATATTAAACTTTACGTGGATACTGATGCAGATTTACGAATTATTCGCCGGATTTTGCGCGACACAAAGGAACGGGATCGGACATATGAATCAGTCATTGATCAATACGTGAGCGTTGTGAGACCGATGCATAATCAATTTATCGAGCCATCAAAGCGTTATGCCGATATTATTATTCCAGAAGGCGGCAATAATCGGGTCGCAATCGATTTAATCATTACCAAAATCGAAAAGATATTAGAATTAAAGCAAGCGGCGGCAGAAGCGATTGGCCGATAAGTTGGCTGTCCTTATGCTGAAATGGAAATGACTGCTTTTAAAAATAACATCCGTAACGAAGGCGACTTTTACCCTATGATCTGGGTGAGAGTTGCCTTTTGTTTTGTAGAAATCAGTGGATTAGACCAATAAAGTGTGGTTTACTTGAAAAGTGTTTGTAAATCAATATTGAAAAGAGTAAACTTTAATCAGTTCAATTAAATTAATCGTAAAAGGGATTTTATATGTCATCAAAAATTTTGCAGGGGACTTTCATTTTAGCCGCGGGCACTATGTTGTCCAAGATTATTGGTATTTTATATGTTGCGCCATTCGCCCATATGGTCGGGGAGGCTGGTCAAGCACTCTATTTGTATTCGTACACACCGTATGTAATCTTCATATCGATTTCAACGGCCGGGTTTCCCCAAGCAATTGCCAAGCTGACAGCGAAGTATAATACGCTTGGCGAGTACAAACTGAGTCGGAAAATGTTTCACTACGGACAAGCCCTGATGCTCATCATGGGGTTTGTTTCATTTTTAGTTTTGTTCTTAGTTGCACCACTGATTGCCCAGTTATATAAATCGAATCAGTTTAGCGTAGAAGATATCACTTTTGTTATTCGCGTCGTGAGTACGGCACTGATTATCATTCCATCGCTTTCGTTTTTCCGTGGGTATTTTCAGGGGCACGATCAAATGTTGCCAACCTCTGTTTCGCAGGTAGTCGAGCAGTTTGTTCGGGTAGCGTTTTTGCTTATTGGTGTTTATATAGTGGTCGTACAGTTGGATAAGGGCATTGTGATGGGGATTGGGATGGCAACCGCAGCAGCGTTTGTCAGCGCTTTATTTGGATTGTTAGCGCTCTACTTTTTCTGGTACAGGCAACGCCATTACTTTGCTGATCTATTGGAACAGGATCGAGGCGTTTTACAAGTATCGATGAAAGAAGTTTTTAAAGAAGTGATGTATTCTTCACTTCCATTCATCCTTGTTGCACTTGGATTACCTATTTTCCAGCTGATTGATTCATTTACATTTAATAAGATTATGGCGATCATGGGGCAAGCCGCTGGGTCAGATGAAATTATTGGTGCGATTAACTATCAAGCACAACAATTAGTCATGATTCCGATGACACTCGCGACCGCCATGCAGATTTCAATCGTACCAGCTATTTCTGCGACATTAACCAAGAAAGATTATCGCCTGTTTAAGTATCAACTAAATGAAATTTTCATGATTATGCTATTGCTATTAATTCCTGCTTCCATTGGTTTAGCAACACTTTCAGAAGCATTTTTCACACTTTTCTATGCCCATAATGAAATTGGTATTCATGCACTGACTATCTACGCGCCAGTGATCGTTCTTTTTGCCCTATTCACAGTGACAGCTGCGATTCTGCAGGGAATGAATAAACAAAGCTTCTCGATAAAAAGTTTATTAGTTGGTTTTCTCGTGAAGTACATAGGAAATATTATTTTGATCCGATTGATCGGGCCATATGGCATGATTGTCGCTTCAGCACTTGGTTATGGAACAATTGCAGGTCTCAATCTGATGATGATCAAGCGTCATTCAAACTTTAGTTTTAACAAAATCATTAGAAGAACACTGCTGATCATTTTAATCACCGGTGTCATGGTCGTGACATTACTAATCGTTAAATTCATTTTGTCATTCTGGTTTGTACCGGATACCAATCTCAGAGCTGCAATCATCATCGCAATCTGTGTCCCGATTGGTGCTGTTGTTTATTTAGTCCTTGCTTATAAAACTGGGCTACTCAGAATAACCTTTGGTCCGAGATTGGATAATTGGATGCGAAAGTTACGATTGAATCGACTGGTAAAAAACCGAGCAGAATAACTGCTCGGTCGTGGCATATTGATTTCGATCTATTACTGGACGTTAGTTAGATCGGAGGGCAGTCTTGCCTTGATTAATTATAAGTATATGTTTACGTTGATTCTTTTGAATCGGAATGAAAAGTGGTCATCCTATTGATAAATCCTTGCTAGAAGTGTTAGTAAATACCTAGCCGGCGTTCAATTCGATCAAGTCTTTGGTCAAGGTGTTGGTAAGCACGTTGTAATTGTTGCACTTCCCGCTCTAAACGGTCAATTCTTTTTTCAGCATTCACATCTTGCCATGACCCACCTGGATGGTGGTGCTGTTGATGATATTGTTGCTGTTGCGGCTGTTGTGGGTAGTATTGTTGTTGGGGCAGTTGCGGTTGTTGCGGACGATAATATTCGCTCAAAGTTAGATCACTCTCCGATAAGTTTAGGGTACACTGAATGAACATTGTAATAATTGGCTAAAAGTAGGCGCCAACAAAAGTGCAATGACCGTTCAGTGTTTTCTATAGTTGAAAACATACATGACATTCTATTCGGGCGCTATAAATGGGTGAATGCACAATGAGGAAGATAAATATTAATTAAAATGATTTTGTAATGGAGATGAGATTTAGATGCGAATTGATAAAATGTTAGCAAATAGTGGCGTTGGTTCGAGAGCAGAAGTGAAGAAGTTACTGAAGACGGGGGTTGTGACGGTCAACAATATCGTTGTCAAACATGCAAAGAAGCATGTGGATCCTGCAGGAGACATGGTATCTGTTGCGGGTGAATTGGTTGCGTACCAAGAATTCATTTATTTGATGATGAACAAACCACAAGGTGTGGTTTCGGCAACTGAGGATAAACTCCTGCCAACCGTGATTGATTTACTAGATCAGTCTGATCGTGTAAAGGATCCGTTTCCAGTCGGTAGGTTGGATCGTGATACTGAAGGATTGCTGCTTTTAACGAACGATGGACAATTGGCACATCAATTATTATCGCCTAAAAAGCATGTGCCAAAAACATATTTTGCGAGGGTTGAAGGGGTTGTGACGCAAACAGACATCGTGCAATTCGAACAGGGTGTTGAACTTGATGATGGTTATTTGACAAAAAAAGCAGCGCTGGTAATTTTGAAGAGCGGAGATATTTCTGAGATCGAGTTGACAATCACCGAGGGAAAGTATCACCAGGTGAAACGAATGTTTGCGGCAGTGGACAAAAAGGTTGTCTATTTGAAGCGAAAGTCAATGGGGGGATTGGCGCTCGATCCTAGTTTAGCATTAGGGGAATACCGTCTCATTACGGAAGAGGAAATGGCGGTATTGGTGAACGGGCACTGAACTATTTATTGAAGTCTTAATTTTATCAGGATGTCTATTTCTTTAAATGATAAAAGTTGCGTGATGATGAATATTAAAAAAAGTCTGCGAAATTTTAAAAATGGTTGTATAATGGTTGGCAAGCTATATTGTTTATTTACTGTGACAGCGGATAGAATAGGTATTGATACACTGAAAACATTATTGTGAAGTTCAGCGATTGGATGAGTATTGTCACATTTTAGGATTTATTTTACTATAAAGAACTGAGAGATGTTAGCCTTTGCGTGTTTAAGTGCGTTTGTGCATTTGAATAATAAAAAAACGAGAAAGGGAGCGAACACTATGACATCAACAACAAAAACATCGATTAATTGGCTTGAGGAAGTTGAGAAGCGGAAAGCTGCTTTGGTGAAGGATACGCAAGGCGTGCTGCGTATCAAAAGTATCCTAGATGAATCAACGGCTGGGAACTATGCACCCTTTGGTAAGGGCATTCAGCATGCACTCGAGTATATATTGAATATGGCAACTAAGGATGGTTTTACAGTAAAAAATGTCGAGGGTTATGCTGGGCATATTGAATTTGGTAAGGGCGAAGAATTGATTGGTATTCTTGGACATGTTGATGTAGTACCTGAGGGTGCTGGTTGGGAGACAGATCCATTTGGTGCTGAAATCATTGATGGAAAAATCTTTGCTCGTGGTTCAGTTGATGATAAAGGACCAATGATGGCAGCTTATTATGGACTGAAAATTATTCAGGAGCTTGGTTTAGAGCTAAATAAACGTGTGAGAATTATTTTAGGTACAGACGAAGAAAGTCGTTGGCGCTGTGTTGGGCGCTATTTTGAGACCGAAGAAATGCCAACTAGTGGTTTTTCACCAGATGCCGATTTTCCGATTATTAATGCGGAAAAAGGTCTGCGTGATACGCATTTAACTTTTACAGGTGCGGCTTCAGAAGGCTCGGATTTCAGAGTGGTTTCTTTTACGGCAGGCGAGCGTTTGAATATGGTTCCAGACCGAGCTGTAGCAATTGTTGAAGTGGTAGCAGGGCATGTGGCTGAGATTAAGGAAGCTTTTACGACTTACTGTGAATCAGCTAGTTTACCACATGAGGTCCAAGTGAGCGGTAATCAGTTGACACTCATTGTTCATGGCGTTTCAGCACACGGATCGATGCCTTATTTGGGCGTGAATGCGGGTGTGAAGCTAGCTTCTTTTATCGCTGGATACTCGCAGCATCCTTACTTTAGTTTCATCAAGAAATATGTTGTTGATAACGAAGAAGGAGAACAGTTTGGCATTGACTATCGGGATGAGATAACGGACGAATTGACGATTAACTATGGTATTTTCAGTTTCTCGGCAGACACGCCGTGTATCATTGGGATGAATATGCGCTATCCAGTTACCTTTGATTTTGCTGCTAACATGGAGAAGTTAGCGAAGTTTATGAGTGAACATCATTTTAGCGTTACAGAAATTAAACATATGAAACCACATCATGTTGATGCCGATAGTGAGATTGTGAAAACGCTGCAGAAGGTATACGGTGACCAAGTTGGGGAAGAAGCAACACTTCACTCCATTGGTGGTGCGACATATGCACGCGCACTGACACAAGGTGTTGCTTTTGGTCCTGCCTTCCCGGGTCGTGAAGATCGCGTGCATCAGAAGAATGAATATTTATCGATCGATGACTTGGTGAAAATCACCGCGATTTATGCACAGTCAATTTATGAGTTGGCTAAATAGAATTTTTATTAAGCCTATGATTTTGTGACTTGTGCTTTGCGATAAGCAAGAAAGCTCGCATTTTTTGAATATGCGAGCTTTCTCTTGGAGAAGTTTTTTGTGCTTCGGGCTTGTATTGTTGCTACGTATAAAATATAATGGTATATGGTTTGAATCATGCACCCGTAGTGCAGTGGATAGCACGCAAGATTCCGGTTCTTGAAACACGGGTTCAAATCCTGTCGGGTGCGCTAGAATACTGGTTTAATGGGGTTTGTGGGCGATTTCAAATGAGATTGCCCACAAATTGCCCACCAAGTGGGTAAAAATTTTATTGCTCTTTAGTCCGGCCTACTCTGAATCTTAGATTCAGCAAGTAGGGCGCATATCAGAGATGTCTGCCGAATGGTAGCTACATCTCACGATTCCAGCGAGCCATCATTTGATTTACTTTCTCATTATTAAGTTGTTCAGAGTATCTTGACTTATGCCCATAAGTGTTTAACAAGATGCTCTTATCTTTATCCCCAAGACGATCTCCGATGTAGTTAATATCCGATATTCCGCTCTCCCACATAATTGTTTCATGAGTGTGTCTGAACATGTGTGGCGTTGTATGGCGTAAACCATTCCGCAAACATATCTTTCTAAGGTTGCTTCCGTAATTGACTGTTTTAACAAATTCACCTAATTGCGCGCGTCATCCAAAAGCCACGAATCGCTTCAGTTTCACTTTTCATTGCTGGAGTAGGCGTTATGAACATGAAGTAGATATCGGTAGCTGAGCGAACCAAGGAGATTGGGATCAGGCGGGCACTAGGAGCCAACGCCAGGGCGATCAAAATGCAATCTCTACTTGAAGGGGTCACGCTCACTGTAATGGCGGACTGATCGGCTACATCTTGGGAATTGCCTTAGCAGCAATGATTTCCACGCTGTTGCCATTCTCGATTTCAGGAACTATTCACCTTCCTACTCGCCTTTGGCATTTCGGCACTAATTGGCATCATCTTTAGTGTCATGCCAGCTTCAGCAGCAGCGAAGAAGGATTTGATTGATATTCTGCGGTAATATCTTCATTGATCTATTTTTTACCTAAAAAAAAATGTATAATTGTTTAGATGGTATTAGTTACTTGGGGGGACAGAAATGGGATTAAGTACTTGGATAGTCATTATCGTTTTTGTAATATTATTTCTTGTGTTTTGTGTGTATCGATCAAGAAAGCATCATGCTGAACAAGAAAAAGTCAGATTGAAAGAATTTCATGAAAAGCATATGCTTCCACCTGAGAAAGAGCAATTGATGTCTTTTGGTGCATTGATGTTCTATCGAAATGGTGAAATGACACGCTTTGTGAAAACAGGGCGGCCTGACGGGGATGATCAAGATCTTGAAGACCAGCGAACTGATTTGATCAAATATTGGGGTATAGATGATGAACGAACAGCTAAAGAAGCAATTCAGGGGCTGATTGTTCGCGGACGTCGAGCTTATTATCAGTCTGATTTTTCGCAAATCCAACAGGGCACTGGCTTGAGGGGACTGAAGTCATTATCTGCGGCTGACTATCTGCGTTGGGAAAAGGCCAAAAAGCTTTGGGAGCAGGAAGGTCTTTCAATTTCAACTTCTGGCATCAATTCATTGTCTGCTTATGATTTTGAACGTGCTGCACTTTTGTTTAGGCTGTGCAAGAATCAGGATTACATTACAGAAGCTGAAATGTGGCAGGGATTGGCTTGGGTGGCAGAACAAGCAATCAGTGAATTTGAAGATTGGCAGCAGTATGCAGCTTCCTTTGTATTGGGACGGGCGACTACTTATGATTCTCAAAATGATGATACCCTTGCGGGGATTGAAGCTGTGAAACATTTGTTATTTGAAAGAGACGAATTTTACGATCGGCTGCATTTGTGGCAAGAGTACCCGCTCAAGAGTATCGTGATACCTGAGTCATTAATCAATGTACATCAAGAAGCATCAAATGAGACGCAGCACCAATTACTTGGTTTCGCTTCACTTTGGGCTTGGGTGAATGAGGTGTATGATGCACCTCTGGGTTTCCATTTGGAAGATCCAGACGGATGTAAAACATGGTTAGCGAACGCATGGAACATCGGTGATGAAAAAACGACAGCTGAATTAATCGATTTCTTATTGAGCTCAGGCTCGCGCTCGGAATACAAAGATACTTTCAATAAAATTGTTGAAGGAACAGAGCTATGTGACCTTAAACAAATCAACGCAGATCAGTATGTAAACTTTCATAGTGCAGAGAAAAAACTTGAGCAAGCAGGGATCAGTTCAGATTCTATTTTGAGTTGCAACTCAATGCTTGCATACGATCTTGAACGTGCTGCTGTTATTGTACGTTATGCTTATTCGGCAGGCTATATCAGCGAGGAAAAGGCTTGGGGATATTTACGGCAAATTGGTATTTCTGCTCGCAAGACTTACGAATCTTGGGAGGAATACATGGTATCTTTCTCACTGTCACAAGCGCTATTTAACAAGGATGGCAATTTCCTGAAAGACTTAATTGATACAGGCATCATTCTATTAAAAGTGCGCAGTCCCTTTGTGGAGTATCAATCACCTTGGCAACGGTTTCCACTAGAGAAAATGCCAGTTCTGCATTCTGTGAAGCGGGATTAGAGATAATATAGGGTCTGATAGAAAGAAAACTATCAGACTCTATATTTTTTAATTCTGATATAATTTACCAAAATATTTTGAGTTTTTATTGTGGAAGGTCGAATTTTATAATTTGGATGCGACTATTTCTAGATAGCAAGAATTCGTGATATTTGTTCAAGCGAAGGAAGACTTGATGAGAAAACATAGATATTTTTTACCAATCGTCTTGCAATTGGTTTCGAACAGAAGTGTATGTGAAGTTATTGGATATTAAGCATTCACATGTAAATCAAAAATGATTCTCTCAACTTCTTCGGTTGGCAGGCTTACTATATCATGCCATCATCTGGTTACTTTTTCATTATTAAGGTGTTCAAAGTATCTTGACTTAAGCCTGTAGGTGTTGAGTAAGATGCTCTTATCTTTGTCTCCAAGACGTTCCAAATGAAGTTTATCTCCGATAGCCCACTTTCACACATTATTGTTTCATGAGTGTATCTAAACATGTACGGAGTAGCATGACGAAGCCATTTCGTAAACAAATCTTTCTCAACTTGCTTCCATAGTTGACTGTTTCACAAACTCACCTAATTCAGTGACAAACAGGAAGTTGTTTTTATATTTCGTTTTCGTGGCGGTTTGTGTGAAATTTCAGAGCCTTATTATTCATTCCCGTTATTATCTTCAGTGCCAGTATTCAAAAATCCTATTGGTGGCCGAATGAAGGCAATTTAAACAAACATGATTTGAATGAGCTGAAATGTACAGTCAGCAGCTTCAAATACTGATCATTCTGAAATGTGATTATTTTCTAAGTGAAAAAGATGTGATAAAGGTTTATAATAGAATTTGAGGCTTTTTTTACTTTATACAGTAAAAGTGGAAATTACTCAAAAAACAATTTAAAGGGTGGTTTAATTATTGGAAAATGAAAATGAAAATGAAAATGAAAATGAGAGCAAAAAAATGCAGTCAGATCAGATACCTCCAATTAGGCCGGAAAACGCCGAAGAGCCCATGTTTGATGTTAAGAAAACTGGTTTAGAGAATGCATCTGAGCAACCAGAGACCGAATCTAGAGGAGCAACTGAATCTACAAGCACAGCACCAGGATTTGAAGAAACAAGTGCAACACCCCAAAAAAGTAAAATAATGCTCATTAGCATAATTGCTGTGGCAGCTGTTGTAATCGGTGCTATACTATTTGCAATATTTTACGATTCGCAATCAGCAAAAGGATACTACGGTGAAGTATCAAAAAATTCTACAGAAGCAGAATCTTATACAAGCGATGGAAAGATTACATTTGCCGTTAATTCTGATTCAAGCGATTCTATCGCTTTTGATATTGATTATTCGGCCACTACTAAAGGTGCGTATGGTGAAGTTGAGATGAAATTTGATTCTGGTCAAAAAACTCGAACTTTGACGACTATTGTTACAGAAGAAAAAACGTATTTAGTTATACCTGAAATAGACTCAAAACTCATTCCAGATAAATTTGAGGGTAAATATCTAGAAATTGGAGATGATTCCTCATATAGTTTCAATGATAAAATAGTACTGGAATTGATCCAAGATATTACTGAAATGATTACTATTTCAGATGGTGAAAGCGCGTTTTTTACATTTACAGATGTAACTGAAGCGATGCCCGAAAATTCGAAAAAAGCTGTAACAATTGAAATTTCAGGTGACAGCTTAGAAGCTTTTTACAATACAATTATTGAGAAATATGGTTCTGAAATTATCGTTTTAATAGAGAAAAAATA
>JAVBKE010000082.1:0-3807 GCA_031554185.1 Caryophanales bacterium
CCGACCAGTCGCTCATTGGTGAAGGGACCGTACATGTCTGCCGTGTCCAGCAGCGTCACCCCGAGGTCCAGGGCCCGCCGGATGGTGGCCAGACCACCGGCCTCGTCCGGGGCGCCGTAGAACTCCGACATGCCCATGCAGCCGAGCCCGAGGGCGGAGACGGTCAGCGCGGCAGTACCGGTACCGAGAGTACGACGAGGGAACGGGACGGTGGGCGAGGTGGGCGTCATGACGCCAGTACACCTCTTCGAGCGCACTCGAAGTCAACCCGGGGTGGAGCGTCAGGTGAGGGGTTCTGCCAGGGCGACGATGATGTCCGCCGGGCCGCGGAGGTAGCAGAGGCGGTAGGCGTCCTCGTACCGGGCGACCCCACCGAGGAGTTCGGCACCGTGCGGGCGGAGGCGGGCGATGGTGTCGTCGATGTCGTCGACCGCGAACATGATCCGGTGCAGACCGAGCGTGTGGGGCGGTGGGGTCGGCCCACCCGCTATCGCCTCGGGGGCGTGGTACTTCGTCAGTTCGACCTTGCCGTGGCCGTCCGGGGTCCGCAGCACCGCGATGTCGCTGCGCAGGCCGTCGAGTCCGACGGTGAGATCCGCCCACGGCCCCTCGATCGACGCCCTGCCCTCCAGTTCCATGCCGAGTGCGGTGAAGAAGTCGACGGCGGCATCCAGGTCGTCGACGACGATCGCGACGTTGTCCATGCGGTGAATGGCCATCCGTGAGCATAAGCACGCGGTATCGACCGCCGCCCGGCGAACACTCGCGACGACCGCGATCCGGCGGGCAACGGGTGCATGGACGGTGAGCCACGACCGGCGCACCGTGCCGACCCACGGTCCCCGCCGGGGGAGACTGGACCCATGCCCGCTGCACCGGACGAACTCGCCACCCTCCTCGCCGGCCTCGACGTCCTGTCCGCCCCCGACCCCGGGACCGTGCCCGTCGACGGCACCGACCGCCTGCTGCTCGCCGAGACCTATGACGCCCTGCGTGACAGCGACCCGCGGATCGTCGTCATCGACGACCGCGTGGGAGCCCTCACGATCGGTGCCCTGAGCCTGGCCGACCCGGCACGGACGTCCCCCGTCCACCTTCTCGTCGACCAGCTGGACGACCGCCGCGCCCTGACCGTGAACGCCGAACGTCTCGGCATGGCGGGTGATGTCGTCCATCACGACGCACTCGGTCCGGACCTGCTCGGCGGGGCGCACACCGTCCTGCTACGGCTGCCGAAGAGCCTGGACCGGTTGCGCGAGATCGCCGAGGCCGTGGCGTACCACGCGCCGCAGGACGTCACCCTGTGGGCAGCCGGACCGGTCAAGCACATGACCCGTGGGATGAACGAGGTGCTGGCCGACTCCTTCGGGACGGTCCGGGCGAGCCTGGGGCGGTTCAAGTCGCGCGCGCTCGTGGCCTCCGACCCCCTCGACCCGGCACGGTCCCGATCCGCGAGCTTCCCGAGGACGGAACGGCTCGACGAGCTCGACCTGACGGTCGTCGCCCACGGGGGCGTCTTCGCCGGTACCCGGCTCGACATCGGGACGCGGTACCTCCTGAGCTTCCTCGACCGGATGGCCCCGGACGCGCGGCAGGCGGTCGACGTCGGGTGCGGTAGCGGCATCCTCGCGACGAGTCTGGCCCGTGCCCGGCCCGGACTGACGGTGGTGGCGAGCGACCAGTCGGCGGTGGCCGTCGCCTCCGCGACCGCGACCGCGCACGCCAATGGTCTCGGTCATGCCGTTCGCGCCGTGCAGGACGACGCCCTCGACTCCCTGCCGGACGCGAGCGCCGACCTGCTCGTGTGCAACCCGCCCTTCCATTCCGGCACGTCCGTGCGCACGGACGCCGCGCACCGGATGTTCGCCGCCGCCGCGCGGGTCCTCCGCCCCGGCGGGGAACTGTGGACGGTGTTCAACTCGCACCTGCTCTACACCCGCGACCTCCGCCGCGTCGTCGGCCCGACCGACATGATCGGCCAGAACCCCAAGTTCACCGTCACCCGGTCGACCCGACGCCCCCGAGCGTGAGCTCGGGGGTCCTCTGCCTCGAGCTCCGGGCTCCCCTGGGCTCCCCCGGTCGCCTACCCCTGCTCCCGGTTCCTCCACTCCGCGAAGTCGTGAACGCGGCCACGTTCCACCCTCTGAAGGGCCGAGTCCCGGTCGGACTCACGACCTCGCGGATGGCCGGCGGGCGGCTCACCGTCGGGTTCGCGACCTCGCGGGTGGCCGACGGGCGGCTCACCGTCGGACTCACGGCCTCGCGGCCAGCTCACGGCCGGACCCGCACCGTGCAACCAAACCGACGACTCGCGGCGAACCAGCCTCGATCCGCCATCACCCGACGTCGAAGTCGTGAATGCGGGGCCTCTGGCCCCTCGGCGGAGCCATTCCTCGGTCGGACTCACGACCTCGCCGTCAGCACGTGGTCGGACTCACGGGCTCGCCGTCAGCGCATGGTCGGGCTCACGAGCTCGCCTGCGCCGCTCACCCGGGCTCCATCGTCGAAGTCGTGAACGCGGACCTTCCGGCCCCTCCGTGGGGGCCAATCCGCGGTTGGATTCACGACCTCGCCGTCAGCGCATGGCCGAACTCACGACCTCGCCGTCAGCACATGGTCGGATTCACGACCTCGCCGTCGGCACGGGACCGGACTCACGACCTCGCGGGCAGCACATCGGACTCACGGCCTCGGGCGGTGCGCGACCGGGGGCGCGGCCGACCGGTACCGGCCTCGGTCAGCGCACCGCGTCGGCCATCCGCCGGATCGCTTCGACAAGGATGTCCCGGGACGTCGCCAGGTTGACCCGGGCGTGACCGGCCCCGCCCACGCCGAAGGGGATGCCGGAGGTGAAGGCCACCTTCCCGTGGTCGAGGAAGTACCGGGCCGGGTCGTCCCCGAGCCCTGCGCCTCCCCCGGTACGGACCGCGCGGAAGTCCACCCACGCCAAGTAGGTCGACTCGGCCGGGTGCACGACCGCGTCGGGCAGCAGGCGACCGAGTTCCGCGGTGAAGAAGGACCGGTTCACGTCGATGCCCGCGCGGACCTCGTCGAGCCAATCGCGTCCGTGGGTCAGGGCGGCGGCGTGCCCGATCGCCGCGAGGTGGCCGGCCCCGTGGCCGGCGACCTCGGCGATGGCCCCGACGTCGACGGCGGACTCGGCGCCACCGACCGCGAGCGCAGCCTTGAGACCGGCGAGGTTCCAGGACTTCGAGGCCGAGACCAGGGCGATGGCGTTCTCGGCCCCGGTGACCGAGACCATCGGGGTGAACACCCGCCCCTCCGCTTCCCGGGCCGGGGAGGTGAGCGGGGCGTGGATCTCGTCGGACATGATCCGGACGCCGTGCCGTCGGGCGAGGGCGGCGACCGCTTCGAGCTCGGCGCGGGTGTGTGCCGTACCGGTGGGGTTGTGCGGGTTGCACAGCAGGTAGACGCTCGCACCGCGGAAGGCCTCGTCGAGGGCGGCGAGGTCGAGCCGGAAGTTGCTCGTGAGCGCGGCGGTGCGGACGACCCGGTCGGTGTAGCGGACGAAGTCGAAGAACGGCGGGTAGACCGGGGTGTTGACCACCACCACGTCGCCGGGACGGGTCAGGACCCGCAGGACGTCGGTCATGCCGAGCATGACGTCGGTGATCATCCGGGTCGCGGCCACGTCGACCTGCCAGTCCCAGCGGTCGGCGGCGAATCCGGCGAAGGCCTCCGCGTAGCCGGTGCCTGCGGGGTAGCCGGTGTCCCCGCGACGCAGGGCGGCCCCGACCGCCTCGATGACGGGTTCCGCCTGCGGGACGTCCATCTCGGCGACCCACA
>JAVBKE010000101.1:0-36192 GCA_031554185.1 Caryophanales bacterium
TAGTATTTTGCTAATGGGAATTGATGCGCCAACAGGTGATGCTGGGCGTGCAGATACGCTGATACTTATGACGATTAATCCAAAGACGAACGATACGAAAATAACCAGTATCCCAAGGGACACGCAGGTAGAGCTGGTTGGATACGACTCTGGTCCGACAACAAAAATCAACTCTGCTTATGCACATGGCGGTGAAGAAATGACGGTTCGAACGGTTGAGCAGTTCCTCAATGTCCCTGTTGATTACTATATGACAACGAATTTTGTTGGATTCACAAAAATTATTGATGCTGTTGGCGGAGTCACTGTTGATAATCCATTTGCTTTCGATGCAGACGGTTTTCATTTTGAAGAAGGCAAGATTTCGTTAAATGGTGCTGAAGCGCTTTCGTATAGCCGGATGAGAAAGGAAGACCCAGAGGGAGACTTTGGTAGGCAGGCTAGACAACGTCAAGTCTTGAATGCTGTAAAGGACAAAGCAAAGAGCCCAAAAGCTTTATTTAAAATTGATGATGTCATGGAGATTGTCGGTACTGATGTGCGTACAAATCTTACTTTTAAGGACATGGTTGGGCTAAAGCGAAACTATCTTCCGGCTTTAGATAAAGTGGAAGTGCTTGACTTAAAGCCAACAGGGAAAACTGTGTCCGGCGCTTCGATGCAGATTATTTCTGAAGAGAATCGTGAAGCAGTTTCAAGCGTGATGCGTGCTCATTTGGAGTTAGAATAACGATTACACTTAAAACAGGAGGTAAGTAAAAGTGGCTTGCCTCCTGTTTTTTTGATGGCGTTAAGTACTCATTATGATCTTCTAGCGCTAGCAGCAGTACTGTTGTTCTAGGACAAGCTGCGCTGCAACTTCGCGTTTTAGCGCAATCAGATTATGCGGTGAGTGACGAGTCAATTTTCGCAAGGTTGCTAACATCATTCGGAGTGTATCACCTTCATGGGTCGCAAGTATTGTTTCTTTGGCATCTGCTTCCACTTTAGCGAAGGCTTCTTGACAGAATATTTGTGTATACAGACATTTCTGCTTACTATCTTTACCTGTTGCAAGGGCTTTTTCAGTCCGTAGAATAACTGATTCCATTGTATATGCATGGGTGATTATATCTGCGATATTCACTAGCACTTCCTGCTCTTTCTCTAGACGCGTACCATATTTCTGTGCTGCCAACCCAAGTAACAGTAACCCAATTTTTTTGCAATTCAGGACTAACTGCTTTTCCAAAGCAAGCGGAGTATCTGCTACCTCTTCTGGCACATAGCTTAGCAATTCTTGTTGCAATGCCAATGCCGCTTCAAAAAGAGGTAATTCGTTTTTCAGTGCACGACGAATCAGTGTGCCGGGAATCAGTAAACGATTGATTTCATTTGTTCCTTCGAATATCCGATTAATTCGTGAGTCACGATACATACGCTCAACATCATACTCTTGCATAAATCCATAACCACCATGAATTTGCACACTCTCATCGACAACATAATCCAGCATTTCTGTCGAAAACACCTTATTCAATGAGCATTCTACTGCATAGTCGGCAATCGATGCAATTTGGTCTGCGCCTGCTACAGTTGCTGCTTCATCATAGCAGCCAACTGTACGGTAAGCTGCACTTTCAGCTGCGTAAATGAGCGTTGCCATATTGGCCACTTTCTCACGCGTCAAGGCGAAATCAACAATTTTTGTTTGAAATTGTTTACGCTCTGTTGCATAGCGTAAAGTTGATGCCAATGCTCGCTTTGCCCCGCCGACACCGCCAATTGCCAGTTTATAGCGACCAATATTTAAAATATTAAATGCGATTTGATGGCCTTTGCCAACCTGCCCGAGCACATTGGCAGCTGGCACAGCAACATCTTGCAAAATCAGTGTGCGAGTTGAAGAACTACGAATCCCCATTTTTTTCTCTTCTGCACCAACCGATACCCCAGGGTATCCACGCTCAACAATGAATGCACTAAACTTTTCCCCATCCACTTTTGCATACACAACGAAGACATCAGCAAAGCCGGCATTGGTGATCCACTGCTTTTCACCATTTAATATGTAATGGGTGCCTGCTTCATTCAGAACGGCTGTTGTTCTCGCCGCTAGCGCATCAGAGCCTGATCCTGGTTCAGTCAATGCGTATGCAGCAAGCAAATCTCCGGTTGCTAACTTTGGTAGATACTGTGCCTTTTGTGCTATGGTGCCAAACAGAACAATTGGTAATGTACCAATGCCAACATGAGCGCCATGTGATAACGAGAATCCTCCTCCACCTGACATTTTTTCGCCAATTAATGCAGATGAAATTTTATCAAGTCCTAGACCGCCATATTCTTCTGGAATATCTGCTGAGAGCAGGCCTAGCTCTCCTGCTTTATTTAGTAAGCGGACAGTGCGCTCAAACTCATGGTTCTCTAAATAATCAAGCTGTGGCACAACCTCTTTTTCAACAAAGTCTTCTGTCAAAGTAGCAATCATTTTCTGCTCTTCTGTAAAATCTTCCGGTGTAAAAACGGTTTGGCAATCACTCGCTGAAATGAGGAAATGGCCTCCTTTTAACATGAATATAGCCTCCTTTTAATGAACAATTTCAAATACAGCAGCTGCACCCATACCGCCGCCAATACACATAGTGACTACGCCAAATTGCAGGTTACGCCGTCTCATTTCATACATCAGCGATACGGTGAGCTTTGTGCCAGTACAACCAAGTGGATGACCTAAGGCAATCGCGCCACCATTGACGTTCACTTTTTCTTCGTCGAGTCCTAATGTCCGAATCACACCTATGGCCTGGGAGGCAAATGCTTCATTGAGTTCAAATAGACCAATATCGCCAAGTTCAAGCCCTGCTAATGCAACTGCTTTTGGAATCGCTTCTACTGGTCCAATCCCCATCACTTCAGGAGCGACACCGGCCACCGCAAATGATTTGAATTTAACAAGTGGTATTAAACCTAAATCGATCGCCTTTTCTTTCTCCATGACCAGCACAGCAGCGGCGCCATCACTAGTTTGCGAGGCATTACCAGCAGTGACTGTGCCTCCTAGTGAGAATGCTGGTTTCAGTTTGCTTAGGCGCTCTCCGGATGTCTCAGGGCGAATCCCCTCATCATGCGCAAAAGTAAATCGTTCTTCCCTCATTTTGTTACGGTGATCCAAGGTGCGACGAACAACTTCAACAGGGACAATCTCCGCTTCAAATACGCCATGTAGTTGTGCAACGTCTGCCTTGCGATGACTCCAAACCGCAAATTCATCCTGTGCCTCACGCGAGATGTCATAACGCTTTGCTACTTCTTCAGCAGTGTGGCCCATGCTCATATAATAGGCTGGTGCAGATTCAACCAATTGTAAATTCGGACGAACAACATGGCCGAGCATTGGCACCATACTCATTGATTCAACGCCACCAGCTAGGATGGTGCTGGCATGCCCTAACATAATTCGCTCTGCCCCATAGGCAATCGATTGTAATCCAGATGAACAGTAACGATTCACGGTAATGGCTGGAACTGTATTAGGAAGCCCAGCTAAAGCACCAATTTGTCGTGCGATATTCAAGCCTTGTTCTGCTTCTGGCATCGCACACCCAATAATTAAATCGTCGATAACACCTTGATAATTATTTGCACGTCGCAGTGTTTCTTTTACGGCAATTGCCCCCAGATCATCTGGGCGAACATTGGCAAGTGAACCTTTTCTTGCCTTTCCAACTGGTGTTCGAGCACCAGCAACAATAACTGCCTCTTTCATGCGCTTCCTCCTTTGCTAGAAAATCATCTAGTCAAGCGGTTAAAATCATTAGCTGCTGAAAACGCTTTGAGCGAGATGTCATCGCCCACAACCCTCATTTGTGTAAAATTCCAGAAACAGATTGCATTACAACCTACAATTGCGGCCCTCATAATCACCCCGGTGACTAATTTCGAAGTGGTTTCTTAGTCACTAACATATGTTGCATCCGTGCCTGTGTTTTCGGTGTTACAATCAATTCGTTAAACGCTTCTCGTTCGAGGTCAAGCAAATACTGCTCATCAACTTCTGTTCCATAGGGCAAGTTTCCACCAGAAACGACCCAAGCTAATTTTTTTGCGATTAGGAAATCATGCTCTGAAATATGACCAGCAGTGAGCAACACTTGCGCCCCCATTGTTAAAGCGGCATAGCCCACTTCCCCTGAAACGGGTATTTTACTTTTAACTGGTGCACGATACCCCTTTGTTACTAGGTGACAAGTAGCTTGTTTTGCTTCATAGAGCAAATGGGCTACATTCATGCTAACACCATCACCTGCACGAAGAAATCCTGTTTCTGAAGCCTCAGCAGCTGAAGTCGATACTTTTGCTAATGCTATAGTTTCAAACGTTTTTTGGGCAACTTTTTGTAAATCGGCTACTCCTGCACCACCATAGATTTGTAAATTCCTTACATACAGCTCTTTGCATCCACCACCAGCTGGAATTAAGCCGACGCCGACCTCGACAAGCCCGATATAGGTTTCAGAGGCAGCTTGGCAATAGATAGCAGGCAAACAGAGTTCAGCGCCACCACCGAGCGTCATTTGATATGGCGCTGAAACGACAGGTTTCGAACAATATTTAATCGCAGTTGTAGCTTGTTGAAATTTTTTCACCATCTGATTAATCTCATAGAGATCATCATCTTGCGCTGCCATAAGCATTAATGCTAAATTCGCACCAACACAGAAATTCTTGCTTGTATTCCCGATCACAAGCCCTTCGTAATTTGCTTCGACCTCAGTGATAGCGGCTACAATCATCTCCATAAAATCGATCCCAATCGCATCGTTTGGTGAACAAAATTCTAGAAAAGCAATACCGTCTCCCATATCGCGTAATCGTCCACCACTGTTCTCTTTGATGACTGGTAGTATCGTGATATCGAGTTCTTTCTCATTCACAGCCTTCGGCATGTAGCCTGCTGGTGTAAAGTAATGCTCATCATCTTGATAAAAACGGTACTGACCACTACCCAGCATTCCCTTAATCCAAGTTGGCACTTCGTAACCTTCTGCTTCCATACGAGCAACACTATCCACTAGGCCAATGGCGTCCCAAGTCTCAAATATGCCGTACTCCCAACCAAATCCCCACTTCATCGCCGCATCAATGGAAACAATATCATCAGCAATTTCACTTGCGCATGTTGCTGCATAGTGAAATAAGCCAGACAAAACAGACCATAGGAAATGGCCAGCAGGATCGTCTGCCTCCACTAAGGTCTGTAACTTATTGGCATAGTCTTTCGCTTGTTTCGCCTGTGAAACAGCTGTGCTTTTATAATTTGTTTTCGGACCATATTGGCCAGTTTTCCAATCAATTTCAAGAATGTCCTTCCCCACTTTTTTGTAAAAACCAGCACCAGCCTTGCTGCCAATATGCCCTTTCTCTGTCAACTCTTGCATAAAAGTAGGCACAGTTAAAATAGCCTTTTCCAAAGGGAGACTACCTGTTAAATTGGCAAGTACCAACGAGAAAGTATCCAGCCCAACTACGTCTAGCGTGCGAAAGGTTGCGCTTTTTGGTCGATTAAGAAGTGGTCCTGTAAGCGAATCCACCTCACCAACAGTCAGTCCCCAGCGCTGCATTTCTTGAATCGTTAACATGATCCCGTATGTACCAATCCGGTTGGCAATGAAATTCGGTGTATCCTTCGCAAGTACAACACCCTTGCCAAGTACCTCTTCAATAAATTGCTTTAATACTCGAACAAAGTAGTCATCTGTATCATCTGTTGGAATAATTTCTACCAATTGCAAATACCGTGGCGGATTGAAAAAATGCGTCCCCAAGAAATGTTTTCGTAGACTCTCTGAACAGCCTTTTACCATCGCATTAACAGAAATACCAGATGTATTTGAGCTAACAATACAGCTTGATTTACGAACTTGGTCAATCTTTGCTAATACCGAGCGCTTCACATCGATATTTTCAACGACCACCTCGATAATCCAATCACAATCAGCTAGTTGATGTAAATCGTCCTCAAAATTGCCCACTTCGATGAGTGAAAGATTTTTTATAGTTGTCAGTGGTGCTGGTTTCTGTTTCGTTAATTGATGGACAGCTGCTGTTGCCAACCGGTTTCGTACTATTTTGTCTGAAAGCGTAAATCCCGATGCTGCTTCAGCCTCTGTTAGCGCTCCAGGAACGATGTCTAAAAGTCGCACAGGTATCCCAACATTGGCGAGTAGTGCAGCAATCCCAGAGCCCATCACACCTGAGCCCAAAACAGCAGCCTTTTTGATTTGTAATTGCATGCCATTCTCCTCTCAATTCCTTTTCGTCTTTATAAGCTTATTCGTACGCTTGTTAAACGAGAACTGTAGGGATATGGGTGCGAACGAGCATTTGAGTAAATAGAGAATGCTTTTTTTGCGAAAATTGCAATTGAAACATGCTCATATATTTTGAAGCACGCCTTTTCTAAATCAGCTATCTCACGCATACAAAAAAAGCACAAAACATTCTGTGCCTTGTAAAATGTAAAATATAAACAGAATAATCGTCTCAGTACAGATTTTCTCTCTCTAACACCTTGTTATGCCACTTTGCCAACAACAAATAAGAAAGTGTAGACCCGACCAGCAAACAAGCCAAATCAGTTTGCGAATCCCACATATCTCCTTGCGTAGCAAGGAATTGTTTTGAAAACAAACTGCCTAGTGTGACAACATGAGCAAGCCATTCGACAATTTCATAAACAGCACCAATAGCCATTACAATCGAAATCGAAATGAGTGCCAACCCTTTTCCTTTGATTAATCCAGTCCTCCGTAGCAGAATTTCACGAATGACAATCACGCATAGCCCTTTCATAAAGTGACCAAAGCGATCATAATAATTGCGGTCTAAATGAAAGTGATCTTGTAGCCACTCTGTTGGTGGCACATCTGCATAGGTATAATGTCCACCAATCATCATAAGAATAACAAGGAATACGATCAATGTATAAGATAGAGTGGTGAGCCTAAATTTGTTGTAAAGGATGATCGCAGCAGCTATGATGACAAGCCCAGGTGATACCTCCGCTAACCAAGTCCAGTAATTAGCAGGCCTAATCACTAACCATAGCAATACTGCAATGAATATTATCAATAATAGCAGATGTGTTTTCTTTATACGCTTCATGATCATCAATCACCTGTTCCACTGTAGAATACGATCATTGAATAGTTTGGAATCTTGATTTTTGCCTATTTCGCTAGGTTTCCATTGACTATCTACAAGCTGAACTAAACCCTATATCCAGTATCAGCCACCGATTCCATAGTTAATTTTCCACTAAACTAAAGTGTTTATTCATTAACATGCCCCTCGTAATCAAAACCATGCAACAAGGACTCATTCAGCTTCTTCTCCAATAAACATTCAAATTACTTAAAATTCCCGGCAAAAAGAACTTGCTAGAAAAAAATAGCAAGTTCTCTTCGTAAAGCTATCTGCCTAAAAATTATATTACTTTGCTGGTGGTTGTTGCGGCGGAAAATATTGATTTGTTGCATGTGTTTTCTTCACATCTTGCGTCTCTTCATCAGAAACAGCTTTCTTCGCTTTGTCAATTTCAGCGTCTAATTCATCAATATTAACGCCTTTTTTCACTAATTCTACTGTCGCAATCTGAATCGCTGCATTTGATTCGTTTGAAGAAATCAGCAAGTTTTCCATACTACCTTGTGGATCATGGAACCCCGTTGAGTTCTCCGCAGCGCAATAATCCCAGAACCATTGTCCTTTTCTGACATGTTCCTGCGCCTCTGCAATTTTTGCAGGATCACAGCCAGCTGTAATCATTTTATTCACATAGTAATGTGCTGTCGCAGAAAGATCTTCCGCCTCATCTAACGATGTTTTGTACGTTGTTTGAATTTCCTCAACACGTTTTTTTCTTTCATCTAGATCATCTGGATGACACTGTCCACAAGATGTTTCCATTGTTTTAAGCGGCGATTGCCAGTGGTGAGAAGAATACTTCTTACCATCTTCCGCTTTTTCATATGGCATATGACAATCAGCGCAAGACACGCCCGCTTCACCATGAGTCCCTTCCATGAAAGTTTCAAAATCTGGATGCTGTGCTTTTAAAATTGGTGTCCCAGACACATTTTGCACCCAGTCCTTTTCAAATCCACTATCTTTTGCGGTTGTTGAATAGTACTCATACATATCGGCAGCCTTGAATCCATTATCCCATGGGAATGTCACTTCTGAATTCTCTGGTGCAAAATAGTACTCCGAGTGACATTGTCCACATACATAACTCCGCATCTCATTTTGAGAGGCCTTTGTTACATCAACACCCTGCGCTGCCATTCCTTCAATGAACATTGGTCGTGTAACACGAAGATCCATTGTAACCGGATCATGACAATCTGAACACCCGATTGGCGAGTGACCCATTTCTTCTGCCTTTGGATATATTTCAGTCTTAAAATTGCCGCTCCAGAAATCATCACCCATTGACTCAATCATTTGCGGAACCGCTGTTGACTTACAAGTTAAACAAGCGCCCGTTGACTTTTCATTTATCCGTTGAACCGATGAAATGTCCTCAAGTGCATAAGAATGCCCTCTATCTTCGTTGTACTCCGTCGCAAATCCATAACCATTAAACAAGATCGGCAATAACGGCTCCTTCTCATCCACAAACTTACTCGTATCAGTTGACCCACCATAGGTTGTATCTGTCATTTCACTATTCTCTTGATAACTGTCATATTGTAATGGAAACTCGTCCTTAAATGCTTCATTACTAATTTCATCAGCAGCAATGCCTGTTTTCGTCTGCTCTGAAGATGCTTTCTCATCATTGCTACAGCCTACTGATATGACTGAAATCATAATCACTGCAAATACAACACCAAAAAATCGAAGCTTTTTCATTAGTAAATCCCCCCCTTATTCTGATTTAACTCCCCGGATTTAGGCGCTTCATCCATGTCTACTCCACGATGAGGCTTCGTACCATGCGCAACAGAGACATGACACTCCACACAGTCCTCCTTCGACTGATGGCTCACATCATTGACTGTGTTTTCATGACAAGAAATACAATTTTCTTTAATGATCTCTTTTGTTTCCTCTTTTGCTTCGATGTTTACAGGAATCTTTTCTTCAGCGAATGTATTGTAATAAAAATGCCCACTTCCAACCTTTGCTTTAAAAATCGCATGAGAGATTAAGTTCCCTTCTGGCATATGGCAGTCATTACAATCTAAATTAGAATGTGTCGACTCCTCAAATGATGCCGTCACTGGCTCCATGATATGGCAACTACTACAGAATTCAGGTGAATCCATATAAGCCATCCCTTTTTCAACGCCAACTAATAGAAGTATACCAATCAAAATCCCACCAGAAATATATCTGGTCTTTTTTGATTTTATAAATCTCTTAAACATCGTTTCTCCTCCCCCTCCTTAAAATTTTTTCCCCAAATAAAAGACAAAATGCCTCCACTCACATTGTAGCAAGGGAGGAGAAATAGAACTGTAATGTTTCTCACAATTTCGTCTCAAAGAAAAAACATTTTTTACGAAGCAAATAAAGTGATTTTATCCGCTTTAATTCACCTCATACAATAGACCTGTTATGAACCTGTCCCTCCATATAAATGATACCGCTCACTTAGAAAGTAGAAATCAGGCGAAAACCGTAGTTTCAGTCTGGGAAAACCCGTATTCATCCCTACGGTGTTAACCACTTCTTCACAAATTAGAATCTTCCGTGACGAAACTTTATTAGATTAGGAAAAATAGCCAAAAATAAGCAATGTCCCCTGTGACCGGTTTCACTACTCATCTTTCATTCTACATTCCTAAACCCACGACCTAAATCGAATCGAAAGTTCAGAACGATCCTTCTCACAATTCAACTCAACCCGCCCATTAATCTTTCGCGCTTTTGTTGCTAGATCGGAAAATGTAACGCCTGCTAGCTCAAAATATTGATTGATTTCAAACTGTAGGCTGATGAATTCTTCTGAAGTAAATGCACAATAGCACTTCACTTGCACTTGGTTCACTTTGAAAATAGTCACCAACACAGTATCAATTAAGTCGATAATTTCTAGTTGCTGGCCACGACTAATTCGTGTGATTCGTTGATCAAGTAAAAACAACTGCAAATTCTTATTGTATTGTGCCTTTGCCGACACAAAGAATTCAGATATCAAAGACGCTTCTTCAAATTCTTGATCATCCTCGGCATTAGCACTATTTCCAAGTTTTAAATAAGTCGCTAACACATCTGCAGCAACTGTTTCAACCTTCTTAATGTCCTCATCTACGAATTGTCTTCGTTTTCTTGTACCCACCAAAAGGACACCGATTAATTGCTCGTTAAAAATCATCGGTGTGCCAATCGCTGATTTCAATTCCTCAATAATCAAAATTGGAAATTCTAATGCAGTGTCCGCCTTGTCAGCCGGAAAATCTGCAATCACAAACGTTCGTTTTGTTTGTAACGCCTTCCCACAAATACCTTTATCATTTCTGACAACAACATTGCTATAACGATCATTTAACGAACCACTGGCAAGACGCCAGCGTAATTCTAAATTAATAGCATCATAAAGGGCAATACCCGCAAAGTCGACTACCAGCGCTTGCTTTAATCCATCTAATTGACTATTAAGCACATTTCTCAGTTTGTTTTTTTGCGTAAGCAACCTATTCACCTCCCAATACTCGCGTAATTTTTGATCGCACAATGACGCATTCATACTTTGCACTACCCTTCCAGTAGTCCTCTTTTTAGTGCAAACTGCACTAAATCACGCCTAGTTGAAAGATTTAACTTCTCCATAATTCTTGCCTTATGTGTTTCCACTGTTCTCGGGCTAATCGTCAAAAGTTCCCCCGCTTCTTTATTGGTATAGCCTTTCGCCACAAGGCTGAAAATTTCCTTCTCTCGCTCAGAAAGCAAGTCAAATGTATCCTCATGAAGCTCCCCTTGATCACTAAGCAAATGTTCAATCACTCTTTTCTGGGCAGTTGGATGCAAATAAGCTTGCCCAGAATGGACTTGCCTAATTGCCGACACCAGTTCCTGACCAAGTGATGTTTTTAATAGATAGCCTGAAGCACCAGCTTTCAGTGCTCTAAACAAAGAGTTTTGGTCATCTTGCATTGAAAGAATCATTACCTTAATCGTTGGATAGTGTTGAACAAGCTCACTCGTCGTCGGCAAACCATCTCGTCCATTCGGCATGCTCAAATCCATGATGACAACATCTGGCATCGTATGTGGGATTTTTAATAAAGCTTCATTCCCTTCAGCCGCTTCACCAACAACCACAATATCATCAAAAGTCGTTAATAAGGAATGTAATCCTTCACGGACAACAGCATGATCATCAACTAAAAAAACCTTTATCTTCATAAAGCGCTCCCCCTTTCGGTCACAAATCCCAAGAAATAAGATTTTATTTTTGATAAGGAACTGCCACCTGAACTAGTGTACCGACACCTAATTCAGAGGAAATCTGAAAATCGCCATTTAATAGATTAGCTCGTTCTTCCATACTATAAATACCAATACCAGTTCGATGTTCCGAATTGATCTCAAAACCTTTACCAAAATCCCTTATTTGTAAAACAATTCGCCCATTCAATTCGTCTAGTTCAAGGACAATGTCAATTCGCTCTGCGCCCGAATATTTCGCAGCATTAATCAGTGCCTCTTGCGCAATTCGGTAAAGGGCTGTTTCCGTTACCACTGGTAACCGGTCATTGCACCCCTTATTCGTCAGATTAATCTGCATGCCAAAGCGATTGCCAAAGTCTTCGATGAAATGCCGCAAGGTGACAACCAATCCGAAATCATCTAATGTCGATGGTCTGATCTGCGCCGACAAATTGCGAACTTCTTCAATTGTTTGCTTTAATGATCCCTGTAACCGCTCTAAATACTCGTTGACCTTCTGGCTATTATTAGAAAACGTTGCTAAAAGCTCTACTTGTAGGAGCATGCCAAACAACGATTGACCAACGCCATCATGCAATTCACGTGAAATGAGCTTCCGCTCTCTTTCTTGTGCTTGAAAGATCGAATTACGCAAAATCCGCTCCGCCTGCTTCGATTGGCTTGTTTCCGATGCCGCTCCCTTGCGTAAAGTGATGATCGTACCTTCTCGGTCATCGCTCAGATAATTGGCTAGTTCCACTTGCACTGCATTTAAAACAATCGCAGAACCTTTTTCAAGTGGCTCCATTTCTGTATTACAACAAGACTGTAGTAAACAATCTGCTTTACTTGCATGGACACAATTTTCAAATTGCGAACACTCAATACATAAGCTACTCAGTTGTGAAGGATTCAATAATGCTTCATCGATCTTAATAATCGTTTTACGACGGGTCTGTTCACTTTTCCCTTGACTCATCCTTAACCGCTTCCTTTGTATGCTCAAAAATTGGCCAGCCTGGGCAGCGTTCTAATAGCACGCTACAACAAAACGTTTTTAGTCCTGCTCATCCATTGGATTATATAATTCAATGTCAGGGTTCTTCTCCCCAAACCAGCGCATCGCAAAATCATTTTCAAATAAAAATACATACTGATCATAGCGATCCTTAGCCAATATGCTGCGAGAGCTCGATAACTTTTCATCGAGGTCAGCATTCGTCGTCCAACGGGCAATTTTATTCCCTAAATGATCTAAAACCACTTCGGTGTTATACTCATTTTTCATACGATGCTCAAACACTTCAAATTGTAATTGACCAACAGCACCAAGCACATACGTTTCAAAACCAACTGTTTGAAAAAGCTGAATCGCGCCTTCCTGAACAAGTTGGTGAATCCCTTTGTGAAAATGTTTCTGCTTCAACACATTCTTTGCACTGACGCGCACGAATAGTTCGGGCGTAAATTGCGGCAAGCGTTCAAATTCAAATAACTGCTTACCTGAAGTGAGCGTATCTCCAATTTGATAGGTCCCTGAATCATAAAGACCAATAATATCACCAGCAACTGCCTCATTTACCGTTTCCCGCTCTTCCGCTAAGAACTGTGTTGATTGGGCTACTTTAAACTGCTTACCTGTTCTTGATAACTTCAAACTCATACCACGCTCAAACTTACCTGAACAAATGCGAACGAAAGCAATCCGGTCACGGTGCAGCGGGTTCATATTAGCTTGAATTTTAAAAATAAAGCCTGTGAAATCTTCGCTTGTTGACTCGATCTTGCCGATTGATGATTCACGTGCTTGCGGTTTAGGTGCAAATTTCAAGTAGGTTTCAAGGAAAGTCTCGACACCGAAATTAGTGAGCGCACTACCGAAGAATACAGGTGACAGTTCTCCATTCGCTATCCGTTCCTCTGAAAATTCATTTCCCGCTTCAGATAGCAGTTCAATTTCGTCCATTGTTTGAGCCAGATAAGTAGGATCAATCGCCGACTCATTGACAGGACGCCCCTTTTCATTTAATTCTAGGAAACGATTCTCAGGTTCAGCTTTGAACATTTCAACACGCTGATGAAAACGGTCATAAATACCAAAGAAATCCTTGCCCATACCAATCGGCCAGTTCATTGGATACGACTCAATCCCCAGAACTTCCTCCAGCTCTGCCAACAGCTCTAACGGCATCTTCCCTTGCCGATCCATCTTGTTAATAAAGGTGAAAATCGGAATACCGCGCATCCGGCATACTTTGAATAGTTTTAAAGTCTGTGCTTCTATCCCTTTAGCCGCATCGATAATCATGACAGCACTATCGACTGCAGTTAATGTTCGGTACGTATCCTCAGAGAAATCTTGGTGCCCTGGGGTATCGAGGATATTGACACGGAAACCATCATAATCAAATTGCATCACTGAAGAGGTAACCGAAATCCCTCTTTGTTTCTCAATCTCCATCCAATCACTCGTTGCATACTTTCCTGTTTTTCGCGCCTTTACAGTTCCAGCATCGCGAATTGCGCCACCAAATAACAACAATTTCTCTGTTAGCGTCGTTTTCCCTGCATCGGGATGCGATATAATCGCAAATGTTCTTCTTGAATTAACTTCTTCTTTTAATGACGCCATTTTTTTACACTCCACCTAGTATTATTTTCAAGTCATTTTCTCATACCAGATTTCAATCGTCAATCAAAGCTGATAAGAATGTTGATTGATGCAGTAGGCTAATTCGTTTTCGGGCACCGCTTTACTGGATAAAATCACGCGCTTATTTGACGAAAATCAGGCGTATATACTGGATTTGATGCCAGCGCATACGCCTGTTTAATAAAACTGTGGAGATTGGAGTACTTGATTCTACTTGGATTAGTTACCAGGTAATACTAATTTCAATGCCTATAGTTTAGCACCTGATGTAGTGCCCGCCTAGATCTGAGCAGAGATGAAACACTCTTAGAATTTTCGTTTACATGATAACCGTGGAAATACAAATCAGGAAACAAACTTGTTTCATCCATGCAATAGAATTCAGAGAACTTTAGAATTGCTTTCAGGCTTGGATTTCTGTCGCCTGATTCAAGTTTTCTTAAAAACGATGTAAAATTCCTCGTTTCTTTGCTACTACTGCCTGAGTAAGCCCCAACTTTTTACGTCCCTCTATAACTAGGACCCTCTCTTGAATAGTCCAGAAAACTCAGTCAACGACAATCTATTTTAATCGACGTCAACTGATGCTTCTTCAATCAAAAATTTCTCCAAGAAAGCGAATAGCTAATAGAATAACACCAATCACAATGAAGACAATAGAGGCACCATCCTGAAATTGTCCGAAAATGCTCATCGCAAAAAAATCAATATTTAATAGACTTAACGCAAAGTTTCCAGCGCCTAATAATAAAAACAAAACGGCGATGATTGCCAATTTAATTCCTCCTCGGTTCTAACGTTTCTTCTAAACTCTATCACACCGATACGCCAGCTACAATCACTTCTCGAAATTGTATAACTTACAGCAGGTTAATCTTTGATTCCTACACTAAGAATGCCTCGTCATATCGAGCTACTTTTGTATGTAATTTTATCGTATTAATGCTGTATTTTCCGGCCAATCAGTTTTGTGATCTCTTGTACATCACCAATCAAATCGCATCGTAAATTGATGCCTCTATTTAAGTAATTAAACAATCCCCCCTTGAATAGTCTGAAAAATAAGGTATAATCGTTAACAAACAATTTTATACAATTGCGTAGGCTTCTGATAACGCAAAGATATCTTAGGGGGATTTTTAAATGGAAACTTCGGTCGTTTCACAAACAAATGGTCTTGCAAGAGTACTTCGTACTTTTACAATTTCATTAATGATTGCTACACTCGGTACATATGTTGGTTCATTCTTACCATATAATCTATTCTTGCCGCTTAGCTTGGTTGAAATTGGGATGATTATTGCTGCCGTTGCGATGAGAAAGAAGAAATCGGTCTCATATACATTTCTTTTCACTTTCACATTTATTTCGGGCACTACTTTATACCCAACCATTTATTACTATGCAAGTGAAATTGGTGCACAAACAGTGGGCATGGTTTTTGGACTTACAACAGTGATGTTCTTAGGTATCTCTGTTTACGCTTTAATCTCGAAGCGTAACTTCTCATTTCTAGGAAGCTTCCTCGCTGTCGCTTTGCTAACGATGCTGGCAGTAATGATTTGGGGCATCTTCTTCCCACTTTCTTCGGGCTCTTCTCGCGCACTAGGCGGAATCGGTGTCATCATTTTTAGTGGCTACATTCTTTATGATGTTAACCGCATGAAGATGAATGGTGTGAGAGATAAGGATATCCCAATGTTAGCACTTAATCTATATTTAGATTTTGTTAACTTGTTCCTTTCTTTGCTTCGGTTATTAAAAAGAAATTAACGAGTAGGAAGCGAAATACGAGGAGGTGTGTCTGAAAAAGATTTAGGAGAGGGTTTTGACATGAATTTTTTGAAGTATCGCGGAGAAAAAATCGCAAATATCGGGAATATTTAATTCTTTTTTCGACAAAGCCAATCAGAAAATTCTTCGAAAAGCTTTCATTAATCTCTTTCAGATACGCCCTAATCTTAGGAACAATATTTTTTGCAGAGCAGACAAGACTTAATCGTCTTAATCTGCTCTTTTTGTTGCCCATTTTGCATACAATGTACCTTCGGGTTTCAAAACGAGCGACATGCGATATTTTCTGGTATTACCAGCAATCATTAAGCTGACCTGATCATAGATGAGTCATCAATATAGGAGAGGAGAAATAACTAGATGAATTTTTTTCTAAGCTTACACCGAAACATTCAAATCCGTATTGTCACAACTTTTACAATGAGAATGGTAAGCGGGATGATCTGGCCTTTTATGACGATTTACTTTACTGATCACTTTGGTGCAACTACAACAGGTATTTTGATGATGGTGAGTGTGATCATTAGCATTGTTATCAGTTTTTACGGTGGTTATCTGACGGATACGATAGGGCGCAAACGCGTGATGGTCATTGGACAAACATTGAATTGCGTTACATTTTTCATCATGATGGCTACTAACTCCCCTTGGCTTCTTTCGGCTCCAATTACCTATATTATGTTCGTACTGAACAGTGCTGGTAACAGTATTTCTAATCCAGCTGCTGAAGCCATGTTAATCGATGTCAGCACCGATGAAACAAGGGCATTTATTTATAGTATTAACTACTGGGCGCTGAATGCCGGTATTATGATTGGCGGTATTGTCGGCGGACTTTTTTATAATCATCATCGATTTGAGTTGTACATATTACTAACAGCAACCTCATTGATCAATTTATTTTTGATGACAAAATATATCATAGAAACGTATGTGCCAAAAGAACGGCCAGCAACTGTTGGTGTTATTCGTGATGCCCTTAATAGTTACCATACTGTCCTTACTGATAAGGCGTATATCCTGTTATCAGTCGCTATTATTTTTATTTTCACATTAGAATTTCAGCGATCTAATTATATTTCTGTTCATATTCATGAAACATTTCAATCATTTAAACTTGGCTCTTTCTCTATCGATGGCGTGAGAATGATCAGTTTAGTTGCAGTGGAAAACACCTTATTGATCGTTCTATTCACGATATTTATCGCTCGATTTGTTTCTGCTCGGAAACAACGTCCTTTGCTTTATACAGGGATTATCATGCAGACGATTGGCTTTGCCATGCTAGGCTTCACGACAACATTCAGCTTACTTATCTTCTTTTGCCTTATTCAAACAATTGGTGAGATGATTTATGTACCCGTCAGTCAGTCTTACCGTGCTAGTTTAATGGATAAAAGTGCACGTGGTTCCTACAGTGCTGTCAATGGTCTTGTCTTTCAAGTCTGTAATCTACTCGGTGCGCTTGGGATTACATTAGGTGCGATCATTGGCGCAACAGGTATAATGGTTGTCATGTTGGCCTTTGGCGCAATTTCCTGCTTGTTCTATTCTATCAGCTTAAATATGTCTAAAAAGCACCGTGCTGATCTAAAGATACCGCTTAAGTATTAACGTTAGTAATCAAAAATCCGCTCTACTTGCTAAATCAATGCAAGGAAGAGCAGATTTTTTCGGCTTGATTTGAAAGAAATGATACAAAGGTTACCAAACTCGTTTACCAACGATGATTAAGTCCCGTTCAACTTCATCCAGTATAGCTACTTTTGGGAAATGAGCCCATTGTTCAAATCCAAACTTTCTAAACAAAGACAGGCTTGGCTTATTATGGGCAAATATGTAGCCGAGCAATGTCCGAATTTGTAGTTGCTCACAGCTAGTGAGTGCCTTTTCGAGAAAAGTAGCTCCTAGGCCTTGCCCGCGAAAACCTTCATGAAGATAGATGCTTAGTTCAGCTGTCTGGTGATAAGCTGGGCGCTGATGGAATGATTCAAAACTAATCCAACCACATATTTCTCCTGCAATTTCAGCTACCCAAATCGGATGATGTTCAGGTGTATGCGCCCTAAACCACGCCACGCGGCTCTCAGCAGAAACGGGCGTTGTATCTGCCGTAACCATACGACTGTCGATTGTTGAATTATAGATTTCAATGATGATTGGTAGATCCTTTTCAGTTGCACTCCTAAAAACTAGCTTACTCACGTTACCCACCTCGCTGTGTTGATATTGTAATTCTATTGTAGTCAAAGTTTATGCGCTTGCCATTGATTGTCTTACAAAATTGCCACTCGGCCAACTATAAAAAAGTAGCTAGCACAAATGTCAAATGATATTTGTGCTAGCTACTAGCCAATGAAAAAATATTTATTGAAGTTCGTCTGGATCGACGTCAAACTCAATAGAAGAGATTGTATCATCGTCTTTGTTGACTGTAAAGCTGATTTCAGATGGATACGTACCATAAATGTAATAAACAAAAGAAGATGTATCCTCTCTCTCAGTTGGTTCTCCATACGCTGCCAGTACATCAGCACCCGTTGATTTTTCTGTAATTCCCTTTGGCAGTTCCATTGGAATAGCAGCATCGTGTTGATCTGTTTTAATATGTGTTACAAAACAATTCGAAACAGACGTTGCTGTATCAGCATAGTTTGTCAGATACACGGGACAAACCTTATTGTCTTTTCTGATACTATATCCAATAGCAAGGCTTTGACCTGCCGGAATTTGTTGACTCATATCGCCTTCTACCACCCAACCATTCGCTTCAAAAGCTGAAACTGGTGCAGGTAGTTTATACAAATTCCCACTGTAATTCACTTGAAAACTAAAAATATCATCACCTAAGCTCGTTGGTGCCTGATAATTCTTCACCACTTCAGGTGCATCACCACTATCAGCGGTTGATGCAGCTGGTTCTTCTTCGCTTATTAAGTTTCTAACACTAATATCTGTTACTTTGTTTGTTTCTGGATCGACTTCAATCTTAACGTCTTTGTAGCTGTCATTTGAATACGTAAGTTCAGTGTACGTTTCTGATTCTGATTTATCAGTTGGCTCACCAAATGCTTCAATTACTTCATCCATAGTGGAACCAATTTCGATTCCTTTAGCAATGCTTATATTTGGTACATTCTCTTCATCGTAATACTGTGACTCAATTCCACCAACTTGGCATTCGCTCATTGGTTTAACGTCCACACCATTATTTACAAATGATACAGAAATTTTCTGATCGCCTTTTGTAAATGGTGTTCCCATACTATATGATCCAGGCTCCATTGTTTGAGAAATATCCTCATCTGTTTTCCAGCCATCTTTTTCAAGTTCAGAATAATCGATTGGTAACTTGTACAGCTTTCCATCCAGCAAAACTTCAAAAGCATATAAATCATCGGAAACTTTTACGACTTCTGATTTTGTTTCTTTTTTTGTCTCCTCTTTTTTCGTCTCTGTTTTTTTCGTCTCTGCCTTTTTCTCTTCCTCACCGCATGCAGCGAGTGACAGCGACAGCATCGCGATAGTCAGCATTAAGAACATCTTTTTTACAAAATTCATGTTTTATTCCCCCGTTATAATTTATAATTATGACAATTACTGCACATGTATATATTAGCTTATCTTCAATAGTATTACAATAAAAAATTAGTAGAATATCTAGAAAATGAAATCTTATCAGCATCAAATCCCCCTACCCCCAATTAACTATTTGCTGCTTCATAACTGACACCAGATGAGTAACTTAGATCGCTATTGTTATCTGACTTAAAGTCTGGGTATAATAAAATAGACTTACAAGATTTTTCAAACAAATTGGAGGTATTATGATGGAAAAAACAGTAGTTGTACTCTCTTATCAAGAAGAAAATCAATCGTTCAAAGCCTTTTCTAAAATTAAAAAAGCTCATTTCGAAGGTAGAATTAAATTAGAGCAAATTGCCATTGTTCGTCGTGACGCAGAAGGTGAACTAGCTATTGAAGATTACGCAGATATGACTGGTTCAGATAAAACGAACAAAGGCGGACTTATTGGTCTATTTGTCGGTATTCTTGGTGGACCATTCGGCGTCCTGCTTGGTGGTATGATCGGTACCACAATCGGTGCACGCGGTGATGCAAAGGAAGTTAAATATTCACGTGATGTGTTCGACCGAAAATTAGACATGCTTGTTGCTGGACAAACTGGCGTCATGTTCATTTCTCGCGAATTTGCTGAAGAAGTAATTGACAAAATTGCTAATGAAGGCGAGGCACCAACCATTACCCGCTTCTCTGAACCACAACTGCGTGCAGAGTTAGAAACAGCCAAAAAAGAAGCTAAGGCAGCTAAGAAGTAATACAGAAATACCGGGCACCCCATTTATGCGGATATCCGGTATTTTTTTCAGCAGTTATTTAATTAGAAAATTACATCGCTCTAGTGCGGATCAACTGGTCAAACCCACCTAAAATTAGCATTTGCAATGGTTGAGACTCGCACTTTTAGCTGAGCATCAAATTGTTAATCGCTAATTTTCGCCAATGTAACTTTACAATTTGCCAGATGATTTTTCATCACTTCACCGGCAGGACCACCCACAATATTCCGATTCTCTACGCAGCTTTTAATTGAAATAACTTCATAGATACTGTCATCAAACACGGGTGATAATTGTTGGAATTCGGCAATTGTTAATTCCTCAATCGCCTTCCCTTGCTGAGAGCAATAGAGCACTAATTTCCCGATGACTTCATGTGCATCACGGAAAGGGATTCCCTTTTTTGTTAGCCAATCAGCCGCATCTGTCGCATTCACAAATCCAGTTTGCAACGACTTCAGCATATCTGCTTCATTAATTTTCATCGTAGAAATCATGCCCGTAAACACAGAAAGACAGGCTTTCACGGTATCAATTGCATCAAACACCGCTTCTTTATCCTCTTGCATATCTTTATTATAAGAAAGAGGTAACGATTTAAGCATCGTTAATGTCGCTATTAAATTACCATAGACTCGCCCCGTTTTCCCCCTAATCAATTCTGCCATATCAGGATTCTTCTTCTGCGGCATGATGCTGCTTCCTGTTGAGTAGCTATCTGCCAATTCGATAAAACTAAATTCGTTTGTGCTCCAAATAATGATTTCTTCACAGAACCGGCTCAAATGCATCATAATAAGAGAAAGGTCACCCAAAAGCTCTACACAATAATCACGATCCGAAACGGCATCAATGCTGTTCATCGTCAGTGAAGCAAATCCAAGCTTCTCCATCGCGTACTCGCGATCAATTGGATAGGTAGTTGTTGCTAGTGCTCCTGCACCTAGTGGTGATGTATCAGCTCGTTTATAGCAGTCTGCTAATCGATCATAGTCACGACTAAACATTTCATAATACGCCATTAAATGATGAGCAAACGTGACTGGTTGCGCCTTCTGCATATGTGTGAAGCCGGGCATGTAGGTTGCAATATTTTCTTCTGCCATTTCCACCAAAGTCGTTTGCAACGCTACAACAAGCTTTTGAATCTCTTTCATCTGTTTTTTTGTATATAGTTTCAAATCAAGCGCTACCTGGTCGTTCCGACTACGGCCTGTGTGTAGCTTTTTACCAATCGTACCGATCCGTTCAATCAGTAGCATTTCGATATTCATATGGATATCTTCTGCTTTTTCGTCAAATGTGACTTTTCCTGATTGGGTATCATCGAGAATTTCCAGCAGTGTCTTTTTGATTAAGACTGCGTCAGCGTCAGCAATAATTGCCTGTTTAGCCAACATTTCCACATGAACAATGCTGCCAAAAATATCTTCCTCATATAGACGTTGATCAAAAGAAATCGAAGAGTGAAAGCTATCTGTTGCACTGCTTGTTGTACCTGTAAATCGCCCGCCCCATAACTTCATTACGCTTGATTCCTTTCTTGCATCAGTGCCCTGACTTCAACTGGTAAGCAAAATAAATTGATAAAACCCTGTGCATCATTTTGATTATATAAGTCACCAGTTACAAAGCTGGCGATATCTTCATTGTATAGTGAAAAATCTGAGAAAGCCCCTTGTGATATGATATTTCCTTTATATAACTTCAATTTCACAGTCCCCGTGAGTGTGCTGTTTAACGATTTCATCAGCAATGATAATCCTGATCTAAGGGGTGTAAACCATTCGCCTTGGTAGAGTAGTTCAGCATATTTCACACCTGCTGTATCTTTAAACGCTAAACTTTGCTTATCGAGACAAAGGTACTCAAGTTCTTTATGAGCATAAGCTAAAATTGTCCCGCCCGGTGTTTCATACACGCCTCTTGACTTCATGCCAACCATCCGGTTCTCAACTATATCAATGATACCAATACCATTTAATCCACCAATTTCATTTAAATCTTCCATGATTTCGAGTGGTGAAACAACCTCACCATCAATTGTCACAGGCACACCCTTATCAAAGCCGATTTCGATATAAGTTGGTCTGTCAACCGCTTCCTCAGCTGTCACACATAGCTGCAACATATTCTGATAGTTCGGTGCGAGTCCCGGATCTTCAAGCTCGAGCCCTTCATGACTCACATGCCAGATATTCGCATCACAACTGTAACTCTTTTCGACGACTGTTGGTGTTGGAATATTTTTCGATTGTAAATAAACAATCAAATCTTCGCGTGACTGGAATGTCCAGCTATCTAAACGCCATGGCGCGATCACATTCATATGTGGAGCTAGTGCTTTAATTGTGATTTCAAAACGAACTTGATCATTGCCTTTACCAGTACTACCGTGACAAATTGCTGTTGCGCCAACTTGCTTAGCAATCTCAACTAGTTTCTTTGCAATCAACGGACGGGCAATTGAAGTCCCTAGAAGATATTTCCCCTCGTATGTACACCCTGCTTGGACTAGATCATACACATACTCAGTTACAAATTCTTCTTTTGCATCAATCAAATAACACTCGGAAGCACCAGTCGCAAGTCCCCTATTTTTAATCGTTGCAAAATCATCTTTTTGCCCAATATCAACACAGACCGCAATTACTTCTGCATCATTATAATTCTCCTTTAGCCAAGGAATAATGGCTGTTGTATCTAGTCCACCTGAATAAGCAAGTACGATTTTCTCTTTCATAACACTGTTCCCCTTTTCGATTTGATTTTCCATATGAATGATGATCTGCATTACAAAACAAAGCTCGAGCCTAACATTTCATGCATTAATCTGCTTATGGACTGAGAGATACTGACATTTTACACTTTCTCGATCGCATAAAAAAAGCCCCTTTGAATTTTTATTCAATAAAAATTCAAAGAGACTAACATTGTCAGCGGTACCACTCTTTTTGAACGCTTACATTTAGCCTGTAAATCGTTCCACTCGCATGTGTTAAGGCCACCCACCATTGCTTCTACAGTATGATCAGCTTGACGAAATTCCTGCTGAACCGTCTTTTCAAAGCAATCCTTCATAAATGCGCTTCACTACTTCATCCTGTTAGCCTTCCACCATTTGCCAACTCGCTTAAAAGATTCCCTAGCTACTCTTTTACTCATAAGGTTTTCTGATATTGTTAATGAGTATAATACGGACTAATTTACTATGTCAAGCATTTTTTCTACACTATCCTGGTTAATTAAATATAATTAATATTTATTTTCAGTGAATTACAACAAAAGGATAGTGTATAAATAATCACCCAGGAGCATCAACAGATGATTTTCAGACAATTCATTAGTGTACAAAGTCTGTACACTAATGAATAAGAATTTTTTATCAAAAAACGTCAAATATCTCCACGGATACTTCTTCATGTTTATTCTTCGGGTTAAACCAAATCCCATTCCACGCTGATTGACTGCGTTCGAATGCCGTCCGTGCATTGTAGTCTTCTTCAGAATTGTAGTAAATATCTAACACGATATAGGTATATTCACCCACAATTCTTTTAAAGCGTTCGATTTTGATATTCCCTACTTCTGAATGAAACTTTGGATCAGCGGACTGGCTGAATTTATGCATCAATTCGGGTAAATCTTCAGTTTTAGTTTTATATGTAAAAACGACTTTTATCATTTTCATTCTCCTCAAACTTCTTTCTGAAAAACGACCGTTTTCAAAATCAGAATATGCTTCAATGAAAAACATGCTATCTATTCTAACATGATTATTTGATCATTTCCATTTTCGCAGATGGATAAAGTCTTTATTCATGTAAATCAAACTACAATTATCATATTTTCGACATTTTTATTTGTAGAAAGCAAAAAAAGCATCCCGGATAAAACATAACGCCAAGATGCTAATAAAAATCTACACCCTCACAAATGCTTTTACTGTAGCAACCGTCTTCCCGACCGACTCTCCATAAGGACGAATGGTATAACCCCCTACTGATGCTGGGACGATGAAAGTCTCTGCGTAATTGACAACATATGGAGCGAAACGATTTTCAGGAGATTCAACCATCACTTGCGCTCCTTCCACCAAGTTGAGCACATTGACTAAACCATTGGTATCGTGATGAACAGGTTTGTCGAACCAATGGCGTCTTGTCTCAATAAACTCACGCTCATGAAGTCCGGTCCGCTCTTCGAGCCACCCGTCACCCTCTGCCACTTTTTCTACCTGATTTACTAAGTTATTTTCTACCCACTTTGTATCTCGGTCAAATTGCACATTCTCGGCACCATGCTCTAAATGAATTGGGCGCGGCTTCCCGTCCATGCCAAGTCTGCCCCAATCCCAAAGCTTAAACGTAAAAATAAAGGGGGTGGCAGAGATTTCAAGCACCATTGCATCTTTCCCTGAACAATGCACTGTCCCCGCTGGGATTAGAAAGTGATCATGCTTTTTCGCTGGAAATTGATTGACCAATTTTTCAGCTGGAAACGCTACTACCCCTGTTTGTGCTTTCTGCAATTCATTGAAAAAGAATTCCTTGGTAATGCCCTCTCTCACGCCAAGGTAGACAACCGCTTCTTCACCAGTATCAAGCATATAGTAAGACTCATCCTGCGTATAATTCATACCAAAATGTTCCTGAATATACTCGGTTAAGGGATGCACTTGAAGTGACAAATTCTGACCACCCACAGTGTCTAAAAAATCAAACCGAATCGGAAATTCATCACCAAATCTTGCATGGACTTGATTACCCAGTAGCGCAATAGGATGGCGAAGAACGACGTCAATGGATGGAATCTCTACGATGGTTTCACCAACTTTTAATAGAAGTGAATTCTCCTCGGGCACACAGTCAAAGCACCAAGCGAAGTTCTCTACATTTCGATCCAAATCACAAACTTCTTTCATCCATTGCCCACCCCAGACACCAGGGTCAAAAAACGGAACAACTCTAAACGGCTGTTCACTTGCTTGTTTTAACCCAGTTAAAAACGCCCCACCACTAATCATTTTCACATCATTTTTGATGTTAGAATCGATGACGTAGTCAAATTGCTCAAAATGTTTTTTCTTATAACGATCAGCCATTCTCCACTCGAAGAAAAATCCTCGTTTGTATTTTTTCAAAGCGTCCTCATGAAAATTAGTTGCTTTCCAGTTGGCGATTTCGCCAGAGCGATAACGTTGTTGAATCTCCCACCTCGCCATGTTAGCATAAATATGAATGTCTGGCGTGACAGCAAGCGTTGCAGCTACACCATAAACGACAACAACGCCTTCAGCCGCCTCAATTGACTTCTCCGCATCAGCAAGCTTATCTTCATCAATGAAATTATTGAAATGGGCATGCGACATTACCCCAAACACTCGGTCATCCGTCAACAGAACTTTTATTTTCTCAGTAACAAACTCCGCCGTTTGGAAAAATGCCTCATCCGAGAAAACCACCTTCTCCGCACCTAAATGATCAACGAATTTTGTTTTGATTTCTTCAACACGTACCCCCGGATATAAATCTACTGCAACAACAACCGTTTTTTTACCAACTGCCGCAATTGTTTTCTTCACCTCTTTGATCATCGCAGAATACCCGCGCCATGCTTGATGATCATGGTTTTCTACTTCTATGCAAGGTTGCTTATTATACATTTTTCTACTCTCCAATCGATCTATTTTACTAAAAGTACCTTTCCTTCTAAAAAAGATGGAAACATAGTAATTCGTCCCCATCTTTTTTAAACCTTCACTTTATACACCTTTCTAGCTAGAAAATTCAACTTTTATCGTGATGTAGCACTTTGGTCCAATCTTTTCAGGTACACCGCCGATGGCTTCCTCTTCTAATGTAACTTGTCTGACTTTTGCATGTTGATCAGAATGGAAGGTAAAAGCTTGCTGCTGATTTGTTGGATTAAAGAATCGAATAATAACGCCCTTTCCATCCCAAGACTGCTTACAAGTGCTCATCAAAATTGCTGGATTATCGTTGTGGAATAGCGAACTTTGCCGTGCAAGTTCAACGTTTCCAAGAGGAATCTCAAAACGATCTAAACGCTCATTGAATGTGTTCAGCTTCTGCAGTTGATAAGCCTCTTGATGGCCTTCAAACTGTTGTGCCAATCTAAACAACTGGCTGTCGTCTTGAGTGCCAAGTGAAATCGCATAATCAAATGTCATTTTCGTTAGCATTTGACCATCTGGTGTGTAAACAACCTTATTATTGATACCAGATGCTCTTCCTGGACGCCAGGCAAGGTTGTCTCGTCCTAGTAGCCCATTACTTCTAAACAATGTTAACGCAATTTCACCCGTCTCTGGTAAGACTTGATATTCTTTTAAGCTATTAGCAACAACTGTATAGCGATAATCTTGCTCTTGTACTGTCACAATTTGTTCCAACGGGTAGATTGGCATCGGTGCCTCAACAAATCCATCTTCACGCCAGTTCACTAGATAGGGGTTGTGGACAGAGCGCTCCACAAGACTATAGCCTTGATCTGCATAACAAGTCGTTAAATCGTTCATCCCTGTTTGAAGCAACACCCGTAAGCGGTGATCCTTACATTCATTATCAACTTCATGATGAACGCGGACAAATTCTTCCCCTTTTCTAAGTTCAAAGCATGTTACCACAGTAAATGATTGTGTCACATTTTTCTCTTTTCTTCCTTCTAAATCAGTAGGTAAACAAACTGTATGATGGACAGTTAGTTTGGATACTAGCTCACTTTGCTCTACACTGACCAACTCTGCCTGATTGATCGCAACCGTTTCATCACCCTCAAGTGGTGAAAAATCAAACGAATCGCCAGCATCAGCCACATCATCAAACGAGATGAAGCTAGTTTGCTTTCTACCAGTACTTTTATCTTCTAAAATCAGCTCACCATTTTGGTAGGAAATAGCGAACGCTTCATTTGCAATGCAAGTAGCTTTTTCTCTCTTCAACAGATCCATAGGAGAAGACTGCTCACAGATTTGATAAGCGATGTAGCCCATTGATGGAACATCCTCGGCCTGAAGGTACAAGTCAGTGCGATAGTAATCTGCAATCGTCACTTCTTTTTCACCTTTTGCTGTCACCTGAACCGAACGACCACCAGCTAATCGTTCTTGTTTTAAAATTGTAAAATTGATCTTATTCTGACTCACGTCTTGAATCTGTACATCAGCGCTCGAGGTGAAAATTGTTGCCTGCACGATGCCTGTGAATGGAACTGCATCTGTATTAAAGACAACTAAAGTGTTATCCAAACCAATTGCATTGGCAATTTGTTTTTTACAGATATTAATCCAACCATCTGCCATTCGCTCTGCACTAATCAGGCGATTGACAAGGTCACGGTTTGCATCATCAGAATTAGATGCACCAATCCCATTATGCGCTTGACTGTCAAATATCTTTTTCCACATAATATCGAGCCAGCCCTTTGGATAGGAGAATCCTGCTTGCTCAGCGATTACTGCAAGCGGCTCCAAGATGCCAATCACTTTACGCTCGAGACGTGCATTCAATTGTTTAATATCATAGCGTTCTGAGCGGCAAGTATGATGAATTCTTGATTTTTGACAAGCTAGTAACTCACCTTCAATCACTCGTTTGAAGTCACCATCTTGCCAAGCTGCTTGCATATAGGCTTCATAATCAGATAACTCAAACTGATAACCTGCAACTTTTTCATTTAATTCAGCAACCACAGCTGGAAAATGACGTCTAATCAAGACTTGATCGCCACCAGAAGGCAATAACAATTGCTCCGTATGTTGATTCATTTGCTTTAATCTTTCTAAGATCGGCAACAAGTTATTCTCAATATACTGATCCTCAGCACTTAAAAATTTACCTGGTCCGTATCCAAAGAAAATATTATTCGTCTTCAAATCTTGATTATCTGGTGATTTCCAGATGAAGTTCAAGTCTGTTTCAATCTGGTCATTATAGACACCACGCTGAAAAACTGCGTGCTCAATCCCAAATTCTTTAAAGAATGAAGGGAAATAAGTGTGCTGACCGAAAATATCTGGCAAATAACCAATTTTCATACTGTGTCCCATTTCCTTACTCAGTTTGACACCGTACAGTAAGTTACGAATCACGGCTTCCGTTCTAACAAGCAGTGAATCAGTCTGTGTATACCACGGACCAATGAATAAGCGCTTTTCACGAATTAATTTGCCGAGTCTTTGCTTATTTTCTGGGCGGAGTTTGAGATATTTATCGATGACCGAAAACTGCCCATCGAAGCTATAACTAGCAAACTCCGGATCGTTCTCCAATGATTCAATCAGATAATCAAGATTCTCGATCAGAATAATATCTGCATCTTCCATTGTAAAATACCATTCATGATCCCAGTGGGAATGTGCTACTACGTGAACTTTTTTCATTGTTATACCTCTTTGTTTTTTTAAAATAGTGAATTGCTTACTGATTTAATTGTTTGACCAAACGAACTCATTCTTTTTATAGGTCCTCATTTTTTAGAAACCCACTGCCTATCTTCAAGAATTTTTTGCTATCAGATCAGCTTTATCTTGCTTTTCTTTCCGCTTGATTAAATAGTATCTTGCAAAAATATTACCAAATGCAATGAAGGCAACACCTGATATAATTCCTAAGGCATATGCCCAGAAATTTTCGACAAGCGGCCAGCCCCAAATCGCAGGTAACGGGTACCACTGGACAGCACCGAGGGTCACGGCTACTAGGGAACCAATCGTTGCCCCTGCCATGTTGATTGAAATCGTGATGATTGGATTCCGGAGCATGAACGGGATAGCACCCTCACCAATAGCGATAAACCCAAGCACTAAGGAAGTCATACCTGTTACTCGCTGATTTTCATCAAAGACACGGCGTCTGACGACAAACTTATCAATAATTGTTGCAAGTCCAATCCCAATTGGTGGAATGACAATCGAAAGAACACGTGGGGTCAGTGGGAAAATATGATCTGCAGCAAGTCCGATTGCGACAGCGCCTGCTGCTTTGTTGACAGGTCCACCTAAGTCAAATGCTGTAAGGCAAGCAATGATTGTTGTCAGTACAAGCGTACTAGAATCCTTATGTGCAGTAACCCAATCTTGTATCCATTGGTTTAGTCCGCCGAATACTGGGTCAACGAGATAGAAATTAAGGAAAAAGATGAGCAGTACAGTAATACCAGGAATCAAGAACATTGGCTTCATTGCCTGCAAGTTCTTATGCAGATGAATATTTTCATTCAAGAATTTAGCAATAAATCCGGCGGCAATACCGAGTACTAATGCACCGAAAAACCCGGAGGCAACGCCTTCTTCTGCCCAAAAGGTGAAGTGCAATCCGGCGGCAAATGCGCCACCGATGAAACCTGGTGCGATTCCAGGACGGTCAGCGATTGAATAGGCCAAGAAGGCAGCGAATACTGGATACATGAATTTCATGATCATCGTTCCATACAAGACAAGATAATGGAAAATGACGATTAATTCATTTGGATCAGTCGCAAACTGTGGTTCGGCAATATTTTTGGCAAGACCAAATGCACCAGCACCTAGTTGTCCGATTCCGAGCATCAAACCACCTGCGACGATGACTGGAATCATGTAAGAAATCCCGGTAAGAATTCCTTGATTAATTTGACTAAAGACTGATTGTTTTTTCTCACCATCTTGCGTGGCTTCTGCTTTTTCACCAGCAATGACACCGTCTGGCTTATCATAGACTTCTTGCACCATTTCTTTGGCACGTCTCAGCGGCTCTGCAACACGCCTTTGAATGTACGGTTTTCCTACAAAACGATCTTTCCCTTTCGGAGCAATATCCGTTGCGAAAATAACACCATCAGCAGCATCAATTTCTGCTTGCGTTAATCGATTTTCAATACCATTGGCACCTTGTTTTTCAATTCTAATTTTGATGCCTAGTTCTAATGCAGCTTGTTCTAGTGCTTCGGCAGACATATAGGTGTGTGCAATTCCAGCGGCACAAGCTGTAATCGCTACTAAATGTTTATCGCTATGTGTGACTGTTTCACGAACTGGTATATACGATAAAGCATCCATGAAATCCTTGGTATTTGTTGCATTTCGCAATTGATTGAAAAATGTTTTATCCATTAAGCGTGTGCTAAGTTCAGCCAATAATTCTAAATGCGTTGATCCTGCTTCTGCTTCCGGAATCGCAAGCAAGAATACCAAGTCAACCTCATTACCAGCGACAACACTTTCCCAAGTGGCAATTGGTTTCTCAAGTCTTGCTACTGCAAATCCCGCTTTCTTAACAGCTTTGCTTTTACCATGTGGAATCGCTAATCCATGCTCGAGCCCTGTAGCTGAAATCGCTTCGCGCTCATACACTGCTTCAATAAATTGCTTTTGATCTGTTACAAGCCCTTCACGTTCCAGCGCTTTGGATAAATGCTCAATAACCTCTTCCTTATTGTCCCATTCCTTACTGAAAAAAATTAGCTTCTCCGCAGTCATGTCCTCTAATCTCAAGATTTCCATCCCCTGTCCATAAAGTAATTTGCTATAATGAATGAATAAAGTTCTTACTTCTTACTTATATCACGAATAATCGGTCTAAAAGATACGATTCCCGTACAATAATACATAGAAGATTTGTCAAACTAGCTGGAGCGTGAGATCAAATGAATTCATTAATGCAAACTTTTTCTGAAAAATTTGAACTGCTTAGTTTTGCAGAGAAGAAGGTATTCTTTTATTTGGAGAATCACCGATCAGATTTACGAAATCAGACACTCGCAGATATTGCAGAACGAAATAGCGTCAGCACGACAACCGTCATCCGGATGTGCCACAAACTTGGATTACAAGGCTTCTCCGAATTAAAATATCAACTAAACAAAAAAAATTTCTCAAAAGAAGCCCCAGTCAATTCATCTGAATCATTCTCTAGGTGCCTCATTGATAGTATTGGTCAAATTGATGAAAATCAAATTGATGAACTAGCAAACCGGATTGTACGTGCTCAGCGTGTGCATATCGCATGCCTTGGACTCAGTAAAATGATCGGCGAATATTTTTTGAAAGTTTTGACAAAAGAAGATAAAAATTGTTCCATGAGTGCTGAACCTTTTTTGATTGATGTATTACCGAGGGTGGCGACGCCAGAGGATGTTGTGATTATAATTTCGGCTAGTGGTCAAACGAAGCATTTGCTCAATCTGGCTGAAAATTTGAAGTTTAATTTCACTCCGAGTGTGTTAATTACAGGGAACCCCTCGGCGCTCATTTCACAGTATGCTACGACAACGATTTATAGCTCCTCCGAGAATTTAGTTGGTGGGAAGTATCCTTATCATCACACTTCGCTGTTGTTCGTAGTTGATTTGATTTTGAATGCACATCATCGAATTGCCTATAAATAAGTGCCTTCATTACCGAAGAGGCGTCAGAACTGCTTGGTTGTTGTAAACTTAAATTTATCAATACAAAGCCCAGAACTTCTAACCTGTTCGTTAGAGTTCCGGGCTTCATTACTTGACTACTTTTCTAGCCGCAACTAGTTCAAAAGTTTACATCTGTTATTAATCTGATAAGGTGTTAGGAACTTCAATCTTTCTTTAATTTAACATTTACTTTTGTTGGATCACAATCACAACTGCTTTTTTTTACCATTGCCATAACTAGTAGCATTGGTTACATTCACAATGGTATTCGCACTCCTTGAGTAGTTTTCTATCATATTAACACGATCAAAAATCCCCTGGGCAATTTCTTCTGCTTTCTGCCTTGGAGGATTCATTTCATACTTAATTAACACAACTTTTTCCACTGTCTCAGTAGTTTCGCTTTAGTCAGATCCTACCTTTGATATTCATGCACCTTTTCTTTTTCAGCAACACAAACAGCCACAGACGGACATTCCTCAACATCGTCAATTTCTTGATAAAAATGCTGATACCGTTTGATACTCTCCGTAATCAGTACCCTTACATTTTCAAATTCTTCCTTCCCAAGATCAATGATCTTTTTCGCCTTTTCTTTTGCTCTGGCAAGGATTCTTTCTTCTCGTTTCTTCGATTCTTCTAAACGAATTTGTGCCTCTCGTTTCATACTAACAGTTGCCATTTGCGCTTCTTCTAACTTTTCTCTTTCTTCTTGCTCAAGCTCCCTGCATTTTTCTAGTGTTTCTTGTGCCGTACACTGTTTTTTTCTAAAAACACCAGCTTTAATCGTAGTTTTTAGACATGACATTTCCCAAGTGAGTTAACAACTTCGTCCACAATTTCGTTCAATATTTTCTAGATTGACCTATCATAAGTATTCAATCCACTTTATAAGTTTTCTAGGTTTTTCAGCTGAGATTCTATGCACAATCTTCTGTAAATACCTTATATCTGTGCAACCTTTTTTATTGATGATCACTAACCCCTTATCATTTATAAAAATGATTTCCTGGAATATTAATTCATAAAATGCAGCAATAAATACACAGGTTTTCTGTCCTATATCTAATGTAGCAGTGTTGTCTAGCGCACAAAGCGTAAATGCGTGAGCCGGACTAAATTTATGCATATTCATGTACCCCCTTCTTCAAAAGCCTCATCTCTATTTCACTGCACCATTGTCCAGTAACTCAACCTCACAGTAGAAATCACCCATAGCACCAGCAAAATGAATATAAATATCAATCGGCAAATCCTTCAAGTACTTCTCCATCAATGGCTTAACTTGGCTTTCCCAATCAAGTCCACCATTACCACATCCGAGCGGCGGAAAAGCAACTGAATCAATACCTTTTTCCTCATAGGTTTCAACAAATTTCTGCAAGCCAGCTTCTATATATTCAAGCTTTGAAGGATTTCTCCAGTGAATTTTGGTTGGAAAATTCAAAACCCATTTATTAGGTGTTTTATAAACCCATAGCTTACCGACCGCCAGCATATCTTTCTCACAGTAATATTGGTATTGCTTAAACATCTCTGGATAGATGCTCTTAAAAGTTTTCGCAATGCCCTTCCCCATTACACCATCCGTATTAATCGTGTTCACAAGTACATGCGCAGGGCTCTGAAACAAATCCAATTTAACGTATATGATCATTCTTGTTCACCCTATATTTTTGTTTTCTATACTGCTATTTTATCACATTGATTATGATAATCCGTAGATAATAATATGGTAATCAATATCTAGTGGTTTGTCATTAAGGCATCTAACAATAACTATTCAAGCAAAACTGAAAACATGGAATTTACTCTACACTTTAGTATAAAAATCTATACAGCAATCAAATTCACCAGAATGGACCTTCTCCAATAAGTTTGCTAAGGCCACAAGCACATATAAATGTTAAGCACTTCAAAATCCAAATAATTATTCCTGTTTCCTTGCTTTCTCGGTGGAACTGAAAAGCTGGTTCATTGATAAATTTTAAATCGATGTTAATGTTTCCTCTTTACCAATTTGTAACGATATTTTCAGATTTGTAGATTTATTTAACATCTGAGCTAGCCCTTTGGTGCAACTGAAAACCTTGCATCTCTATTTAATACAGAAGGTGAGACAGATAAAGAAGTACTTTAGAAAAGCTTAAAAACTATTCGGCAGAGTCAAACATTGTTGCAAAATAAGGAGTTAATCACCTCTGCCCCACAGAGTCAAATTCTAAGCAAATTTCATTTTGACACAAACCCAAAACGCTGGTATACTAGGCTTTGTTGATATTTCGATTCCGTAGCTCAGCTGGGAGAGCACCACCTTGACAGGGTGGGGGTCGCTGGTTCGAACCCAGTCGGGATCATTGGGTGCCAAACCCGCAGGAACCTTGCAATAGCAAGCGTTCTCCATAATCTCACTTCTTGGCGAAGTGGGATTTTTTTATAGAGGAATTTCGTCTTGGTAACGACTTTGGTGACGATATTGTTTTCTGGAACCGTCAACTAGTGAAATTGCATTAACCTTTGACTCGTCACTTGCATGTCCATAAACATCACGAATCATATTTGAAGTGTCAGAATGTCCAACTAGCGCTTTAACAATTAAACCATCAACACCATGGTTTAACATATCCGAAACAAAAGTATGTCTTAGTCCATGCGGTTTAATATGAGTGGTTCCATATTTTTCTGATATCTTCTTTAACCGATCATTGAGCCACTTTTTATGCAATGGTTGGTTGATTTCCCCTGTTGAAGTGATTTGAGTGAATAGCAACTGTTCAGGGGTTTGCTTAATTTTCAATTTTTTCAACGCCATCTTTTGTGATGCCTTCTCTACAAGCAACTCAATAATTTCATCACTTGCTGGAACAGTACGAAATCTGTATTTATTTTTCATCCCACGTACACGCTTTAGTTTACCAGTTTCAGTATCCTTTGTTAGCTTGTGCCCTAAGAATATTGACTTATTTGTAAAATCAATATCTCTCCAAGTTAATGGGAAGATTTCTCCTTTACTTGCTCCAAGATCATAAAGTAGTTTAAACAGTACATACGCTTACATTCCATACTCTGATTTCATCAATGCTAATGTTTGTTGAATCTCTTCAACTGAGTAGTATTTGCTGGAGCGTTCGACTTCCTGTTTCCATTTTAATCACTCATTTACTGGCAATTCTAATAAATCACAAGGATTACTTTTGATATATCCTTTCAAAAGAGCATACTTCATTAATTTCATTTGTGATTAATCTGTGAATCTTTAGCTGTAGTGCTTTTTGTTGACTCTCGGATAATAAAACCGTCATTTCATTCATAAAGACCCTCCTTTCATTTGGATTTTTTACTTTTGAAATTATTTCACAACATGAATCCCCATCTACCTAGAATGACAGATTCACAGCTCTGTTGAGTGCATAATAAGAGCAATTCAATTTTTCAAAAGGGAAAAATACATTCTCCCAGTTCGTCTGATTATTGTCGTGTTGATAATGAAGGATGTGTACCAAAAATTGATACACATTCCCCCTAATACTTTTTATCCATTTGACCAGGAAAACCAATTGGCTGGTTTTATTTTGGAGAAATTGAAGACTACATACGAGACTATTTGATTTTGCTAGGACACAATACACTTCTTTCTGATTACCCAAACATTGCATCCGAAATAAAAGAAGACTTCTTAACAGGTGATTTTAAAAATCCAGGCTGGGAAAATGAATTTGGATACCCTGTTGAAGAATTTTTGGACGATTGCTTTGCAGGTATTTATCATGAAAAAATGAGAGAATATATCACATCGATCACACAGGAATACTTTAATTGCCATTACCAGCTAGATAGTAAGCAGAAAGAAGAAGCTGTTATTTTTGTATCTACAGAAATCTATGGGTATTTTTCTATTTCTCAAGACATCACATACGGAGAGAGAAACAAAATCCAAGAATTTGTAAAAGATAACTTCGAAAGAAATATTAAAGATAAAAATATCTCTTTTGATGATGGCTACTTGGTTGGAAAATTAATTAATGTACTGGATGACCCAAAAAAAACGGAAGAAATTATATCAATCCTATCTAAAGCTTTAACAAACAAAGAATTTTCAAGCTTCTTTGGAGGATATGAGTTTATCGAGGTTTTTCAAGCTATGCGTCCAGCTTTGATGAAGCTGTATGCTGAAAAAGATTTTGAAGATTATTATGACTGGTTTGAAAAACCATTTAACTAACATATGATTTTTTAATTTCAAGTCCCACATGCCACAGGGGCTTTTTTTTGTGTGTGGCTTTACACTATTAAAAAACTGACTATTGTGTATCTTGTTTCACTCTGTTGAGGCGTGATTTCTAAATAATTACATTTTCTACAACCTCGCCCTCAACGGTCAGCAACTTCAAAAAAGGGTATTTTTGAAGGACTAAAAGGGTCTTAAATTGCATGTCAACAACAGTTGACTCTTTGCACCTCCCCCAACAACTCAGCAAACCAATCATAAAATTGCTGCGATTGGCCTAGGAAATCCCAGGCATCCATTGGCTGAAGTAGATCATGTGACACGTG